>JBEKOW010000217.1:0-7489 GCA_049521375.1 Terriglobales bacterium
ACTCTTGCGATTTGGGTTGTGGCCCAAGGCACGCGAGTGGCGGCGCAGACGGCGCCGGCAGCGGGCCAGGCGGCACCGGTCCAGGGAACTGCTCCGGCCCCGGGAACTGCTCCGGCGCAGGGAACGGCAACACAGCCCGCGGTTAAACGTCCACCACAAGCCAAGACGCAGCCCGAGTTCGACGCATACAAGGCAGCGGCGGCGACGACGGACGCGGCCGCGCAGGAGAAGGCATCCGACGATTTCGCGCTTAAATATCCGGACAGCGAGCTCCGGGTGCTGCTTTACAAGAACGTGATGCACTTGTACCAGAATGCCAACAACGCGGAGAAGACGGAAGCGGTCGGACGGAAAGTGCTGGCCATCGATCCGAACGATCCGGATGCCCTGACAACGGTTGCGGAAGTGATCGCAGAGCGGACCCGGGATTCCGATCTCGACAAGGACCAGCGCTATGCGGAAGGTATGAAGATGGCGGAGAAGGCGCTGGAGACCATCGACACGGACGTCGCAGTCCCGGCGGGAACTCCGCAGGACAAGATCGACGCATACAAGTCGGGAATGCGTTCCCAGGCTTACTCGACGATGGGAGCGATCGAGTACAACCGGAATAACTTTGTGGCTGCCCAGACCGATTTTCAGAAGGCGATCGACGCTTTTCCCAGCCAGCCCTATGCCCCGGATGTACTGCGGCTGGCATTGTCACTGGACAAGCAGCAAAAATATGAAGAGGCCTTGAAGATCGCCAACCGGGCGGTGGAACTGACGCAGGACAACACCGCAATCGGGAGTTCGGCGCGCCGGGAGCGGGAGCGCCTGCAGCAACTCACGGGAGGCGTACCTGCACAGGCGCAAACTCCCAAGAAATAAACGGGCAGGGCATTGGACCGGGCCGGCAACGGTCTGGTCAAGTGCCGACTGCGATTGCCGATGAAGTCACCTGAACTGATGGCGCTCGAAGAGAGCTTGGGATACCACTTTCAGCGCCAGGAACTGATCGAGCAGGCTCTTACGCACAGTTCGCAGGCGCGCGAAGTGGAGGCGTCGGGCGCGCCTTCGAATTTTTCGGGCGGCGGCGACAACGAGTTGCTCGAGTTTCTGGGAGACGCGGTGCTGGGACTGGTGGCCAGCGAGACTCTCTTCCATCGTTATCCGGAATTCCACGAAGGCCAACTGTCCAAACTGCGGGCTCACCTGGTGGGGCAGCGGCATCTGCTGCGCGTCGCGGAGCAATTACAGATCGGGCACTACATGCGGCTGGGCCGCGGCGAAGAAAAGAGCGGCGGCCGCAGCAAGGCTAGCCTCCTGGTGGACGCCCTGGAGGCGATCCTCGCGGCGCTCTACCTGGACGGCGGTTGGCAGGTGGCCCGAGACTTTATCGTGCGCGCGATTGTGGAACCGGAACTGGCGCACATGAAACTGGAGACCAGCGCGCTCCCGGTAATGGACTTCAAGTCCGCATTGCAGGAAACGCTGCAGGCGAGCGGGAGGGCGCAACCGGTTTATGTCCTCGTAAAAGAGGAAGGGCCGGAACACCGCAAGACGTTTACGGTGGAGGCGAGGCTACCGGAGGCCGAGGCGCAATTTGTGGGCCGGGCAGAAGGGGCAACGAAAAAGCGGGCGGAGCAGGAGGCGGCGCGGCAGGTGCTGGAGCATTTGTCCAGGTTGCCGGAGGGCCGGGCTTCGAGTGGTGAGAAGAGCGCATCCTAGCAGATGCGGAAAAGCGTCTTTAGCCTCGAGTTGCAGGCCTCAAATCGCGATCCTCGAATCGAACCAATGATTGATTCAAATCATGTCGTGGAGTGAGAAAATCCTGAGCGGCGAATGGCCGGCAACGATTCAATCGGTTGCCGGGACGGTGGCGATCGCTGTGTTCGTGGTGACTTTTCTGGCGCAGGCCTTCACGATTCCATCGGAGTCGATGGAGCAGACGCTGCTGATCGGCGACTACCTGCTGGTCGATAAGCTTTGTTACGGCGATGCGGGAATCCTGAGCCGTCTGTTGCCCTACCGCAAGATCCGGCGGGGGGACGTCATCGTGTTTCATTATCCGGTGAATCCGGCGCAGGACTTTGTGAAGCGTGTGGTGGCGCTGCCGGGAGACCGGATCCGCCTGATCAACAAGCGGGTGTTCGTCAACGGAGTTGCGCAGGAGGAAGGGTTCGCGCAGTTCATCGGGGGCGTGCACGATCCTTACCGCGACGATTTTCCGCGAACCGACACAGCGCCGTTCGGGATCGACGCGAAATGGTGGCGCCAGATGCCGAAATTCGTGGAGGATCACCAGTTGATCGTTCCGGAAGGCCATTATTTTGTGCTGGGCGACAATCGCGACGACAGCCAGGACAGCCGTTACTGGGGATTTGTGCCGCGGGAGAATATTATCGGGCGGCCGCTCATGATTTACTGGTCGTCGGGAGGGACGAGCAACGATCTTTACGGCTCGCCAACTCCGGGTGATAGACTTTATCACCTCGCCTATGCGGTAACGCACGTGTTTCAAACGACGCGCTGGGGACGGACCTTCAGGCTGGTGCGTTGAGCGATTGGTTGCGGTAAAGCCTGAGAAGAGCCGGGAAAGAAATCTCCGGAGATGGAAATAGCGTGCCTGCAAAAGAAAAAACGAGCAAGCCACCGGTAGCCGTGGATGAGGCGGAGAAGCGGAAATCCGTCTCGTCCTTGAACGAGGTTCCACCCGGCGAGAAGCCGGAAGAGACGACGGTAGAATTTCTGGCCTCCATTGCGGGATTGCTCGCCACCGTGCTCTTCATCATGACGTTTGTTTTCCAGACGTTTGCCATCCCTTCGAGTTCGATGGAGAGCACGCTGCTGATCGGGGATCACCTGCTGGTAAACCGCGAACAATTTGCTCCGCCCACGCGCTGGATGGGGCCCTTGATGCCATATCGCGACGTGCAACGCGGCGACATCGCGGTGTTCCTCTCTCCCGAACAGCCGGGGCTGTTCCTGGTGAAACGCATCATTGGAGTCGCCGGGGATCGCATTCACCTGCGCGACGGCGTGGTTTACCGCAACGGACAAAAACTCGACGAACCGTACGTACAGCACGTGGGGGCGGGTGACTACAATCCCTACCGCGATAATTTTCCCGCAGTGCCGCCATCTCCCATGTATGGGGTGCGCAACGATAAATGGCGCATGGAGATGCCGGCGCATATCGATGGGGAAGACATCGTCGTTCCGCCGAACAGTTATTTTGCGATGGGCGATAACCGGGACGTGAGTTATGACAGCCGGTACTGGGGATTTCTGCCGCGCGCGAATGTGATTGGGCGTCCGCTGGTCATCTACTGGTCGTTTATCACTCCGCCGGACGAGTATCTGAAAACCGATATGGGCGATCGTTTCGCCTCGATGGCGCATACGATTCTGCATTTCTTCGACGAGACGCGCTGGTCACGCACGATGCGGATTCCGAGGTGAAGGCTGGCCTCCAGCGAATGGCCGAGACACAAAGAGCCTGAGGAACCGATGGCGTCGAGGAACGAGAAAGAAGTCGAACAAAACGAGAGGCCGCGAGAGACCACGATCGAATTTCTTTCTTCGATTGCGGGCGTCCTGATTTCCGGGTTGTTCATTATTACGTTTATTCTGCAGGCGTTCGAAATTCCCTCCAGTTCCATGGAAGATACGCTGCTGATCGGCGATCACGTATTTGTAAACCGGGAGCAGTTCGCCGCCGCGGCGCATTGGCTGGGGCCGCTGCTGCCTTACCGGAGCATCCACCGTGAGGACATCGTGGTATTCCTGTCGCCCGAGCAGCCCGGCTTATTCGTGGTGAAGCGCATCATCGGCGTCCCGGGAGATCGCATTCATCTGCGCGACGGCGCGGTCTACCGCGACGGGCGGAAACTCGATGAGCCTTACGTCCAGCACAAAATGGACGATTACAATCCATATCGCGATAACTTTCCCGCCGTGCCGCCTTCCGAACAAGAGGGAGTCAGCAACGAGAAGTGGATGCGGGAAATGCCCGAATACGTGCAGGGAGACGACATCGTGGTGCCTCCCGAGAATTACTTCGCAATGGGCGACAACCGGGACGTCAGTTACGACAGCCGCTACTGGGGCTTTATTCCCAGGGCGAACGTGATTGGGAGGCCAATGTTTATCTACTGGTCATTTGTCACGCCCCCGGATCAATACCAGATGAGCAGTTGGAGCGACCGCCTCGGATTCATGGCCCACATCGTGGCTCATTTTTTTGGCGAAACCCGCTGGTCGCGCACGTTTCGGATCGTAAGGTGAATTTTGTGCGTTCCAGGCGCGGGCTGGCGGCGATTGCGGGGCTGCTGCTGATTCTTTTTCTGTTCCGGCCCGGGGTGCGCCAGTTGCGCAACCAGATTGCGGGGTCGATTGGATCGGCACTGGGCCGCAGGGTTGCGATCGAGGACGTGCGCTTTCGCATTTTGCCAAGACCGGGTTTCGATCTGGAAGGCCTGGTCATTTACGACGACCCCGCCTTCAGCGCAGAGCCGATGATCCGTGCGCAAGATGTTTTTGCCGCGATTCGTTTTCGTTCCCTGCTGCGCGGCAAACTTGAGATCGCCACGCTGAGCGCGACCGAGCCCAGCATCAACATCGTGCGCAGCAACGACGGCCGCTGGAATCTGGCCAGCCTGCTGGAGCGCAATGCGCAAATTCCGGCGGCTCCGACGCTGAAGGCGACTTCGGAGCGGCGGCCGGCGTTTCCCTACCTCGAAGCGAGCAATGCCCGCATCAATTTCAAGCTGGGGCAGGTGAAAACGTCCTACGCGCTCACGGATGCGGATGTAGCGCTGTGGCAGGATTCGGAGAACTCGTGGGGCGCGCGCATGAAGGCGCAACCAGTGCGCACGGACTTCAACCTTACGGACACCGGCCAGTTGCTGGTGAATGCCACGTGGCAGCGCGCTCCGGGCCTGCACCTTACTCCCTTGCGGCTGAGCCTCGCATGGGAGAAGGGACAGCTCGGACAGATCACGACGTTGCTGACGGGCTCCGACCGCGGATGGCGGGGAGGCGTGGACATCACGGCGAATCTCGAGGGCACTCCGGAAGCGCTCACGGTGGAGAGCCGGGCGGTGATCGCGGGATTCCGTCGCTACGACATCCTCGATAACCGGATTGTGAATCTCGCGACCAACTGCGCGGGCAAATACAACGCAACCAGCCGATCCCTCAGCGATCTGCTCTGCGAATCGCCGATCGGCGATGGGAGGCTTCGCCTGCGCGGGAAAGTGGACGCGACGACGGCGCGCCCCGGCTACGATCTTACGCTGGCGGCCTCGAAGTTGCCGCTCGCCTCGGCGCTCGCGTTGCTGCATGAGGCAAAGCAGCAATTGCCCTCCGACCTCACTGCGGAAGGCACGCTGGACGGGGAATTTCACGCTGCAAGCAATGGGCTGGGGCTTGCGAAACTTACCGGGAGCGGCACTGCGACGGATGTGAGCCTGATGTCGAATGCGGGAGCGGAAGTCGTCTCGCTCGGCAATATTCCTCTATCACTGATTGAGGACGCGAGTTGCTGCAAGCCGGAGCGCGTGAGGGCGCGGCCAATGGCGGGGGCGCAGGACGCCAGGGGTAAAGAGTCTGAACCGGCCGAAGCTCATTTGCGGATTGGTCCGGCCTCGATGAAGGTGAACGCGTCCGCACCTTTAAGTGCGGGCGGTTGGGTTTCGGCTTCCGGGTATCGTTTCTTTTTGCGCGGCGATGTGGACCTGAAGAACCTGTTTCGGCTGGAGCACACCCTTGGCTTGCCGGCGGCGCGCCCAGCCGCGGAAGGCGAAGCCAAACTGGACGTGAGCGTTTCCGGCGGGTGGAGGGGACTTGCCTCTCCCACGGCATTCGGGACGGCGCAACTGCGGAATGTGCGGGCTGAGACACGAGGCGTGAATACTCCGATTGAGATTTCTTCCGCTACCGTGGTGCTCGCTCCGGACGCATTTTGGCTGCAGAAGCTTTCGGCGCAGACCGGGAGCACGCACTGGAGCGGCTCGGTCACCGCGCCTCGACATTGCGCTCCGGCGTGCCTGTTTCAGTTTGATCTCACCGCCGACCAACTCTCGGCGGCGGACCTTTCGGAATGGTTCACGCCTCATCCCGCAAAACGTCCGTGGTACCGGATTCTGAGTTCGACCGACCAGCAGGGGCCTTCGCCTCTGCTTGCGCTACAAGCGCACGGCAACTTGCATGTCGCGCGGCTCGGGCTGAGAAAACTCGTGGCTACGCAACTCACGGCACAGCTGACCCTGGACCGGGGCAAGATCGGGCTTGCCTCTCTGCGGGGACAGCTGTGGCAGGGCACGCAGCAGGGGACCTGGACGATCGATACCACCGTGCAGCCGGTGCGCTACCACGGCACGGGCACGTTGCAGACAATTTCGTTGGCGCAGTTAGCCGGGTTGACGAACGACGCGTGGATTGCCGGAAACGGCAATGGCAATTTCGAGATGGAAACTTCGGGGGACGACTTTGCCGATCTGCTGGCCCACGCCGACGGCAGATTACAGTTTGTGATCAACAACGGCCGCCTCGCTCATGTTCAGCTTTCTCCTTCGGATGGGCCTCTTCCCATTCATCGCTTCACGGGGAACCTGCGTGTCAATAAGGGCGTCTGGGAACTGGCGGGAGGAAGGCTCGAATCGCGGGACGGTTTGTACCGAGTGGGCGGAACGGCCTCGGCCGCCGAAGGGCTCAATATCACCCTTACGCGCGACGATGAGCAAACATGGAAACTTACGGGGACGCTGAGCAAGCCGCAGGTTACGGCTGGGAATCAGGAGATCAGTCGCAAGGCAGCGAATGCCAGGATCGAGAGCAAACCGTAGCTGATTGCGGATTGCCCGGAGTCGAGCGCTAGGCGCCAGCGCTACTTTCATTCCTTCTCATAGGATTTGGGCGGCAGCAATAGTTGAACGCCGAAGTAGCCGACGAAGGATGGCTGATTACTGTGCGTGGGCTCAAGCGCGCGTCCAGCCATGAGCAAAAGGATCAGAGGTCGATGGAGTTTATAGCGCGCGCCTACATCGAAGGTAGGCTGAGCGTATCCGGGACGCCATGTGCCGGTCGCGTAGAGTTCCGAGTCGATCTCGAGTTTCTTCGTAATGTCGCGGCCTACGACCAGGCCCGTTAACCATCCATCCAAACCAAGATGTACGAATTGATAGCCGGCTTCGAGGTTGACGTCGACCGGGCCTAACTTCCTGGTGAATTCGACGGGCAGAATCAGGCTCGCACCCGGAGGAGTAATCTCGCGCTGGACAGAGTGATTGGGGTTGTTTACCGAAAGCTGCGGGAAAACGGAGAAGGCCGAGCCGTGCTCGCCCGCGTCATAAAAACGCCACTTCACGCCGAGTTGATCCTGCTCCAATCCATATTTCACGGGCTGGGAGGGGTTGTGCACGCGCAGCCACGCGCTTTCATAGGTGAGCTGGATGCGATCTCCCAGACCGAAATTAATATCGACGTCCGGAGTGTGTGTCAGCGA
>JBEKOW010000218.1:0-7478 GCA_049521375.1 Terriglobales bacterium
TTGCGAATTCCGATTTCGCGGATACGGGCGCTGACGGTGGCGAGCATGATGTTCATGATTCCGATGCCGCTCACCAGAAGGACGACGAGAGACACGGCGAGCAGCACGGCCGTGAGGGCATTGGCGGTCTTGTCGGCCACGGCCAACAACTGAGTAAGATTCTGCACGCGATAAACAGAGTTCGCGCGGTGGCGGGACTGGATGACGCGCTGAATCTGGGCGGTAATGGGAATGACCTGCGAGCCGTCGGCGGCGGCGAAATAAATCTGACGGACGTTCGGCGTGGACTGGAAGTAGCGGCTTACGGAATAGGGGATCAGCATGGTGCGGTCGGTGACTTCGGACTGGCCGAAGGTGTCGACGCGTTCGCGAAAGCATCCGATGATGCTGAACGGGAGGCCGCTCATGTTGACGGTTTTTCCCATCGCGTTCGAGCAAGAGCCGTAGAGATCTTCGGCGAGCTTTTGCGTCACCACGCTTACCTTGTTATGGGCCTGGGAATCCTGGGCGTCGAAGAAGCGTCCGGAGAGAACCACCAGGTTGCGGACGTTGAGATAGGCGGGCTCGACTCCGAGCACCTGGATGTCGCGCTCTTTTCCGTTGCCGACCGCGATGCGCTCAAACAGTGGCACGACGGGGGAGGCAGCGGCGATGCCGGGGACCTGCAACTGGACGGCACGCATGTCATCGACGGTCAGATCGTCGGGAGAGCTTTGGCCGGTGTCGCCTCCAGCCTGATATTCGGCTTCGACCATGTTGGTGCCGATTCCCTGAATCAGGCTCAGGACATATTGCTTTCCGGTGAGGCCGATCGTTGTGACCAGGATCAGCGAGGCTGTGCCGATCATCATGCCCAGAGCAGTCAGAAGGAAGCGGACCTTGTTGGTGCGGAAGGTGTCGAAGGCGAAGCTGAAGATCTCGCTGAAGACCAATCGGGGTTTGTGGCGGACGACCGGTGCTGTGGCGGTGGTCGACATTCAGATGGTTAGATGTTAATCGGGGCGGGAAGGAGCGGCAAGCTTGGGGGTCGCGGGTGGGGCCCGACTGCATCGCTTTCCCACCCTAACGCCGCACTAGACGCGGCGTCAGGATGGGGCAGCCTTCGTGTTTTTCCCTGCTAGTGGTTTCTTGCTGTGTTTTTCCCCGAGCGCAACAGGGTCACTACTGCGTAGGCGGCTAGCACGTCGATGATTGGGTCGAGGGGGCGGATATAGTACGTCTCGGGATGGGTCAGGCAGTAGACGGCGGGGTAGCAAGCCATGGCGATCGCGTAACGAACGGCTAGCGCGCAGTCTTTCTTATAGCACCGCCACAGGCCGAGCAGGGCTAGCAGGGTCAGCGTTGTACATACAAAGATGTTGGGTGGGTCTAGTGGCTCCATTTTGAGATATTCACGGCTTAGGCTCCAATAGCCGGTCCAGAGGTAGACGAAGCGGCGGAGCGTCATCCGGGCAAACCATGCGGGATGAGCGCGGATGTAGTCGATGGCCTGCAGGCGCTTGTGGTCCATGTAGGCGATTTCGCCGGTGCGCTCGTATTCCGACTGCTCGGCGGCGTTGTGGTTGGGGTGAAGGTCGCGGTTCACCCACGAAGTGGAGTATCCGTTGTTGCCGATGTATAGCTCGAGGCCCAACCCGCTGCGGACGGGGATGACCTTGTGAAAGATGCGGTAGTTGCGAACTCCCCAGGGCGTAAGGACAACGAGCACGGCTAATGCGGCGGCGGTGGCGGGAAGCAGCCAGCGGCGACGCAGGCAGTAGCGCCGGTAGCAGGTCCACAATCCTAGAAAGGGCAACACGGAAAGGACAGAGGGTTCGGTCAGAGCGGCGAAGCCACTTAGCGCGCCGAAGCCGATCCAGTCCCGAATGCGGTTCGATGCCTCGAGATCCAAGGCCCAGAGAAAAAGGCAACAAAGCAGCAGAGTGACGAGGCAGGTGGACCAAGCCCAATCGGCACCGTAGTAAATTCCGTAGGGCGAGAGCGCCCAGCCCCAGCCGGCCCACTTTGCTGCCCGATCGCCGAAGCTTTTTCTGGCGAGGTAGAAAACCGGGATGCAGGTGGCGGCGGAGATGATTCCGTTCAGCACGAGGGCCGCGATGATGGAGGCTTTGGTGTAGATGCCGAAGAGTTTGAAAATCGCGGCGAGGATGTAGGGATAGACAGGAGGCAGAAGGGCGGATGGGCCGCTATCCGCCAGGGGATTGCCGAAGCCATGGCCGAGGGCGAGGGATCGGCCGATCCGGCCGAAGGCCCAATGCTCGAGGACGAAAGGGTCCAGCCACTCGGGATAGAGGAAGTGAGTGACGGCGACTCTGATCGCGAGGCCGACGCAGACCATGAGAACGTAGGGAGGCCAACGGTTGTTCCACTTCTTTTGCATCGGGGATTCTTGAATACCAGTCTCGCTACTCAAGGCGGCACACCATCACGCTGCGATTTTCGTAGGGGCACGTCATACCTGCTACGCCCGGTTTCGCGAGGATGACCCAGTTCACACCGAAGGAATTTTTCAAAGATTGGAAATCGTTGGACTGAAAATTGTGCCAGCCGCGCGTAGCATTTACTTCGCGCAGCCAGCGCGGCGCGAGGCGCGGGACACGGGCGGCCATGCCTCCATCTTTTACAAGATCGGCTAGCGCGCTGCGTTCGGCCAGAGCGCGGAAGCCGTGATAATCCTCACCGGGAAGTTGCATGTAATAGGGGTCCAGGGCGAAGAGACTATCGGTGGGAGTATTTTGCCGGACCCAATCGAAGGCCGCTACCCAGTCGTTGCCGGGCGGTGCGCCGGGCAGTTCGAGATGCGCGGTAGAGGGATACATCTGGCGCTGCGCATAGAACATGCCCAGACAGAGCGGGACGAAGAGGATGAGCCAGCGGTAGACGTGTGTACCTAAAACGTATTCGCCGATCAGGCCTCCGGCGATCAGGAACATGAGCAGGTAAACGAGGTGAAGGTAGCGCATCGGCTCGAAGGGCCGGAGGCGCTCCAGAGAAGGAGGCAACATGATGACCAGTGCCACGGAGAGCTGGAAGATCGCGAAGTACATCAGACGCGAGGCCAGGCGTTCGAGAACTCGGGCCTGCGTGCGTCGTGCGATTTGGGCGAACAGGGCCAGCAGTGCCATGGGGGCGAAGACTCCCAACCATTCGTACCAGTGGTAGCGGCCGAGAAAATAAAAGTTGCGAGTGGCGGCGGCTTGGCGCCAGGCGTCGGTCGCGGGCTCGAAGAGCCAGCCCAGCGGTAGAAGGAGGGCGATGGGCGCTAGTTCGCGGTCCTTCTTCACCTGATCCATCATTTTGCGGGGCGAATTGTTCCATGCGAGAAAAATGCAAAAGGAAATGCCGAAGCTGGCCATGATGGCATGGATCAGGAGGGCGAGGGCCAAAAGCAGTCCGGCGACGAGGCGCTGTCTCTTGAGGGTCGCGACGATGGCGGCGAGTATGGCGGCAGTGGCTACCGCCCTGGGATGAAGATATTGATCGACCAGGCTGATGCCGGTGCCGGAGACGGGAATTGTCAGCAGCGCGGCGACCATGGCCACGGCTGCCCACTGCGCGTGGGGCCCGGTAAAGCAGCGGCGGGCGATGGCGAGGCATCCCCAGAGGATCAGGAGAATGGCGGAGAACTGCCAGAGGAGAACCGCGACGCTCAGCGGGAGATGAGTGACGCGAACGAATGCGGCTACCGCCTTGTCGAAGATTGTTGCCTGAAACTGTAGCCGAAAGAAATCGGCGTCGTGCGGAAAAAGTGCGGGGTTCAAATTGCGCTTGATGGCGGCGAGATAAAAGGCGTCGTCTTCGAGGCCGGGATGATAGCCCAGGATCAGGAACGCAATTGTCGCCGCCACGAACATGAGGGCCGCGTTTCGCAGGCGGGATTGCCTTCCGTTTTGCACAACAGTGTTCGGGGGCGATGCGATCAAAGTCCGGACTCTGAGCCCTTGGTGGCTCCGGGCTTGTAATAGTGGCGTTCGAGGTGGCGACCGCTCTCGCTGAAGATGCCGAAGTGGCTGATGCCGGCGCGCTGGAGCGCGAACTGCAGGGTGGTCTTCAGCACGCCGAGTCCGTATTGCACGCTGCGCCGGAAATTGATGGAGGAGGCTTCCTCGAAGTATTTCGTGGGGCAAGACACCTCGCCGATGCGGAAACCGAAGTAGACGCATTGCGCCAGCATCTGGTTGTCGAAGACGAAGTCGTCGCTGTTTTCGCCGAGGGGCAGGCGCATCAGCACGTCGCGGCTGAAGGCGCGGTATCCGGTGTGATATTCGGAGAGCTTGACTCCGAGAAACATGTTTTCGAAGGCGGTCAGCAGGCGGTTCGAGACGTACTTGTAGAAAGGCATGCCGCCGCGTAAGGCGGTGCCGCCAATGATGCGGGATCCGAGGACGACATCATAGACGCCGTAGGCGACCATGCTGGCCATGGCGGTCACGAGCAAGGGCGTGTACTGATAGTCGGGGTGCACCATAATGACTACGTCTGCGCCCGCTGCGAGCGCTTCGCGATAGCAGGTCTGCTGGTTGCGGCCGTATCCGTAGTTGCGATCGTGGACGAAGGATTGCAGACCGAGGCGCTGGGCGATTTCCACGGTGCGGTCGGTGCTGTGGTCGTCCACGAGGATGGTGGTATCGACCAGACCGGGGAGTTCGCGAACGGTCGCTTCGAGGGTCTTTTCCGCGTTATAGGCGGGCAGCACCACGGCAATGCGCTTGCCGTTGATCATGCAATTAAACCTCAATTGTCGTTTTTTGAATCATAAATGAAACGGCTGCCCGCCGCGCTTCCAGCCGAAAAAAGCGTCTTGGCAGTAATCACGGAAGGGTTGATTGAGTAAACTATTAAAACGCCGGTCGCGTGGAGCCAGGTTACTTCCTGATCTGCGGACGAGCTGGGAGTCATTAGCTCAGGAAATGCTTTTGAAAGACGAATTGTAGAAATGTCCGCACGCACACTGTTCGACAAAATCTGGGACGCTCACCTGGTGGCGGCACCTCCGGGACAATCGGCGCTCCTTTATATTGACCTGCACCTGGTGCACGAAGTGACTTCGCCGCAGGCCTTTGACGGGCTGCGCGCGAATGGCAGGCGGCTTCGCCAGCCTCTGCGCACGGTGGCCACGGTGGATCACAATATCCCGACCACGCCGCGAGGATTGCCAATCACCGATCCGATTGCGGCGAAGCAGATTGAGGCGCTGCAGAAAAATTGCCGCGAGTTCGGCGTTCCCTTCTTTGATATGGATTCCGCTGAACAGGGGATCGTTCATGTGATCGGGCCGGAACTCGGCATTACGCTGCCGGGCATGACGATTGTCTGCGGCGACAGCCACACTTCGACTCACGGCGCGTTTGGGTCGCTGGCGTTTGGCATCGGGACGTCGGAAGTAGAACACGTGCTGGCGACGCAATGCCTGCCGCAGAACAAGGCGAAGTCGATGCTGATCCACGTGCGGGGCAAACTGCCCGAGGGTGTTACCGCCAAGGACATCGCGCTGGGAATCATCGGCCGCATCGGCACCGATGGCGCTACCGGGCATGTGATCGAGTACGCGGGCGAGGCGGTGCGCGCTCTATCCATGGAAGGGCGAATGACGCTCTGCAATATGAGCATTGAGGCAGGAGCGCGCGCTGGGCTGATTGCGCCCGACGAGACTACGTTTGCTTATATCCATGGCCGTCGATTTGCTCCCAAGGGTAAAGACTGGGATGCTAGTGTTTCTTACTGGCGGACGCTGGCGAGCGATCCGGGCGCCCGGTACGATCGCGTGATCGAGATCGATGCGGCTTCATTGGCGCCTTTTGTGACGTGGGGAACGAATCCGGGGATGGTTGTTGCCGTGAACGCGCGGGTGCCGGAGTTGGCGAGTTTTGCGGAGGAATCCGATCGCCGGGCTGCTGAACAGGCGCTGGCCTACATGGATCTTGAGCCGGGAATGCCGATTGAGCAGATTGCGGTGGACCGAGTCTTTATCGGATCCTGCACCAATTCGCGGATTGAAGATCTGCGCGCGGCGGCTCGTGTGGCCAAAGGTCGACATGTGAATTCAAAGGTCCGGGCAATGGTTGTGCCCGGTTCGCAGGCCATCAAGCACGCGGCGGAGCAGGAGGGGTTGCACCGTATTTTTGTGGATGCCGGGTTTGAGTGGCGTGAATCGGGATGTTCGATGTGCCTGGGGATGAATCCCGACATTCTGCAACCTGGGGAACGCTGCGCTTCGACGAGCAACCGGAATTTTGAAGGGCGGCAGGGGCGTGGGGGACGGACACATCTGGTTTCCCCGGCGATGGCGGCGGCGGCCGCGATTGAAGGGCACTTTACAGATATACGGAACTGGCGGTTCAACTAGTCGTTGGTCGTTCGTCTTTGGTCGTTCGTCGATCGTCGTTGGCAAAAACTTCGCGGCGGTAATTTAGGGCCGCTACTTCGGATGACTCACAATCCGGATTGCTGACTCCGCGGGCTCCGAAACTCTAGAAGAGCTTATGCAACCATTTCGCAAACATACGGGGCTCGTTGCTCCGCTGGATCGCGTCAACGTCGATACGGATCAGATCATCCCCAAGCAGTTTTTGAAGAGGATCGAGAGGACCGGCTTCGGTGAATTCCTGTTTAACGACTGGCGCTTCTCGGCGGACGGCAAGAAGAACGCGGAGTTTGTGCTGCATGCGCCTCGCTACCAGGGTGCGTCCATCCTGGTGGCCGGGAAGAATTTTGGCTGCGGGTCCTCGCGCGAGCATGCCGTGTGGGCGCTGGCGGATTTCGGTTTCCGCGTAGTTATCGCTTCGTCGTTTGCCGACATCTTTGCCAATAACAGCCTTAAGAATGGCCTGCTGACTGTACGCCTTAGCGACGAGCAGGTGGCGGAGATAATGCGCGGCGCCAAGGAAATCGAGAATTACCGGCTCACCGTCGATCTTGAGTCGCAGCGTGTGGAGGATGGACGGGGTTTCTCGGCCACCTTCGCCGTGGATGAATTCGCAAAGCACTGTCTGCTGAAAGGGTTGGATGATATCGGACTTACGCTGCAGCATGAGGCGGAAATCGCGGCGTATGAAGCGGGACATCCCGTGCGGCCTGAGATGGAAACTATCGGACGTAATCGTACGTAGGGCAGGTCCCGAAACGCCGCGAAGCCCGGAGATCATTCTAGTGACTGGCCGGTTTCCGGTGGAGCAGGGATCCTTTCGACTCGCAACTGCCACGCTTCGCGGGACTTGGCCGGCGTTCGGTTCGGCTTCACCGAGGGCGGGCTGAAACGGAATTCCCGACGCGACTTCCTGGAGGATAGGGGTTGGTAGAACGCAGGGATCCTTCGACTTCGCAGGAACTTCCCTTCGTGAAGTTCCCGCTCCGCTCAGGATGACTGCGGTTCCAAGTGAGATGGTGGAGAAGTGAGAAAAAGTCATGGACTCTCAGGATGACTGGGCCGGGTGGGGGAATTATTCGCAGTTTTCTTAGCCTAATCCGAGCCTCCCTCG
>JBEKOW010000219.1:0-7442 GCA_049521375.1 Terriglobales bacterium
GGCATAGGTTCCACACTTAGGGAGCATTCTTCGTCGTCGTTCACCACGCTGTTAACGCGAGTGCTCACAGCTATGGCGTGTCAACTCGCGGAGACTGCGGAGAAAAGCGCGTCCGAGTCTTGGATAGCACTGAATCTGCCGGGCATCATAGGGCTTCAGCAGTTCGGATGCTCCAGGCTCATCCCTCACTCCCGGCCGAACAGTTGATGCATGCGGACACCAACGTGAGGAGTGCGGTTTTCCAATGTTGCTGAGGCAAATGGGCTGAGTCCGAATTCAAGAATTGAGGCTGCCCTCGTGGGGGGCTTATGAGTGAGGCGATTTAACGTCAACTATTCGGCCTGTGCCTTAACCCGATGCCACTGTGCGACCAACGTTCAGGACAATACCAACATCGCAACCGTGCTCCCAGGCTCCGACTCGAAGACCTCGACTATGTTGCGGGCCTAGGTCGTTCGTCGTCCGAGCCGTCCACATTGTCCGGTGTTGTAGTCGCGCCGAGCTGCCTACAGTTTTGAAACTGTGTCGCTGAAGACATTCGCCACCCAGATGTTGGCCCCATCAAAGGCCACGCCATAGGGAGTCGTCCTTGCAGAACAGGAGAGGCTAGCAAAAGAACAGCGTGTAGTGCACCCCAACAAACTAGACACAAGGGGCCATATTTGAAGTAAGGGTTTGGGCAAGGAACTGAGCACGGGATTCGTGCGGTGTTCTGCCCCGGAGTCCGCGATGCGGACGGTCGTGATTGTACTCCTCGATCCAGCGAGCGATACTCAACTCGGCCTGGTCGAAGTTCTGGTATTCGTTGAGCCACACCTCCTCTTCTTTTAAGCTGCGATGAAACCGTTCGATGTAACTGTTGCCCTCGGGATGGTTGTAAGCCGTGCGTCGATGCGTGATGCCCAGCCGATTCAGGGTTTCGACATATCGTGCTGACGTAAACTGTGTGCCGTTGTCAGTTGTCAAAGTCAACCCCGTTCCACGAGAACCGAAAGGCAACACCGCCAGCACGGCGCGGTTCAGCGCCGCCAGAGCTTCTTCGGTGCGGCAGCGCAAACTCAAGTCCCAGCCCACGATCTCGCGGGTGCAGCAGTCGATCACCGAAACCAGATACGCCCAACCCACACTCGGTCCGGCCCAGACCTTGGTCATGTCCGACTGCCAGACGTGATTCGGATGCGGTGCTTCCACCCTGCCCCAGTCCTTTCGACGCGAGACTCGGAAGCGGCGTTGGCGCACCAACAGTCCGCGTTCTCGCATCACGCGCAGCGCCCGCTTGCCATTGACCACCAGCCCGTGATGCCGCCCCAACCACCAGACCACGCGACGATAGCCGTAAGCCGGCTTCTCGCCGCAGGCAGTGATGATCTGCTCGTCGTGTGAACGATCCGCACGACTGGCGCGAGGCTGCCGCCGATAGTAGAGACTGGAGCGGCTGATCTCCAGTGTCTCGGCCACCAGCTTCACTTCCTTCCCCTGGGCCACTAACTCCCGTGCCGACGAATGGGCTTGCCCGCAGCTCACTCGCCCAGCACGTTTTTTAAGATCTCGATCTGCAAATGGGATCGACCCAGCGCCCGCTCCAGTTGTTTGATCCGTTTCTCCTGCTCGGCATCGGGCTGCGCGGCTGCGCTTCTCCCCCCAAGCGCAGCCTTCGCTCCGGCTTCCACTTCATCCTTCCAACGGTAATAGAGATTGGGAGCGATCTCATACTTGCGGCACGTCTCTGCCACGTTGCCGCTCTTCAAACCTTCCAACACAATCTGCCACTTCTCTTCTGGGGTTCTTTGGACTCTCGGCTTTCTCGACATCCTCGCCTCCTGGCGGAGGCCCCAAGTTCCCGAACGTACGGCGAATGATCTCCGGCGACGGTGTAGAACCGCTGCACCTGCTCATCCATTTGAATCACCGGCCCTTTATGGTCCCGCTCTGTTCTAGACACCTCCGAATCCAACTACGTTACGCGCAAGGTCCATTTTCGGCGGCCGTAGATTGTGGTTGAATTCAGCTTTAAGCCCACAACTGCCTCCTGGCCCGGCACAAATCGTTACGCATTCTTTGCAGAGTCTTTACCGCAGCCGGTGGCGGAATCTGGTAAATAAGAACTGCACGACGAAGAGCACTATGAGCGCGACGCACAATGCATCGACACTATGTCCCGTTGAGGAGGCTTTTCCGACAGTGAGACCTCGGCGACGAATTCGGGTGCTGCTTGCGGACAGCTCCCCAGGTTTCCAAACCGTGGTTGCCGCACTCCTCGCGAGCGAGGATTCTTTGGAAATTGTGGGTCGAGTTGGAAGTGCGAACGAATTTATGGAAGCCTCCGCCGCGCTTTGGCCCGATTTGCTTTTGATCGACCTTGGGCCAGTAACGTTTGTTGGGTTAACAATCACGGCCTTGGTCTCCGGGGCTTTTCCGCAGATCAACATTGTCCTGATGGGGGACTACGATTCACCGCGACTCCGTGCGAAATCCCGAACTTCCGGGGCGCGGTTTTTCATTTACAAGCCCAACTTCAACCCGGAACTTGCACAAGTACTTCAGACCGTGAGCTCGCTACCAAGTGGTTATAACGCAGCGAAGAAAGTAGAAGGGTTCTAAGCGATCGTTTAAACGTTGATTCAGCTGCAAACTGTTCGAAATGAATCTTAGAGCAGGGTGCACGTCCTGATGTTTTTTGTGGAGAGCCGGACCTCACTAGCGCTCCCCTTGTTGGTCGTGGCGGCGGCTCTTTGGTTGCGGACGGAACACTATGGGTCCAGCGGATCATTAAGCATCGCCGGGGCTCACTGCCAGTCGTTTATGGCGCTTTAATAAAAGGAGTACGATAATGCGCAGCAGCGCCGATGAATCACGACTTCGTGACAGCGCAGACTCACAGGGTGTAGCCTGGCGCTTGAGTCATCAGCGAAGCTTGTCCGATTTTCAACAATCGTTGCATTGCGTCTTAACAAACGGCAATAGTAATGAGGGGTGCCAAAGGGTAGTCGGGGCCATGGACCGAATTCTGGTTATTGACGACGATGTCGAGATGTGTACGATGCTGGCCGAGTATCTTGAGTCAGAGAGACTGCATGCCGAAGTGGTTCATGACGGCGAAACCGGACTGAAGAGAGCGTTGTCGGGCGACCATTCGGTAATTGTGCTGGACGTAATGCTTCCCGGAATGAATGGCCTAGAGGTGCTCCGACGGTTACGGTCGGTCTCAAATGCACGGGTGGTGCTACTTACCGCGCGAGGAGAGGAACTAGACCGAATTGTGGGCCTGGAGGTAGGAGCTGATGATTATGTGCCCAAGCCCTTCAGCCCACGCGAACTTCTGGCTAGGATTCGAGCGATTTTGCGACGCCCAGTGACGGATCCGGCGAATAACCGTGTCATCCCCAGACTAGCTCCTCTGATCTTGGGTGACATTGAAATGGATTTTGCCACTCGCAGTGTAAGTTGCGGCGAAAGGAAACTGACATTAACGGCCGTGGAATTTAATCTGCTGGAGCTCCTGCTGCGTTCGGCGGGTCAGGTGGTCACGCGCGAACAGATGGCGAAGTTGGTGCTAGGACGAAATTTAGCGGCCTTCGATCGCAGCATTGACGTGCATGTGAGCAAACTGCGGCAAAAACTCGGCGAAATGCCCGCAGGGGTCGAGCGCATCAAAGCCGTTCGGAGTGTCGGCTACCTCTACTGTGATTCCAGGGCTGGCCGGAAGAACTGAAAGCCATGCGGACTCTCGTTTGGAAGATCTTCCTCTCGTTCTGGATAGTTCAGGCTTTCTTCTTTGCGATGGCAGCACTTTTCTACGGAACCTATGGACCGCCGCTACCTGCGCTCTCCATTGCCGAAGGCTTCCTCGCGTTCTGCGAGCGAAACGCGGTGCAAACCTACGAGCAGTCTGGAAGTGCAGCGCTTGACACTTATCTGCAGGAACTTCGTGTTTCTTCGGGTGCACAAGTCTTCATCGTTGATTCGAGCGGCAACCCAATTTCAACAGATCCCATTCCTAACGAAGAACTTCTTTTTCTGCAACGCGCGTTAAGAAGTGGCAAACGGGAGTCTCGCTCCCAACGTGGGGAATTAATACTCGCCCATCCCATCGTACGGAGTGGCAAAGCTGCCTATGCAGCGGTCGTGATTCTGCCGCGTGGCGGTGCCGACTCTGATAGTCCCAACACTCATGCTCTCCGAGACCTTGCTCTAGGGATTTTAATCTCCGGAGTGGTCTGTTTTCTGCTGGCACGTTATCTGACGGCACCGATTGCCCGTCTGCGAGTGGCGGCTCAACAAATCTGCGAAGGCAATCTTGCTGCACGTGCGGGAACGCCGAAGGACAAACGTGGCGATGAGATCGGCCAGTTGGTTGGTGACTTCGATCGAATGGCTGTGGAGATGGAGAGCCTCGTGCGTGCGCAGAAACGTCTTATCAGTGACGTTTCGCACGAGCTGCGATCCCCGCTCACACGGATCAATCTAGCGTTGGAGCTAATACGCAAAGTTGACCACCCTGGAGTTGCGACGGCGATTCAGCGTCTGGAACGGGAAACAGACAGATTGAATGAAATGATTGGTAAACTGCTCGCTCTGTCTCGAGTGGACGCTGCGGGCCGTCTAATTGAGAAAGCGAATCTACGGCTCGAAGATCTGGTCCGTGAGGTTGTCGCCGACGCGGACTATGAAGCTCGTAGCGAACAACGCGGCGTCATTCTGCGGGAAGCTGAATCCTGCCAGATTTTCGGCAATGCCGAGATGCTTCGAAGCGCACTCGAGAATGTCATTCGGAACGCGATTCGATACACAGCACCGGGGAGCGATGTTGAAGTCAGTCTCAAGTATCACTCGAACGAGGACCAGACTATGGCAAGGATTGAAGTGAGGGATCATGGCCCAGGCGTTCCTCCGACCTCTCTCGAAGATCTATTTCGTCCCTTCTACCGCCTGGATGATTCGCGTGAGCGCAAAACTGGGGGCGCGGGGTTAGGACTGGCGATTACGAAGCAGGCGGTGGTTCTTCACGGGGGCAAGGTTATTGCGGAAAATGCGCCCGGCGGGGGCCTTGAAGTACAAATCACGCTGCCTGCGACTCCTTCGATTCAGCTAATGGTGTGACAATGGCTGCCAGACTCGGACCATGAATTTCCTTCATGTTTCCCCGCTAACCAGGTTCAACAACCATTTATGAAACCGGTTCTAGTTGCTTCGGTCACCGTTCTTCTATTAACCGAATCTTTACTCGTGGCTTTCGAATACTTTACGCCCGTCGTGAGGCATTTCAGATATGGTTTCCCATGAGCAACGAAGAGGGGGTGCTATGGGAGTCGAGATGGATCGGATCGAAACATGCCAGAGGTTGTCGTGCCTTAGTGGAGATTACCGATTGCGGATGGTAGTAGCGGACGCATCGCTACACTATATGGAGACAGTGTTGGTCCTGCTTGAGTTGCACGACAGTGTAGATTTGCTCGGTCGCGCGGCAAATTTCGAAGAAACCGTCCAGTTAGTCGTCAATCATCGACCGGACCTGGTTTTGCTCGACCTTGACATGCCCTGTGCAAACCTGCTCATTCCAGCAATAATTCTTTCCACAAATGCGCCAATAACGGTTGTCGGCATGTCGGCATCGTTCGATTCGCACGCCGCAGACGTTTTGCTGGCAGTCAGCGCCCTCCTTCACAGGGAGCACTTATCGCGAGAGTTCGTGTCCTTTGTGGCTGCTATGTATGACTGGCCGAAGTTCCGAGGTTCAGCTAGCGAGGCTGCATGGGATACGTAGTAGTTGCGGGCTGATTCGGGGGTGAGCGACCCCTGTTAGCCGAGGAAATCCTGATCCTCAGACGACAAGATCATCGACAAATCGCAAAATGCATATGCATATCACAGAGCCGAATGCAAAGGCTGAGGTCGTTAGTCCCAAGAGTAAGGCGAGTTTCCTGAACCGGGCACGTCAACTCCATTTGTACCTCGGCGCGTTTTTCGCGCCGAGTATCCTTTTCTTCTCCTTCACGGGAAGCATTCAATTACCAGGCGTTCACCAAGCTCGTCCCGGAGGTTATCCACCTCCAGTCTGGGTGGCGAGACTTGCCGAAATCCATAGGCGCCAGAGTCTCGCCACACCACCAAACAGATCACCTTTGATGGATCGAGAAAAGCCGCTCTTTAGGCCTGAGCGCACTCTAGGACCCGGAGCGCCGCCCCCAGGAATGAAACCGAATCTGGCACTCAAAGGTTTTTTTCTGCTCATGTCGATCGCACTTTTTGCAACCACTTGCCTAGGTATCTACACGTCATTCAAGTATAGCGGGAGGCGAAGCATCGTTTGGGCTTTGCTCATCGCCGGCATCGCTATTCCCAGCCTCTTGTTGATGACATGAGAGCCTTCGAGAGCACCCTGAATCACGTATTTTGCCAGCTCCAGCTTTACCTACGCAATTCCGATGCACCATGTTCAATCCGGCATCCAAATCTGGTTCTTTCGCTTGCTGAATAGATCGTTAAAGACTTCGACATAACTTGGTAAATCGTGTATAGCGTTGAGTCACAATATTCTCGATACTCTTGCACACCACAGATAACAGACAAAGTAGCGATAGAACTATTTGTTGCAGGAAGGTTCCTATGGAACAGCGCGGGCGAGAGATTCGATGTATCCCCGCTCATAGCCGGCGGTGAATGTGGCACGATCCTGTTCTCTGGACCAGCGGCCCACGGGAGGACGCTGAGGCTCACCATTGGCGGCGGCGAGCTTGCCCAGGTACATTCCATCGCGGAAAGCACCGTTGACCGCCAGTCGCGACTCCGCGCTTGCATCTGGACTGGTCGCGCGTTTTCGATTGTCGAGCATCGCCGATGTTCCCATTGACACGGCAATCACTATTGCGTAATTAACAAGTTTGCTCATCGTCTTCTCCTCTTCGATTGAAATAATTGGCCGAACTCCTACAAACCACTGTCTCGGCCGCCTGCTCACCGCGCATCGCTCTGCGACACATCTGAAAAGTTCCGGAACATTGCGCCTGTATCCATGAGTACGCGAATTGTTCTTTAGCTTGCAGAATAGATTGTTAAGAGTTCTGCACAATTTGGTAAAACCCTGATAGCGATGCGCCACAATATTCTTCGTCGACAGCTTCAAGAAGCACCGGTAGCAGAAACAGTAGCAACAGGACTTTACGCAGCTGATTACCCAGCATTTAAAGTAAAGATGCTGGCAATCCCGTTGCTGGCCAGATGACTGTTATCAATTGTAAGAAGGCCGCAGGGCTAACAGTTAAAGACCTACTCCAGTTCTGGTGCCGAATTCAGGCAGCGCAACTGTGAATCGCCGAGCATCGGAATCCGATCATGACCTGGAATATTTGGGAAGTACCACCAGAGGCGCAACTATTTATTTCGTGTATGCCGGAAACTACTCGAACTATTATCCCCGAGAATAATGAACCCCCAGTTCCAGG
>JBEKOW010000220.1:0-7440 GCA_049521375.1 Terriglobales bacterium
TCGGCGATGGGGCCGGTGGGATCGCCTCCGCCATTGGGCTTCATGATGTTCCAGAACATGGTGTGGTTGACGTGGCCTCCACCATTATTGCGGACGGCGCCGCGGATGTCTTCGGGGATAGCGTTGAGATCGCGAAGCAGATCTTCGGCGGTCTTCTTGTGCAGCTCGGGATGCTTGTCGAGCGCGGCGTTCAGGTTCTTGACATAGGCGGCGTGATGCATGTCGTGATGGAGATGCATCGTCTTTTCATCGATGGTGGGTTCGAGCGCGGTGTACGCGTAAGGCAGCGGGGGCAGTTCGTGCGCCATTTTCACTTCCTCTAAAGTCTGAGCCATTTTTTGTTTCCTCCAAAGTGTTAGAGATGACGGGATGCGGTTGGAAGATTCATTGGGGGCGGGGCTGGTTGTCTCTTGCAGCCCTTTCTATTTGTAACACTTTTGGCTTGGCTGGTGTGCGGGGGCGGGACTTGTGTGCGTGAGAACTCAGTCGTCCCTCCGGGACTTGGATCTGGGGCGCCGGGCGCCGTAACCTTTTTCTGAGCATTCGCGTTCGCCGGTACATTGAAGCCGGTCAGTACAATCTCCAATGAAAACGGGGCCCGGCCCCCTCGCCGAGCCCCGCTGGCCTGCGGTGCACCCGCAGGCAGTCATTTCTATGGCATGTTCATTTCTATTGCATTTTCATGCCGCTCATCACGTAGGAGGAGAAGTAGAGGAAGAAATTGGACGGCGCTTCGAGCGCTGCGCCGGCTTTTTCCGCTGCCTTGAGCTTGGCGTAGGAAGTGATGCCACTGCTGCCATCCTGGTTGGGCCAATCGCTCTGCTTCAGGACGAGCACGGGAATCACCTGCCACCAGATGGGTTTGATGTTGATGTCCTGATTGAGCAGGACATGGCTATGATTCGGGCTGGGCACAAATACGTTGGTCGCCGGGGGCGGCAGATACTTGAGAGCTACGAGAAGCTTTCCCAGATCGAGCCGCGAGGCGTGCATGGTGCAGGTTCCGGGAGGCAGCCCGGGATCGGGGCACTGGGTGTAAACCGCGGGCTTGATCTTGAAGGCTTCCGGAATCGCGCCGAAGAGCGCGACGAGGGTTTTACCCAACGCCGGGCCACACAAGGTTCCCGGAACTACGTTATTGCAGGAGATGGCGTCGTTCGGATCCTTGTCGCCGTCAACCGAGAACATGGGGACAATCACGTAAACCGGTTCGGTTGTTACCTCGGCATTGCCAACCTGTCCGGGCGGGTTGATGGTGGGGTTGGTCGCGACCTGGCAAATCGGAATCTGAAATTCTCCGGGGTCGGACTGCGCCTTGATCCCGTTGAAGTTCAAGTCATCGTAGGGTTGGTCGACGCAATCAAAACTTTGCGTGTAGTTGAATTTGAGGACCTTGTCATCGCCATAGCCCTCGGTCTGATTGGGCTTCAGCGCCTGGGCAAATAACGTTCCAGTAGTGAACACGACGGCTGATGTCAGCACCAGTCGAAAAATCACAGCTCGTATCTTCACTTCACTTTCCTCCAAGGCCCGGAGAGGGCCGTTTGCCTGGGTACGAATCCGGCGGCGCCTTGGATTGTGGAGGGAGCGAAGAAGTTTATTTTCAGAAATGGGAAATTTAGAGCGAGGCTCAAGACGTCGATGAGCAACGACATGATTGATTCGCGCATCACAAGCAACGCGCGAAATTCTGTTCGAGGATTTATTCCCGATGATTATTTCAAAGCGAGCACGGCTTGGCGGGCCCTAGCAAGTTCGGGGCGCGTGGAATTTGATCCGTCGCAGGTCCTGACGAGCAACGCATAATACTCGGCTGCGTCGGAGGAGCGGCCCGCCATTTCGGCTGCGCGAGCGGCGCCATAGAGTCCCTCGAAGCGATTCGGGTTGAACTTCAGATCCGCCTGATACTCGGCGAGCGCCTGCTCGGAATGTTTCATATCGAGGAGCATGTCGGCGAGCATCTCGCGCGCGGGCATGGAGGTTTGTTCCGGGCCGACCGCGTCTTCGTGATCGGCGGCTTTACGGAGAAGAGCGGTCGCCTCTCCGTCTTTGCCGTCGCCATGCAAAACCCAGGCGGAAGCTTCCTGTTGGAGCTGGCCGGTGTACTCGGCATCGTAGGTTTTCTGGCTCGCCACGTCTTCGGCGTGGATCTTCTCGATTTCGGCCAGATATTTTTTTGCGGAAGGCAGATCGCCGCTGCGCACCGCGCCGATCGTCTTTGCCCAATACGTATAAGCGCGATCGCCGGGGGTGGCACTGGGGATCACTTCGAGGGCCGCGGCGTCGGTCCAGCGGTGCATTTCGAGGGCGTACATGGCGGGGAACTTCGACATGGCGAAGGCGTGCATGTCCTGACCGGCCATTTGCATTTCCGGCATAGCTCTGACTTCGTCGATGACTTTGGCGGCTTCGTCTTCGCGCCCGCTCTGGAGGTAGGCGCAAATCAGAAAGTCCATGGCGTGAAACTGGTGGCCTTCTCCGCCCATGTGCATGGACGCGGCGTGACGGGTGGCGGCGATGGATGCCAGGTTGGATTTGATGGAGTCGGGCCAGTCGCCGACGCGGGCAAAAATGTGCGAGGGCATGTGGACGGCGTGAGGGGCGAAGGGCGCGATCTGCGCATAGCGGCGCGCGGCTGGCAGTCCGAGTGCGGCGAGTTGCGGTTTGTCGTAGGCGTGAATGAGATAGTGTGCGATGCCGGGATGGTTGGGCTCCTGCGCGAACAGCTTTTCGAGAATTGCGCCCGCTTTCTTGCGGTTGTCAAAGGTGGTGTCGTTGTCGGGCTCGGAGGCGAGCAGCGAGAGCGCGTAGAATGCAGCGGCTTCGTGGTCGTCGGGATAATGCTGGTAAAGCTTCTCCATGGCGGAGGAGTACGCATGGGCGCGGGCTTCGTGATCCAACTTTGCGCTGTTTGAATAGAAGGCGTGGGCGGCGGCGATGTAGTCGCGCTCGCGGGGAGTCTCACTGCGGGAGTGGGACTTGTCCGCCTTCTTCAACTCATCGGATGCGCGCTGGATGGTAGCAGCGTCGGGCTGATCCCAGAGCTGGTGCCACAAACTCATGGCGACTCCCCAGTGCGCCATGGCACACTTCGGATCCTGCCGTGCTGCGTCGAGGAAAGTCTTTTCCGCCTCTTCGTACCAGAAGGAATGGAGCAGGGCGACACCCTTTTGAAAAGTGGCCTGGGCGTCTGGTTTGCAGGAGACAGGGAAATGAACGGTGCCCAGTTGCTCTTGCGTCAGTTCGTCGTGGTGGCCTTCATCGGCGAGCGCGCAGCCGCAGAACAGCACGGCTATACATAACAACCAGATTTTACGCATGGATCACCCCGAAGGGAGTCTAGTAGCGCGGTCCAGGGAGGGTCAAGGCGGGGATCGGGCATGCGGCAGGGGCGGCGACCGGGGCGGGATGCGGGACGTTTTGACATTTTTTACGGCTACTTTCCAACGCCCGGCTTCTGTCTTACAATAGCGTGCACTGGCAAATTGGCGGGTTCCCCCAGCAGTTGTTGAACCTGCAAGCCGCCCTGCCGTTTCGTCCCATGTCCCTTCGATTACGAAGGTCACTTGGCCCCGACACTGGAAGTTCGTAGCATGATCATGAACACCGAGAGCCGACTCATGCACGGGATCGCTGTCGCCATCCTCACGGAGGATCGCGAACAATCCGTCGTTCTCAACACCCGCCTTGAAAGTACGCACCTGGCGCGCACGGTGCTGAGCCATGTTGGCTTTCCACCGGGACCGGGCGATGCGCTGCTGCGTCAATTGCAGGACCAGCGGGCGGAAGTGGTGCTGGTGGACATCGATCCGAGGAATCCGCAGCGGGCGATCCACACCATTGAGATCATCCACGCGAGCGTTCCCGACATTACTATTTTCGCGGCTGGCGAAATGAACCAGCCGATGATCATCGTCTCGGCGATGCGGGCGGGAGCGCGGGAGTTTGTGGACCGGGCGTCGAGCCATGAAGCTTTGATCGAAGCCTTCGCGCGCTACACGGCGTCGTTGAGCCGGGCGCAGCGGAGCTCCAGCAAGGCGCGCGTTTTTACTTTTCTCAATGCCAAGGGCGGAGTGGGCGCGACGACTACGGCCGTCAACACCGCGGTCGCGTTGCAGGAAGCGCACGGGCGCGTGGTGCTGGTGGATTTCGCGCCGATCGGGCACGCTTCACTGCAACTGAACCTGCGTCCGCAATTCACGATTGTGGATGCGCTGCAGAACCTGCATCGCATGGACGTTTCGCTGCTCGACGGCCTGATGACACCCTATCGCAATGGCATGCATCTGCTGGCCGGGGCGCAGCAACCAACCGCCGCGATTCCGACTGCCGCGGAACTGGCGCGGCTTTTTGACCTGCTGGTGAGCCAGTATCACTTCGTGGTGCTCGATTGCTCGGGCCGAATGGACGCGACGATCCAAACGCTCTGCGATCTTTCGAACGCGGTGCTGCTGGTGGCGCAGACGGACGTGGTTTCGCTGTGGAGCGCGGGACGGATCCGCTCTTTTCTGCAGGAAGGCGCAGGGCGGGACCGGTTGCGGATCGTGCTCAACCGCTACAAGAAGATTCCGGGCTTCAGCGACGAAGACGTGGAAAAGGCCACCAGTTGCAAGGTGCTCTGGAAGGTTCCCAACAACTTTCAACTGCTCGGACCGGCGATCGACAAAGGCAGCCCGGTGGCGATGCAGGGGAATCATGAAGTGGGCCGCTCCTACCAGGGACTGGCGGCCGAGCTGGCGGGCGCCACAAGTTCCACAGAGGGATCTCTCTCCCTGATGTACCAGCACGAGAAGGTTGACGGGAAGAAACGGACGCCCGGCCAACTCATCGTGTCGCCGATTCGCGCGGGACAGTAAGCACAAAGGCAGAAGTCAGAAGTCAGAAGTCAGATTGCAGAAGTTTGGGCAATCTTTGATCGCAGGACTGCGATTGTGTACCCTGCTCGCCGCTATGGTGCCTACGGGACTTAGATCTCGAAACTGGGCTTTCCCGGCGCTGAACGCGCCGGGCTATTGTCGGTCACCCCTCCGGGGCGGAGGCAGTCTCTGATTTCCGATTTCTGATTTCTGATTTCCGACTTCCGCCTTCTGACTTCTGCATTGCATTTCACCTCGTTTGTTAGAATCAGTGTTTCCCCATGTCGCCTAAAATCATCGAAATCCTTTACCAGATGATCGCCTTCCTGTTCGCGATCAGCGTGCACGAGTCGGCGCACGCATGGACCGCGTCACGATGTGGGGATCCTACGGCTCGGATGCTGGGGCGTGTCTCGCTGAATCCGATTCGACATATCGATCTTTTTGGCACGATCATATTGCCTCTGGTGGCGGCGATCAGCGGCATTCCGTTGCTGGGGTGGGCCAAGCCCACGCCGGTCGATACGCGCAACTTCCGCAATCCGATGCTGGATGACATCCTGACCTCGGTTGCCGGTCCGGTAAGCAACTTTTTAGTGGCGACGGTCGCGCTGCTGCTGCTGGGTTGCATTTCGCTTTCGTCGCCCGCGGGGCACGCGCTCATCATGGATCTGCCGGGTGAACTGGATGGACCGGCTTCGAATTCCGCGCTTACGCCCATTGCGATGCTGCTTTATGCGCTCATGGTGATTAACATCGTGCTGGCGGTTTTCAATTTAATTCCGATTCCTCCGCTCGACGGCAGCCACGTGCTGCGGCACTTTTTGTCGGAACCGGTGCGAGCGGTGTACGACCGCATTGGATTCTTCGCGCTGCTGGCGCTGGTTTACCTGGGCGGAGGACTGCTGTGGGGGCTGATCCGGCCGGTGCGGGATTTCTACCTGACGATTCTGGGCAAATTCTGAATGACAACTTCTTCGAACAGAAAACGCGTGTTGAGCGGGATGCGCTCGACCGGCAAACTGCACCTGGGAAATTATGTGGGCGCGCTCGCAAACTGGGTGCGCATGCAGGACCAGTTTGAGTGCTTCTACTTCATCGCCGACTGGCACGCGCTGACGACCGACTACGCCGACACCTCGCGCGTAAAGGAAAATTCCGTTGACGTGCTGCTCGACTGGCTGGCCGCGGGACTTGATCCCGAGAAGTGCGTGATCTTTATCCAGTCGCACGTGCCGGCACACGCCGAGTTGCACCTGCTGCTTTCGATGATCACGCCGCTGGGCTGGCTGGAGCGGGTGCCGACTTATAAAGAGCAGAAAGAAAACATCAAAGAGAAAGACCTGGGCACGTATGGCTTTCTGGGATACCCCGTGCTGCAATCGGCGGACATTTTGATCTACAAGGCCGATGTGGTTCCGGTGGGGGAGGACCAGGTCGCGCACGTGGAACTGACGCGGGAGATTGCGCGGAGGTTCAATGGCTTCTACAAAGGCAAGCGCGGCGAGGTTTTCCCGGAGCCGCAATCTCTGCTTACACCGACTCCGAAGCTGCCCGGGACGGATGGGCGCAAGATGTCGAAATCGTATGGCAACGCAATTATGCTGACGGATCCGGAGCCGGTGGTGCGCCAGAAACTGAAAACCATGGTGACCGATCCGGCGCGCATCCGGCGCAGCGATCCGGGCAATCCCGACCTGTGTCCGGTGGGCGACCTGCACAAAATATTCAGCTCCGCGGAGACGACGGCGAAGGTCAACGAAGGATGCCGGACGGCCGGGATTGGCTGTATTGAGTGCAAAGGGTGGGCCGCCGATGGTCTGGTGAAAATTCTGAATCCGATGCAGGCGCGGCGCCAAAAATACGCCGACAATCCGCGCCTGGCTTGGGATATTCTGGAAGCAGGCTCTGCGCGCGCCCGCGATGTGGCGGGCGCTACCATGAACGAAGTCCGTGCTGCGATGGGCATTTCGCTCGAGTACGAGCCTCCGAAGGATTCCGCGAAGTGACGGATTTGTCTCAGCCAGTATCCGGAGAAACATCCGCGCCGGTGGCGACTGCGCCGGGCGCGGGGGAGCCCAAGCCCGCTCAGTCTTCGCTTCAAACGGGGGCAGCCAACGATTTTCCGTTCGCCATCGAACTGGGGGAAATCTATGAAGGGCCGCTCGACCTGCTGCTCGACCTGATCCGCAAGCAGGACATCGATATTTACGACATTCCGATCGCGAAGATCACGGCGCAGTACCTCGCTTATGTGGAGCGCATCCGGCAACTGGACGTGAACGTGGCCTCGGAGTTTATCTATATGGCGGCGGTACTGATCCACATCAAGTCGAAGATGCTGCTGCCGCGCGACCCGCTGGCTCCGCCGGGAGTGCAGGACGATCCGCGCAATGAACTGGTGAACCGGCTGCTGGAGCATGAAAAATTCAAATCCGCGGCGCAAATGCTGCTGCAGAAGCAGCAGATCGTAGATGCGGTGCTGAGCAATCCCGCGATCCGCGAGTTCATGGACGCCGAGGGCACGGAGCCGGAACTGGCGGCGGATGTACTCGACCTGGTCAAGACCTTCCAGCAGATTCTC
>JBEKOW010000221.1:0-7423 GCA_049521375.1 Terriglobales bacterium
ACCAGCGCGAGGCGCAGGACATCGTCTTTGCCGCGGATCACGCGGCGAAGCGCAGACTCCAGTTCAGCGGCGCGGCGCGCGGTCGCCGGCAGGGTTTCAGGGGCCATTCTTCTGGATTCTACTATGCGCCTCGGCTAGCCCGGGATTACCGATGTCATGGGACCGGGCTCCGCCTTGGGCTCTCGGATAAACAGCGCTCACTTGACCAACTTCAGCCTACTGCAAAAACTCCGCCGGCCTTCCTGTCAGCCGTTCGATGCGCTTGGCAGTGGGCGGATGCGTGGAGAACAGGTTGCCGAAGCTCATGCCTCCGAGGAACGGCTGAATGATGAACAAGTGAGCGGTCGATGGCGTGGCCAGCAGCGGAGCGCGGCGCGAATAGGCTTCGATCTTGGCCAAGGCGCTGGCTAGCGCGTAGGGATTGCCGGTCCAGTGGGCTCCTGTGTCGTCGGCTCCGTATTCGCGGGAGCGCGAGACGGCTAGCTGAATCAGCATTGCGGCTAAAGGAGCGAGGAAGATCATGGCGATGGCGGCAATCCCGCCTCCGCCGCGGTCTTCGCGGTCGCCTCCGCGCATACCGCCGAAGATCATTCCCCACTTGGCGATGTTGGCCAGGAAAGTGATCGCGCCGGCTAAAGTAGCGGCGATTGAACTGATGAGGATGTCGCGATTGCGGACGTGTCCCAGTTCGTGGGCGATCACGCCTTCGAGTTCGTCATCGTTCAGCAATCCCAGAATGCCTTGTGTAACCGCGACAGAGGCGTGATGCGGATTTCGGCCGGTGGCGAAAGCATTGGCCGAGTCAGTCGGGATGAGATAAACCTTGGGCATGGGAAGGCCGACTTTTTGCGACAGACGCTCGACGATGTTGTAGACGCGGGGAAGTTCCTCGCGCGAAATGGGCTGCGCGCGGTACATCGCCAGCGCGATCTTGTCGGAGAAAAAGTACGACACGAAGTTCATGATGGCGGCAAAGACCAGCGCCATCAGCATGCCGCTCTGACCACCGAAAGCTCGTCCGGCGAGCATGAGCAGAAGCGTCATGACGGTCAGCAGCAGGGTGGTTTTGAAGATGTTGCTCATAGGGGATTTCCTAGTGACATCTTATTCGATGCGGCGGTTTCTGCGTCGGCTCAGGGCTGGAATCGGGGTTCGATCCCCCCTTAGCTCGCGATCTCTTAGAATCAGATACTTAGCGCCCAAAAAACGCCAGATCTTTGAGTAATAAGGACTTAGAGCTAAGATATTGATTAATCGACAGTTAGCAACATTCAAGAGTGGCTTTTTTGAGGTTATTTTCCCGCCAAGTATCTGAGTAATGAATATCTTAGCGGTTTTGATCGAGGCAATCCTGTGACCGGGGTAATTAAGGCGTTGCTATGGTGCTCTCGTCTTGTTAGAGGCAACTCTATAATTCCGTTGTGACCAGACCATCCAGAGGCGCCCAGGTGTTCCCCGTTGTTTTCGGGCTGATCTTTATGGGCTTTGGCCTCGCTTTCGCCAGCAGCTTTCTCTTCGGCGATCCCAGCCGGGTCCATGGCAGTCGCTGGGGGGGAATGGTGTTCGGGGCGATCTTTGCCCTGATCGGGAGCGGGATTATTGGCGCGGGGATTTATGGTAACCGCAAGTTAGCGGAGCAAGCGGCGGCGGAAGCGTCCAATCCGCAGTCTCCATGGCTATGGCGTAAGGACTGGGCGGCGAGTCGAGCGGAAAGCAGGAACCGGAACCGGGCTTACGGTCTGTGGGCGGCGGCGATCTTTGTGAACGGGATTGTGTTCACAATCGCCTTCTCGGCCGTCCCTCAACTGTGGCGCACGTCCGACCCCAAGGTCTTCGTGCTGCTTGCCTTCTGCGCGGTTGGAGTCATTCTGGCGGGCGCGGCGATACGTACCAGTATTCGCCTTAAACGCTTTGGGCAAACTTATTTCGAGTTCGCTTCGCTGCCTTTTTCTCCTGGCCGCACGCTGAAGGGCACGGTTCACTTGCGATTCAACACCGATGCCCGGCATGGGGTCGACCTCCGGCTATCCTGCGTGCGCCGAGTTATTACCGGCGCGAGCCGAGATCGTTCCGAGCAGGAGAGCGTTCTTTGGCAAGCCGACAAGAATGTGCCGCAGGCAGCGTTGCTCCCCGGAGTCACAGGCGACGCTGTGATCCCCGTGGAATTCAGCATTCCGAGCGACGCTTACGAGTCAAATCACGACAATGTGAACGACCAGGTGCTCTGGCTGCTGCACGCACAGGCCGACGTCCCCGGCGTGAATTATTCCGATGATTTCGAGGTCCCGGTTTTCCGTCTCACGGCATCGCCGGACCCAGCGGCTGAGCCGACGCCCATTTTTCTGAGCGACGTGCCGGGCGCCAGCGCCGCACCTGCCTTCCAGCAGGATGCCTCCGACGTGGCCGCTCCGCAGAATCCGAGGGTTGTCGTTTCGGCGGGGATGGACGGGGGCACCGAGTTCTATTTCCCGGCCTTCCGCAATCCGGGCCAGGCCATGATTTTGATCCTCTTCACCGCAGTGTGGACGGCGATCTTTTATTTCCTCACACGTTCCAAGGCTCCATTCATCTTCACTGTGGTATTCGGGCTGGGCGAGATCTTTGTGATCTACGGGCTTATTCAGGCGACGCTCGGTTCGTTCCGCATCCAGGTGGGCAATAGCAGGATGGTCCGCCGAAAGACGCTGCTCGGGATAGGCGGGGCGCGCGAATTTCGTTTCTCCGACATTGCCCAGATATTGCCCGTGACCAAGCCGCAACAGCCAGGCGCGCCGGCTTCCTACTCTCTTCGCTTGCAGTTGAAGAATGGAGAGAAAGCGACCTTGGCCGACATGATCGATAACCGGCAAGAGGCGCGCTGGGTCGCGGCCCAACTGGAGAAACTCGCCGGCCTTAAACTCGACACTCACGTCGCTGTCGACACTGGGTTCGGAGCCATGGGTCCGCCGCCGCAACGTGGGCCGGAGGGCTCGGGATCGGGATCAGGTTATGGGAGCCGCTACCGCCGCAATAGTCCGGCCGTGGTCGCGATGGGGATCGCGTTCTTCCTCGCCTGGACGGGTTTTGTGGGCTACCGATTTTTCTCTCGAAGCTACGGCAAGCCCGCCCGCGTATCCAGGGTTGCGGCGGTTCCGGCGCGGGCCCAATATTCGGCGCGGCCGTCGACTCACTCGCCGCTTACGGAAGTCGATCTCGAACATCTGCAAACGCTTCCGGAACAGGCGCAGGCAGAGGAATTGCTGGAGCGGGCGATCCAGCACGATACCAGCGCGCTTGACCTTTTCGAGCGAAATGTTGGTGGCTGGCACAATCTGCAGCGCACCACCCAAATGAACGACCTGGAGAGGCGTTCGCAATACTCCACTGACCTGCGCGTTCGCTATGCCAACGCGGATCTGAACCTGGCAATCGACGGAGTGCCGAAAACCGAGGCTTCGGCGGAGGCCCTCATCGCGCAGGCACAGGCGGACCCCGAACATCGGGCCTACAGCGTGTACGTACTGGGAATGCTGGCGGGACGCGGCGTGGACTACGATCGCATCTATCCCGTGCTGGTGGGTTATGCCAAGAATGATCCCGACCCGCAGGTGCGGCAGTGGGCGGTCGAAGGCATGCGCTACCTTGGTACCGACGAAGCTCTGGAACAGCTTTTCGATTCCTTTACGCACGACGCTTCTGCTGCGGTGCGGGATCGCGCGGGGTGTAACGTATCCGACTGCGGCAACTTCAAGCGTAACCAACGTCTGCGAATGGTGCCCAAACTGATCGATCTCGCCGGAGATGCGCAAACTAGCCCGCAAATGCGCAACTGGACGTTCCTCGCGCTGCAGGAGATCACGGACGCGGCTCTCCCTGCCGATGCGTCGGCTTGGCGGAGCTGGTATGCGCAACACGGGGCCGAGAAGAGGGCCGAGTTCGAACAGTCGGATTGGTGGCGAGTCCGCGGCGATCAGTAGTCTTCATTGAGAGCGCATTCACTTTACTGTAGTCCTACTTTGGGGGCGCAGATTATTTGGCCCAAAGTCTTCCCTACACCGCTTCCGGGTGAGGGCTAGGGATCCTTCGACTGCGATCAGAGTTTTTGACTTTCTTAAATTGCGCAAAATCCGAGATGCAAGAAATAAGAAGTGCCAAATTTCTGGGGCTGGTTGAGGGAGTAGAGGTCCTTCGACTCCGCCAGAGCCTCACTTCGTGAGGCTCTGGCTGCGCTCAGGATGGCTCTGCTCTTTTATCGCTAGGTGTGACGCTTCAGGGCGCGATCCAGAGTTTGGTCGAGAGCGGCTTTGGCTTTTTCGTAGTCTTCCGGGGTGATCTTGCCTTGCTTGCGCTCTACTTCCAGTTGGAATAACTCTTCTTTAAGGGCTTCGAGGATCATGGCGGACTTCGAGGCTAGGGTTGATCCAGCCGGGGTTGATCCGGATGGGATTGATCCAGCTGGGGTTGATCCAGATGCTGCGTTCCCGCTTGCTGGTCCGCCCGACGACGGAACGTTAGATCCCGGAATCGCTTTCGCGCCGGGGCCTGTGATGGGCGCGGCCAGTGGGCCGGAGGCGAATGTGGCTCGCGATCCCGATGAGCCTGAGGATCCCGAGCCCGCGCCGCCCGTGGCGTGGATGGAGGTCTGGCGCTTGGTGACGATCCATCCGCCTATGCCGAGCAGGAGGACGAAGGCTCCGATGATGGGCCACTGCCATTTTTGGGGGATTGCATCCGGGCCGTCACTGGGAGGCCCGAGGCCTCCGCCGGGACGAGTGCTCTCGGCCTGCGGGTTCTCGTTCATCGGTCCGCCCTGGGGACCGGCTTGCGCTTCGGCGCCGCCTGCGCCAGCGGGCTGATCGCTGATGGTGCCCGTGCCGGTGATGGTGAAGGCCAACGGCTCGCTAGTCTTGGTTTGCTGCGCGACCTGCACGACCGTGTCGGGAGTGTTGGGGTCGTTCATCGACTTGAACGAAGACGCGGCGGCGGCGGAGAAGTGCATCGTCTTCGGCAGAACGACGACGAGGTGCTCGGCGGGATAGAGCGGCTTGGGATCGATCTTGACGCTGCCGGAGTAGGGCATCGTGTATTCGAGCTGGAACTGGGTTTCTCCGGGACGCAGCGGGAAGTTGATGGCGTAGCGGTTCTTTTCAGATTGCGGGACGGGCTCGGAGGCGATGGGCTGTCCGTTGGGCGCGCGCGCCTGAAGTTGCTCGATCTTTGCGCCGGGCGGCAAATAAAACTCGAAATTGTGATCGTTCATCTGCGTGACCGAGGGCGAAGAATTGTTGCTGACGACGAAAAGGCGAATGCCCTGCAGGCTGGTTGCGTCGGCCTGAAAGCGGAGGACGTCGGCGGTCAGGCTGAGGCCGTCAACTTTCTTCGCGACGTCGTAGACCTTCACGTCGACCTTATTGGTGCCGGGCGGGGCGATCTGGTGATAATTGACTCCCTGGTGGACGGCGCGGATGAGGTGCGGACCTCCGGCTCCATTGCTCGCGTCGAGCTTGAAGCTGAACTTTCCGGAGGAGTCAGCCTTGATGCTGCCGGCGACGTCCATGCCATTGGCGAGGCTGATGAGGATGACCTCGTCTCCGGCGGCCGGCTTGTTGGTGGTGCCGTTGGTGACGGTGCCGGAGAGAGTCTGGGCGTGGGCGGAAAGGGTAAGAAGTAACGTCGCGATGACTAGCGCAATTTTGTTCAAGTTCTCTCCTTCAACGAGTTGACGGGAAAAGCTGAGAGCGACTACGGCTTGCACATCCAAGTATGCTTGGCTCGTCTCAGTTTTACGTCAAGGTCATCGAAACTCTGAATATGTATTTTGCCGCGAAACGAGGCAAGCCTGAGTGCCCCCTCTATTTTCACAAAGTGCGTTTGAGTGATTTCCTTCTTGGAAGGGTATTCGATCAAATGCTCAATCCAGTCTCCCTTGATTTCGACTCTTTCATTGGAAATACGACCCGGCAACGGAATGCCTTCGGCCGGAGCTCCTTCATACACGTACAGGAGGGCCTCGATCGTGGAATCGTCTATATTCTTGATCGCCAGCTCGAATCCGTTTAGATCGCCTGTTTCCTTATCGACCCAAGCATTTGAGTAGACACGCATAGATGCGGTTCGGTCACACTCCTTGCTCCTCATGGTTCTAGCGGATGCGTAGGACGCAATAAGTAGAAGCGAGAGCGATGTGCAGAACCAGAACCTCGTTTTGAGAGACATACGATCTTTAATCGACCCTTATTTTGGTGCGCTTATAGCCTGTTCCAATGTCAGACGGATGAAGCACTGGTTAGGGCAGGCCGGCGTGGGCGGCGCGCTCGCGGAGGGAGTTGTATAACTCCTCGGACAGGCGCAGATTAATGGACTTGTCTTTGCGCTTGATCTCGAAGCGTACGAGCTTGGCACCCGAAAGGTCGTATTGCGCCAGGTCAGCTTTGTCGACGAAGGCCGCTGCGGCGCGGTCGCTCCTAAAGCTTGGGATTTTCTTTTTCGAACTCATAAGCGCTAAAGTGACCGCGTCCGTCCGATCTTCTCGTCGTTGAGGGCGCGTTGTATGAGCGAGTCAAGCCGACCGTCCGCAGGGTCGGATTGAGGCACACGCTGGCGGCGGACTTTGATTTTGCTTTCATCCTTGCGGGCTTGTGCGAGATCGTAGGCGAGCTGCATCCGCAGCCAGGTTTCCGGCGTGCTGCCGAAGGCCTTCGAGAGGCGGATTGCCATTTCGGGGCTGATGCCGGACTTGCCATGGATGACGTTGTTGAGCGTTTGGCGGCTGACGCCGAGAACCTCCGCGCCCTCGGTAACGGACAGGCGTAAAGGCTCAAGGCACGCGTTTCGAATGCTGCGTCCGGGGTGCGGGGGATTCTTCATCGGCATAGGCTATCTCCCTCGTTTCTAGTGGTAATCGGTCAACTCCACGTCGAAAGCATGTAGGCGATAGCCCGGAAGATTCATGGCCTGCGGCGTTTCCGCTCTGTCGAGCCGGGCGAGTATATCCTCGACATCTTCGACCAGGTCGGCCCGGATTCCGCGACGATCGTCGTCTTCGTAAAGCCGCCTAAGGCCGCGATGCTTAAAACTTCTAATCATGGAGTATACACTGTAAAGTGTACATTGTCACTTGTCATCGCGAGCAGATGCCTTTTACCCAACCGCCTGTCCGGCAACCTGCTCCAGGCGCGCGATCTCGGCCATGATGGCGGCGGCTTCTTCTTCGAGGGAAGCGCGCATGGACTGGTAATCGGCATCGGGGACTTTGCCGGCTTTGTATTCGAAATTCAGGTCGCGCAGGTTTTCGTAGACAGATTCCTTGCGCTCGCGGAGAGAGCCGAGGCGCGTCTTTTCTTCTCCGGCGTAGACCTCGCCGGGGAAAAAGAAGACGAAGTAGAGCGAGGCGAAGGTGAAGACGGCGCAGACGAAGACGATCATGGACATAGAGTTCTCAGCT
>JBEKOW010000222.1:0-7405 GCA_049521375.1 Terriglobales bacterium
TCCGAGAGCAGGCCGTCAGGCGTGATCTCGCAAGCGCAGCATTCGGTCAGCTCTTCGCTGTCGTCGAATACGTAGAAAGCGGCCCACAGGTCGCCAGCCGTGTCGCCATCGTTGACGAAACGGGCTGTCGCATCGGGAGCAGCAGCGACGTTGTTCGAGAAATAGGAGACAAAGTAAACGCTATTGTCGCCAGCGGCCGCAGCGGACTGTGCCGACGCGGTTCCAGCAGCGATGCCGATGATGGCAATCGCCAACAGAAGCATAAGACTAACTTTCTTCATGGTATTGATCCTCCTCTTGGATACGCCGGAGCGCTGGGGGGAGGTCAGCAATGGCGCTTCCGGTACTCTAGTCGGATAGGGCTGCTCTTGCTAGTCCCCACGTGGATTAGCCTAGTATGCTAAGTCTTCGTATTAATCCTTTTGGATTAGTTCGCCGTAACCCGAATTTCGAAAGCTCATCCGATCCCAGTCCAGATTATGGTCACGAGTCACGTGAAGTCGTGATTCCTGTCACAGAGACCGCGTCCCCGCAGCCTCAGGATAGACGAATATCCAAGAGGGAGGCATTGAAGTGTCGTCAGAGTTTGTCGGATCGCGCCTGAGTCAGGAATTGGAGCAGGCGCTCCGCAGGAATACCACCCTGCAGGAGTTTTCCAAGGGGACCGTGCTTTTTGAGCAGGGCACTCCCGCCGCGGGCATCTATTTGATCGAGAAGGGTGCGGTCGGGGTCATGTTGCCGGCCGAAGGAGAGCAAACCCAGTTGCTTGAAATCGTAGGCCCCGGCGCGATTCTGGGATTGAGCGAGACTATGTCCGGGGAGTTGTACCGTTCGACGGCGCTGGCCGAGGAGCCCACGACTGCAGCCTTCATCGCGCGCAAACCTTTTCGCGACCTTCTGGATGCCCGCCAGGAGTTCTGCATGCAAATCGTGCGGCTGTTAAGTGAAAATCTGCATGCCCTCTACCACAAGTTCCGCACCGTCAGCGCCCACGCGGGGCGTCCCCGGCGCCGAGCCTTGAACGAACGACTGGATTAGAGAAACTTCGCGCACGCACTGTTCGATCCTGCACTCCGTCAGGAAACTCACTCTTCGTCCGTCCCCCTGGCGCGGGGCTCCGAATCCCGGTCTCGGACGGCCAGGTCTCGTAACGACCTCACGCAACCTCTGACGGCGCCGGCTAACGGGCTTTGAAGCTGACCGTAATCTGGGTCTGAATTTCGACCGGTTCGCCGTCCAGATAATAAGGCTTATACCTCCATTGCCGGACCGCTGTGAGTGCGGCCGCAGCCAGCATCCGATCTCCGCTGAGCACTTTCGGGTCGATCACGAAGCCCTCCTTACTGATGGTGGCTTCGATCTGAACGGCCCCCTCCGTGTGGGTCGCGAGCGCGCTCGGCGGATACTTGGGCTGCACTCGTTTGATCACCAATCCCTGGGATACTCCCTGCGAAATCTTCATCCGCGTGAGGGTTGGTTTGGCGACGTTGGCCGAGGCCGAAGACAGTACGTCGCTCAGACCGTTGTCGCCGCTTGCCGGGACGGAAAGAGACTGAGGAAGCGGAGCGGCAGAATCGTCGGTCTGGACCTGTGCTTTTGCCGGTCGGGCCGCTGGCCTTACAACCAGTGGAGCGGGCGCGAAGTCCTGAGCCTCCAACTCGGGCCGAATCGTGATGCGGGTCGTGGCCGGAGGCCCGGCTCCAGGCTGGCTGTGAAGAGTCGAGGAGGAAGACGTTCTGGGGGTGGAAGCGTTGTCCGGTACGGAAAAAGCCGGTGCGACGGCGATTTGTGGGGTTGGCCCCTCGATAACAAGGCTGGAAGGGGCTGAAGCAGCTACCGGAGCGGGCGCGGACACAACCGGAGGCCGGTGCGTGACGTTGGCCACAAACTGCGTGGTTCTCGTCACAAGTTGGGCGATCGCGGCCTGGGGCGGCGCTCCGGATTTCATCCAACCAAAATAGCCCGCGCAGATGAGCGCGACCACGCCCATGGCAGCGATCAGAATTTTTCGGCTGCCGGGTGAGCCGCCACGATCGCCAACAATCGTGAATGATGGGCCCTCCGACGCGGTCTCCGTGACAGTTGAGAGGCTCGCCTTACCCCGCGCAATGGCTGCGGTCCTGGCGGACTCTTCGCGGTCTTCGGCGACCGCTTCTTTCTCAGCCGGTACAACTGCCTCTGTTTCCTGGATTTCCTTGGTGCGCGCGGGCGCGGCGGCAGCCGCTGCAGAACCCGGGCTGGCACTGACAACAGCCGCAATGATAGGTGCTGCCACTTCGGTGATCGTGATCTCTTCCCGTGCTGCTTTTGCAATGCTGACTACGGCCGGCGCGTTGCCGGCGAGAGTGCTCCAGTCGCGCGCGGGTCTGGCGCCCAGTTGCGCTGCCTCAATCCCCTCGGAGGAGGCTATGACGGAAGGTGAAGTCGGTGCTTCAAATTCGGGCGATTGCCCGTGCCTTGAGGCCGACGAGATAACCTCCACAATTCGGTTCGCTGACTGGGCAGGCGGGTCGCCCACCGAGGGTTCGGTAGCGGCCTCCGCAGACACAGGAGTGGCCGCTGCGCCTTCCGAGGCAGGATGGGCCGTCTCCATGGTCTTCCGAATCAGTCCTCGGGCCACGCGCAGCGTCCCTTTGGCTTGATCCACGTTGATGGGCTTGGTCAGCACCAGGTTGGCGCCGATCCGGTACGCCTTCGCTACCCCAGTCTGCCCTTCGACCAGGCCAATCGCCAGCGAAACTTGATTCGAACTGGAATTGCGGGCGCTCTTGAAAATAAGTGCGGCGTTCTGATCATAGGCGCAGTCAACCACGATGGCGTCGTAATGCTGAGCCATCAATTTCTTGACGGCGGCAAACGGTTCGCTCACAGGATCTACGACAAAATCGAGTTCAACGAAAACCTGGCTTACGATACGGGAGAGTTTTTCATCAGAACAGAAAAGTAAAGCTTGGTAACCCATGATGAGCCAATCGTAGGCAGTGCGCTGGGTACCAGCAAGTTACGTGGGTAATAGGAAAGTGCGGGGCATTAGTTGGTAATCAATTACTCATTCTTACTAAGGACGCATCCCTCAGCGCTGTTGAAAATCCACTACCACTACCGTCTGAAAAGGCAGCGCTTTTCCGTCGCGCATAAAAGGCTGGTAGCGCCAGTTCTTGACGGCGCTGACCGCGGCAGGAGCGAGAGCGGAATCGCCCTGGATCACTCTGGCCCCGGTCACTTTTCCGTTCTCATCGATGACCGCCTTCAGAACCAGAGGGGCCTGCGCCCGGGCACCTCCAGCGGGATAGCTGGGTTGCTCGGAATGCACCAGCCTTTTGTTTGCACCCTTGGAAGAGAGGACTAGCGCGTAGGCCTCACCCGGCAATTCGGTGCCCGACGGCCCGGCACCAGTATTCCTGCTTTCCGGACTCTTGGTCTCCGGAGCCTTCGTGGCCGGCGTCCCGGTCTCGGGAGCGTGCATCTCTGGAGTCTTGCCCCCTGAAGTCACGGGGGCACCGGCCGTGTTGGCGGTGGCCTTAACCGCCGCATTGCCCGTATCGGGAATGCTCTCCGTGCCCAATACCTGATTGACACTCTTCAGACCCGCCGCCCCACTCGGGGTTGCAGAGGCGGTCGCGCCCTCCGGCGTCGTGGACGCCGTGGCGGCGGTCGGGGCGCTGGCGGCGACGGGACTGGGTTTTGCTGCCACGGGCGCGGAGGACTGCGCGGATGGGCCCGAGTTCACAGGTGTACGGCTTGGTTGAACCGCAAGCTTTTCCGGATTTGTAGCCGGGACCAAAGGATGCGATTGCTGCCCCATGCCGGCAGCCACCAACACACGATCGACCATCGGTTGCACGAGCGCCCGGAATCCGGGCTCAAACATCCACGATGCATACAGACCCCCAACCGCGACCACGACCACCAGGATCGCCACGAGCGGACCGTTTGTTTTCTGGTCCGCCGGGACGTTCTCAGTGCTCGCCTCCCGCCTGCTTCGTTGCTCACTGCTCTCCACTTGTGCGATCCGGCTGCGTCTCTTTTCAACCTGCTCTTCCGACGCATCGGTTCGTGCCGGGGACTTCGCTCCCCCGACTGCCTTTTCTTTCGTCGGCTTCGACGCGGGAGAGTTGGATTCCCTCGCTCCCCGCGCAGGCGCCACGTCGGGCTCGGCCATCATTTGAAGCACCGCTGGCACGCTCATCCCCGGACTGAGGGACGTCCCGCCCACCGCCGCTCCCCGCGCCCTTCCTTCTACGGAGATCTGGCTATCGGCTGCGACCGGACTTTCATTTTTCACTGCATTCGACGGCGGTCCGTTCCTTTCGGCGCCACTACTTTGGGCCGCGACCTGTGCCGGGTCGACACGTCTCACTCGGCTCACCGCTGTGCGGATCGTGGTGCGCGCCTGGTCTTTGGCGACCGGCTTGGTAAGAATCAGTTCCGCGCCCAGGCGAAAAGCAGTGGGTAGACCGGCCCGGCCGTCGACAATCGCGATCGGCACGGGATTGTTGCTACCCTTCACACGGCGGCACACGTCGAAGATGAGCTTGGCCGCGGGCAGGTTATCGCAATCGACGAAGACCAGATCGAAGGTATGAGAATTCAGCTTCTGAGCTGCAGAGACGCCATCGAGCGGACGCTCGCAAGTCACCGCCATCTCTTCCAAAACTGCCGAGATGGCGCTGACGGCCTGGTCATCCGGCGACAACAGCAAAGCGAGAGGCATGGCTCTCTTATGCTAGAAACCACCGTGCAACCGGGCAAGTTACATAAGTAAGGGCCGCCAGCTCAAACGAGTTACAAAGGATTCTCCGGCGGCGGCGCAGGAATTGGGACCGGGCCGAAGCCAAGAGTCCTAGGCCGGCTTCTTGCCAACTGAAGAGTCAGGCGGCGGATACGGAATCGATCCGCGCAGCGCCGACTTCTCTTCGGGCGCGAAATCGGGGAACGGCAATCGGTGTTGATCCCGCCATTGCTGCACCTGCTTTTCGGCGGCTGCCGTTTTCTCCGGGTCGAGGCCGGAATCGCGCCCCAGATAGAGTGTCTGGGACGGAAACGCAAACCCGCTGCCGGATTGCTCGACGACCTCCATGATGCGCAGCAGCAGGTCTTCGCGCACGGCGGCGAATTCATTGGCATCGCGCGTCAACACGTAGCTGAAGATCTCGATCCGCAACGCGCTGGCATCGAAGTTCGCGAACCGGACGCTCGCCGTCTCGGGTTCGACCTTCGGATGCTGGTAGAGCAGGCGCCGGATTTCGGCCAGCAGGTAGCGCAACTGGTCGCCGGTGGTGTCATAACGGACGGCGAGTGCCGGGTTGAAGAGAATTTTGTCGCGTCGGCTGAAATTATCGAGGCTCATGGTGGCCAGCGCGCCATTCGGAATCGAAAGCTCGGTACGTCCATCGGTGCGGACGCGGGTCGACCGCAGGCTGATGTCCTCGACCGTCCCGGTGCGGTCGCCAAAGCGGCAGTAGTCCCCCACTCGCATAACCTCATCTGCCAGGACGGAAATCCCGCCAAACAAATTTTCCAGCGTCTTCTGCGCCGCGAACGCAATGGCAATGCCGCCAATGCCGAGCCCCGCAAGAACAGTCGTGAGATTGAATCCGAGAATGGCGAGGATGGATAAGAGTCCAATGACCACGACCATTGCCGCGAGCAGCCGCTCGGCCAGCAGCATCAGGGTTCCCGTGCCGGTTCGCCCGATGCCGATTGCGTGCCGGCGCAGCCGTTGCATGGTCAGGCTCGAGACTCGGAGCAGGAACCAGAACAAGCCAATGCTGAAAACAACTCCGACCGTGCGCGCGTAATAAAAGCGCGACAGCAGCGGTAGCCCGAAGCGCGCCGCAATGATGCGGTGCGCAATAGCCGAAAAACACAGCAACAGCGGCATCGAGACCCGCCGGTAGGAGTGCAGGTCCGGGCGCTTCTTGTAGATGAGATAAAGACGGCGGGGAATGGCAAGAAACAGAACCACCGCCCACCCGATAACGATCGCTACGGGCGCGGCGATAAACAGCGCCAGCCACTGCCAGAGCGGCATCCCCAGAAACACATTCTTGACCAGGCTCTCCGGCAGCCTGCTCTCGACCTGGTGCGCTTCGACATTGTCGTAGAGGTCGGGGACCTTGCTCAGTGTCTCGGCCGAAAACAGCCAGATCTTCCCGGCATTCGGATCCACCACCCGGACCAGCACCACCGGCACATCGCTATCCCCAAGTGAAAACGTGCCGACCGTCTGCTGGTCAAAAACGCCATTGTCGGGATTACCCTCGGGATTCGTGCTGATCCGGCTCAACCTGCCGATGAACGCGCGGTCCATCAGCACTTTCAGTTTGGTGGCTAACTCCGGCCCCTGCGACTGGCGCCGCGTGGCGCTCATCTGCAGGTACTCGGTCGCGGCCCGGTAGTCTCCCGATTGCGCGGCCTGGAGAAAACCCAGCACAGTGCCCGAAGGCGTCCCGCGGCCCAGCCCATCGCTTTGAGCAGTTCCCGCAGCCTTGGCCTGAGCCCCGCTAAGCAGCCCGGTGACCGACTGGGCCCCCAATGCGGACGCAGCAGTGACAAGAATCAAACTCAGAGTGACTAAGAGGATGAGGATCGGGAATCGAAAGGAGAATAAGAATGCGGATTTTTTCATGTTAGCCAAAGTCAGAATCAATCCGCTCCTGAAATCAACCGGGCTTAGACTCTGCCCTTCTCAACAATTGTCAGCCTGAGAGTGTGTGACTTTTTTCAATCCTCTAATTAGCTTTTAGAAGAGAGGTCATCCTGAGCGAAGCGGGAACTGCGCGAATCGAAGGTCTCGCGCAGTCGAAGGATCCCTACCCGCAAGCACGCTGCGAGCCGCCCCCAGAGCCGCAGCTATGGTGCCACAGCATGCCAAAAGGTTGACTCACTTCTTGGGCCGGTAAATATCCGTAGCCTGCCCGTAGAAAATTTCCGCCGCTTCCATCATGGTCTCCGACAGGGTTGGATGCGGATGGATGGTCATGCCGACATCCGCCGCCAGCGCGCACATTTCGATCGCCAGCACGCCCTCGGCGATCAGGTCGCCCGCGCCCGGCCCGCAGATCCCGACGCCCAGCACCCGCTCGGTTTTGGGATCGATCAGCAGCTTGGTGAGACCCTCCGGACGATCCAGCGTGATCGCGCGCCCCGAAGCGGCCCACGGAAACTTGGCGACGGTGATCGCGCGTCCTTGTTCTTTCGCCTGCGTCTCGGTGAGCCCAGCCCACGCAATTTCAGGATCGGTGAAAACGACCGCCGGGATGGCGTTGGGCTCGAAGGCTACTTTATGACCGGCGATGGCTTCGACTGCGGTGCGGCCCTCATGCATCGCCTTGTGGGCCAGCATCGGTTCGCCAGCCACGTCGCCAATCGCGTAAATGGAGGGATCGGCAGTCTGCCGCTG
>JBEKOW010000223.1:0-7953 GCA_049521375.1 Terriglobales bacterium
AGCGCGGACCATCCGGCACCCAGACCGAAAGCCGCCACCATCAGGCGCGTGTAGCCAAAGACAGCCTGAGCCTGATTGAGTCCCTGGCCTTCGACTCCGCCAACAAGCCGATCGGCATCGACGTAGACGTTGTCGAACGCCAGTGCTGCGGTGTTGCTGAGACGAATGCCGTGCTTGTCTTCGGGCTTGTCGTGCGTAAAACCCTTCGCGCCCTGGTCGACGATGAACCAACTGGGCCCGCTGGGAGTGTTGGCCAGAACCGTATAGGCGCCGGCGATTCCACCGTTGCTGATCCATTGTTTGTTGCCGGTGATTTTGTAGCCCACAACGCGGCCGTCTTCGAGCACCGGTTCGGCAGTGGTCTTCAATGCCCCGAGATCGCTGCCGGCTTCCGGTTCCGTGGCGCCGTATGCGAACAACAGGCCTTCTTCCGCGATGCGCGTGAGCCAGATTTTCTTTTGTTCGGCGGTAGCGCCAACTGTAATCGGATCGCTACCCAGGAACGTCGCCAGCACGGCGGTCGCGACGCCGAGATCAATGCGCGCCATCTCCTCGCACACGCAATACACGTCAAACGTATTGCCGCCCATCCCGCCAAATTCTTCGGGGATGAAAAGAAGTTGAATGCCCAGCTTGTCGGGACTGCACATGTGGCGGACGATTTCGAGCGGGCATTCGTCGCGGGCATCGAGATCGATCAACTCCTGGTCGGGCAAACGCTTCTTGGCAAACTCGCGCAGCGATTTGAGACTGAGCTTCAGGGTCTTAGCGGTGATCATCTTTATTCCTCAGTTCGTTTGTTCTTCACTTGTTCTTCTTCACTTAGCGGCAACGCCTTGCAATTCGCGGACCTTGCTTGTCAGTTCGGGCAGGAACTCCAGGATGTCGTCGACAATGCCGATATCGGCGACCTGAAAAATCGGAGCCTTGGGATTTTTGTTGATCGCGACAATGAACGGATTGCCCTTGATGCCGGCCAGATGCTGGAACGAGCCGCTGATCCCGCATGCCAGATAGACTTTGGGCTTTACGGTTTTTCCAGAAGAGCCAACCTGGCGCGATTTCTCCAGCCACTTAGCATCGACCACCGGCCGCGAGCAACTGACCGCCGCGCCCATGGCTTCAGCAAGCTCTTCCGCGATCGCGACGTTGTCTTTCTCCTGAATGCCGCGTCCGATGGACACGAGAACATTGTGCCTGGTGATGTCTACATCGCCTGCCTCTGCGACGACAGTCTCGAGGTAGCGTCGTCCGGCAGTCAGAGTGCCAACATCGGCTGCCTTGTCTATGACAGAGCCGTTGGTGGACGCGGATTCCCGTGGCTTGAATGCGCCCGGCCGCAGCGTGATGACGGCGCCAGATGAAATGTCGCAGCGAACGTGGGCACTGATCTGTCCGCCGAATTCCTGTCGAACCACCTTCAGGACGCTGCGTTCTACCCCTTCGATCTCCACAATGTCGGAGACGAAAGAGGCATTCAGTTTAATGGAGAGACCGGGAGCAAGATCGATCCCAAAGTGATTATGCGAAAGCAGAACGATGCTGCCGGGCGGCAAGACCTTGACCAGGACTTTGCGAATCAATTCGGCATTGGGATAGGCCAAGGCCTGGTTGGCGATTTTCCATATCTCTTTGTAAGACGGGCGAAGGGAGTCACAAGCTGAGTCGAGTTCTGCGCCCGAACCAGCGGCGAGCGCTATGGGGGATGCGCTTCCGTCTATTTTTTGTGCGGCTGCCAGGAGTTCCGCGGCGCTGTCATCGACGACGCCGTCCCGATGTGCGATGTAGACGAAGATTTGAGGCATTACTTTAATCCTCCTTTAGCGGCGACCAACTCGAGTAATTTGTCGATGTTCTCTTCACGGCTGCCTTCGAGAATTTCGGCTCCGTTGCCGAGCTCGGGAACGAAATAGTCGACGCGTCTCACTCTCGCGCCTGACTCTCCAACTGCATTCGGATCGATGCCAAGTTCGGCGACGCCATAGGTTGGAACGGGCAGCGAGGCCACGGCGCGGATGCCGCGCATCCCTACGTAGCGCGGTTCATTAATTCCGGTTTGGATGGAGAGCACGCACGGCAGATCGATCTCGCTGATTTCGCGATTGCCACCTTCGATTTCGCGGCCGACCTTGAGTTTCTTGCTGTCGACCACTCCGAGGGAACTGACCAGCGAGGCGAAGGGATAGTCGAGCATCGCCGCCAGCATTCCCCCGACCTGCGCGGCTCCGTCCTCGGCCTGCACGCCTGTGAGGATGAGGTCGTAGTTGCCTTTTTGTGCGAAGCTTTTCAGGATCGACGCGAGGCCTCGGCCGTCAGATCCGGAAAATGCGTCGTCTGTGAGAAGCACGCCGTGGTTCGCGCCCATGGCCATCTGGCGGCGCAGGATCTCTTCGTCATCTTCGCCGCCGACCGTGACGACGGTCACGTTCCCGCCCACTCTGGCTGCGATCTGCAACGCTTCTTCGACCGCGTAGTTATCCGCCTCGTTGATGGAATAGACCAACTCATCGCGCTCGATGTCGTTGCCGGCGCTGTTGAGTTGGATTTCGTTTTCCGAAGTGTCAGGCACTCTTCTTGCGCAAACCAGAATTTCCATGTCTCACCTCCCGAAGATGCATTCCCGCTGAACTTGTTGCTGGGCTTTCGAGTCCATAACAGGCGCTGGACGGTCGATTTGCTGGTCGACCAGTTCTGTCAAATCGATAGCCGACATCTTTCCTTCCAGCCCCACGACCTTGATGGCATCTTCTACGTTAGCCATGCAAAAGGGACAGCCGGTCACGATGACATTGGCTCCCGCTGCGGCTGCCATTTGCACGCGCTTCACTCCCATGCGCTCGTCTTCTTTCGGTTCGTAAAACAGCATCAATCCACCACCGCCGCAGCAGAACGAGCGATCTCGCGAGCGGCTCATCTCGACCCGCTTGAGTCCGGGGATAGCATCGAGCACGTTCCGCGGATCGTCGTAGACATGGTTGTGGCGGCCGAGGTAGCAGGGATCGTGATAGGTGTAGACACTGTCGCGGTTCTCGACCGGCTTGAGACTGATTCTGCCGGACTTTACTTCGCGGGCGAGCGTCTGGCTGATGTGCTCGACTGGCGGCAGATCCTGATAGTCGTGTTTCAGAGCGTTGAAGGCATGCGGATCGGACGTGACGATTCGTTTTATGCCGGTGGCCTTGATCGCTTCGGTATTGTGGTCGCGCAGAGCCATGAAAAGCGTCTCTTCGCCGAAGCGACGGACTTCATGGCCGCTGTCTTTTTCCGCGGAGCCGAGTATTCCAAAGTTTTCCCCTATGTGATGGAGGATTCTCGTGGTGGCACGTCCGATTGACTGCATGCGATCGTCGTAGGAGGTGATGCTGTCGACGAAATACAAGGTGTCGGCGCCGCTGGCACCGTTTTTTCCAGAGAGGACATTGACGCGGCACGTTTGCTGGAACTCTTTCGCGTTGGCCCAATCGGCTCTTTTTTTCTCCATCTTGCCGTAGGGGTTGCCGCGACTCTCGAGTGCTTTCAGGGGTTTTTGCAGAGACTGCGGGACGTTCCCGTCGTCGATCATGCCTCGGCGCAGATCGACAATCTTGTCGATGTGTTCGATCAGGAGCGGGCACTCTTCTTCGCAGGCGCCACAGGTTGTGCAGGACCAAACTTCATCATCCGAATAAATGTTGCCGATGAGCGCCTTGCCGTTACCTGTCTTCCCGAACATCGGATAGTGCTGAAAGGCATAGTCGCGGGCCTTGAGACCTATGAATCTTGGCGACAAGGGCCGGCCGACGGCGTTGGCGGGGCACTTGTCGGAGCAGCGTCCGCAATCGGCGCAGGAGTAGAAGTCGAGCATGTGCTTCCACGTGAAGTCTTCAAACCTCTTCACGCCGAACGATTTGACCCGGTCGAGATGTTCGTCGCTGACACCCCATCGCACCGGCTTCAGGATGCCCCGATCCAGTTTCGCGAAGTAGACATTGAACAGGGACGTTTCCACGTGGAACTGAATGCCGAAGGGCCGATAGCAGAGCAGGAAATAAAATGTCGCCTCGTGAACGAGGTAGGCTCCAAAGTAAAACGACGCCAGTGTGGGTACGGCCGCCGATGCGAGCGCAATCTGGAATATCCAGGGCAACGACAACACGGCCAACGCGTCAACCGTCAGACCCTGGTGTGCTTGCCCGGCCACTCTTGCCGCCGCGAAAAAGCTGTCGGCCAGCATGAGAACCGCGATCAGCGCCAGCAGGAAAATCGCGTCAGCCGTGTGCGCCTTGCCATACCTTGCCGGGACGTTGTAGCGCGCAGGTTTAAAGGCGAGGCGGCGAACGATCGCGAATAGCATGCAAAGAAAAACGACGGTGGCCGCGTAGTCCGTGACGAGGTCGTAGATATGGCCTGTTCTGCCCGAGAGGCCGGGCATCACAAAATTTCCGGAAACGCCGACGATCAGCACGGAGAAGGCCCGCATCGCGAGGAGAATGAATCCTGTAAAAATAAGGATGTGAAGGGTTCCGGCGACGCGATAGCGCGGATGCTTCCACTGTCCAAACCAATACTTCAGGACGTTTCCAAGGCGGGCGAGGGGGCGATCAAAACGCAAATCCCGCTGGGCACGCAGCAAAGGCCGCAGGCGGCGCGCCACGATGTACACAAAACACGTAATGCCCAGAAGATGAATAATAAGGAAGAGGGTTCGCCCGGACTCTAACCAGGACGCCGGATTCGAAATTGACTGAATGCCTTCCATGCTCTGCCTCTAGCCTCGAACCCTAAGCGACCGGTTGCGCCGGGACGCTGCGCTCTTCAAACACCTTCTCTTCAATGTGATTTCCAACGACCTTCTTTTCGAAGATCAGACCTGCGCCGTCTGCGGATCCCGGGCCGGGATTTGCGCCGACTAGAGAAATCGGAATCCGCAGCGTAGTGGCCGTCTCTCCAGTGGGCTTGGGGACACTCCGCTTCGCACGTACTCGCTTTCGTGCCGTCCCGGTTTGCGGAGGCTTAACACCCGCAGCGGTTCGCAGGTCCACAAAATTGGATTGAACAAGCTTCTCGAAGCGCGTCATATCCGGGGTGATATTGGCATCGCCGCTGAACCCGAAAGAGGCCATGCCGTTGTAGCTCAGGATCGCGCAATTGAGCGCCAGTTCACCGCCGATCGGCACATAGGGATACCAATGCACCATCTTGTGTCCGAGCACGTAGAGCGGAAACTGCGGCCCGGGGACATTCGTGCAAACCATATTGAAAGGAGTGAACGGTACCTGGCTGATCATGGGACCGGCGAAGGCCTGCACCGGACTTGGAAGGATGCCGAGCAGACCGCCCGCCAGTCCAACCAGTTCGGCGGCGTGGGTGCGCTTGAGAAATTCCGTTCTTCGGTGGACCTCCGCTAACAGTTTTTTCGGGGGGCGAATGTCGAGCGGGATGGTGACCGCAACCAGAGAAATACGGTTTCCCAAGTCGTTGGAGTTTCCGTTCCCTCGCAGATTGACGGGAACCATGATGCGGAGCAACCGCCCTTTGACCGAGTCGCCGTGAACCTCACAGTAGCGCCGGATCGTTGCGGTTACCAACGCCAGCAGAACGTCGTTGATACTGGTTCCACAGGCATGGCGGATTGCCTTCACTTCCGCCAGCGGAATCTCGGTGCAGGCGAATTTCTGCGGTCCACGATAGAGAACATTGAAGCGCAGGCGCTCGGTGGGCGCGGTGATCTCCGGCATCAGGCTGGAAAGTTCCTCGCTGGGCGGATTTTCTGCATTGCCTAACGTGCGTTCCGTGATATTCAGCACATCCGCCCATCCAGAGAGAATCCTTTCCATGAAGTTGGAATAGGAACTGGTGAGGCCGCCCACGAGCGAAGGCGCCGCTGCGCTCGGCTTCGGAACATGCAGGTGGCTCTGGCGCTTCGGCAGGGCGGGCATGTCGGGAGTCACATCCATGAGCGCGTTGACCACGTTTACGCCGGCAATCCCATCGGCCAGACAATGGTGCATGCGGGCGATAATGGCAGTGCGACTGCCCGTCAATCCGGTGACCAGGGTTAAATCCCAAAGCGGGTGCTGGCGATCCATGACCTTGCCGAAAATCCTGCCGGCCAGGGCCTTCAAGTCAGCGTCCGAGCCATCTTTTAGAGTCACCTCGCGCACATGATTTCTGAGGTTGAATTCCGGGTCGTAATCCCAGATTGGCAGGCCGATGTTCAGAGGCGGGGCGACCACGCGCATGAGGAATCGGGGAATGAGCGGCAATCTCGATTCGACGAACCGGAGGTAGGCCTTAAACGCGATATCGCCTTCCAGCACGCATATACAGGCCACGTTGAGCGGCATGCCGTCGCGCTCAAGATTCAGGAAAACGCTGTCGCCCCATGAAAGTCGATCGCCTTGCTGATGGTTCATAACAGCTCTCTCCTCTTCCCGTGCGTGGCAGCCTTACCCGCCGCTTACTTGATCCGATTGTGCCGCCGCTCTCAATCGGCAAATGAGAAACGCGGCGCGAGTTTCACCAGCTTGAGCACCTTGTAGATCTCAACATTCACGCCGCGTAGTTCCATCCTGGCGGCCTTCGCATCCGCGAGGCCGGCGAGCGCTTCCAGCGATTGCACGGCCTTCGCGTCGATTCGCGACACGGAGGAAAAATCCAAAACAGATTCGACATTGCCAGCGGCGATCTGTGCCTGTAGTTCCAACAGAGAATCGGCAACTCGCTCAGGATTGACTTTTAGAAGCACGGCAGTTATCGGCATCGGCTCAACCATCTCTCCGTTTGTGCTTCACGCGTTTGTTTCGTGGAGCGCGGCGGCTTTCGCCGAGCCGCGTCCCTGATAGGCGCTCCAGAACAATTCCACCAGTTCGCTAACCAGCGGCATGCGTGGGTTGGAGCGCCATGAAGGATCGTCAAAGGCGATCTTGGCCAAGTCCGGCATCGCCCGTTCGAACTCTTCTTTCGAGATCCCAAGTTCCGCGATCGACTTCGGAATCGCCAGCTGGTCGAGCAGGTGTTCGGTCGCCTCGATTAGCTTTCTTACTTTTTCCTCGACTGTGTTGCCGCCCAATCCAAGCAAGTCGGCAATCAGTGCATATTTTTTGTGAGCGACATATCCGCGCTGGTTGGGTGAGGGCATGAACTTCGTGGGCACCGACGCGTTATATGCGATCACGTGCGGCAACATCAGCGCGTTGGCCCGGCCGTGGCTTACTCCGAAGCGGGCCCCGAAAGCGTGAGCCAGCGCGTGATTCACGCCCACCGCCGCGTTTGAGAATGCGATGGCCGCGATACAGGCGGCATTGTGCATCATGCTGCGCGCTTCTTCGTCGTGCGGGTGCTCATACGCGATCGGCAAATACTTGAAGACCAACCGGATCGCCTGCATGGCGTTCGAGTCGGTGTAAAGAATCGACGATCGCCACATCCGGCGTCAGCGAATAATCGGCGAGCGTCACTTTGCGTCCGCGCGTCTTATCCGATAGCACCGCAAATGGCGTGACCTCGCTCCCGGTGCCGCTGGTGGTGGAAATGGCGATCAGGCGGGCGTGGTTGATTTTTATCGTGGGATACTCGACCACGCGCTTGCGGATATCCATGAACGGGGCGGCCAATTCTTCGAGGTCGGCTTGCGGCGACTCGTACTTCAGCTTCATGATCTTGGCCGCGTCGATGACGGAGCCGCCACCGAGTGCGATGATCTGGTCCGCCTTGTAGAAGTTGAGCGCCTCTACACCTTCCATGACGACCTTTACTTCGGGCTCGGCGGCGGGAATGATCGAGACGTGGACGAGGGTCTGCGGACGAATGTGGCGGCGGAGAATGTCGACGTGTCCCATCCGCTCCATCTCGGGATTGGTGACGATGACGGTCGAGCGCGAGTCCAGATGACGCAGGTTTTCCACGGCGTTGAGGTTGAAGTAGATCTGGTTGGGAACGCGGAACCACATATGCGCCGGTGTCCTCCGGGCC
>JBEKOW010000224.1:0-7326 GCA_049521375.1 Terriglobales bacterium
ATCTGCGGAAGCACGTAACCGGGCATCAGTACGAAATCGATCAGGTGATTTTCGCTCCGTATGGGGACGACCCCGTTCTGATTTCCCAGGTGACGATTACCAACCATTCCAATCGTGCAACACGACCACGATGGGTGGAGTACTGGGGATGTCACAATTATCAATTCTCGTATCGCTCGTTGATTGAAGCGGCACTCTTGGGCGACGCAACAAATGTCACCCGACTCCGCCGGGACCTCTCCGATCGATTTGTGCATCATTTCCAGACGTTAAAGAGCGGTAAGGGTTTACTCGAAACCCAATCATTTCGAGGCCGCTCGCCCGAAGAAGAGGAATCGTGGCAGCAAGTTCAGGCCAAGCTGAAAGCGACTCCAACCGGCTTTTACGGCGGTCCGGTTCCCCCGTTGGCGCCCGGGGCCAGCATGGACGATCTCCAGCCGCCATCAACCTTTCTTGTCTCTCTGGACGCCCCGGCCGATGGGTTTGCAACCAATGGTGCCGAATTTTTCAAAGGCGCCATTGAGCTTCCCGCGGGGATGACAAGTCGCTTGAACAATAATCTGAGTGCGAGTGGTCCGGAGAGCGCATTGTTTCTGGAGCGGGATCTGGCATTGAACCCCGGAGAAAGCCGCACGATGTATTTCCTCTACGGATATCTTCCGGAGGGATTCGATGTCGACAGCCTGACGGCCAAGTACGCGGACGACACGTCCTCTGTGTGGGCGCGTTCCAGTTCTCAATGGAAGGACCGCAGTCTTGTCTTCCGCACGGAATCCGAACCGTGGGTGGAGAGAGAAACTGCCTGGAGCAGCTATTATGTACGCAGCGGCATTACCTACGACAGCTTCTTTCGGGAACATAACATTTCCCAGGGAGCGAGCCCCCAATACATCGCCGGGCTTCAAGGTGCGGCACGCGATCCGTTGCAACATGCATTGCCTTTTATTTTCACCGATCCAAAGATCGTGCGAGAGGTGATTCGCTACACGCTCAAGGAGACTCAGCCGGATGGGTCCCTCCCTTATGGCATCGTCGGATGCGGCGTTCCGATGCCGTGTCGCTATCGACCCAGCGATCTGGAGCTGTGGCTGCTGTGGGTAGCGAGTGAATACGTTCTCGCAATTCGCGACAAAGCATTTCTCGATGAGACCGTCCGTGTCTATCCCGGCCGAGAATCAGAGCCGGCCGATCTGACTATTCGTGAACTTCTGGCGCGCGCCTTCGCGCGGGTGAACGGAGATATTGGAGTCGGGAAGCATGGCCTGATGCGTCTTTTCAACGGAGACTGGAACGACAGTATCGTGGTGAACCGTCTGAAGCCGACGCAGGTCGCGGAAGTAATGCAGCAAGGCGAAAGCGTGCTCAATGCGGCGATGGCCGCTTACGTTCTGAACTACTACGCAACCATGCTGGAGTATATAGGCGATCCCGAACTCGCAAAGGAAGCGCGCACCAAAGCCGAGGCCCAACGCCAAGCGGTAAGGCGGCAATGGACGGGAAGATGGTTCCGGCGCGCGTGGCTCGGCGAAGGACTGGGCTGGTCCGGTGAAAAACAGATGTGGCTCGAGCCGCAGCCTTGGGCAGTGATTGGCGGCTCTGCCACTACGGAGCAAGTGAATACGCTGGTCGCAGCGATTGACGAATTGATGCGCAAGCCTTCTCTGATCGGGGCGCCTCTGCTAAGCCAACCGGACCCGACGATGCATAACGAAGCGGGAGTCGGGACCAATGGGGGAGTCTTTCTAGCCATCAGTGGAACATTGGTTTGGGCTCTCGCCCTGGTCAACGGGTCCGTTGCATGGGACGAATGGAAAAAGAATTCGCTAGCACGCCACGCGGAGGTTTATCCCGATCTCTGGTACGGAATCTGGAGCGGTCCAGACGCGTACCATTCTGTGTTGTCGAAAACTCCCGGCCATACGGAGCCGGAGTTTCCAGTCATGAACATGCATGCGCACGCGTGGCCGCTATACTCGGCTGCCAAGCTGCTGGGGCTGGAGTTTCACGAAGCTGGAATCAATTTCCACCCCGATCTCCCTTTGCCAGAGTACGAATTCGCTTCGCCGCTACTGGGATTCAAGAAATCCCCGGACGGCTTTTCCGGGTGGTACGCGCCGGCCGCGGCGGGACATTGGAATATTGAAATAGATCTCCCCGACGCTGACCGGGCAAGATTGCGGCACCTTACCGTCAATGGTGTTACTGAGGCGTTGAAGTCCCATAAGCGCGGTGCTCGTTTCAGCGGTCAAAGCAAACCCGGCGCACCGCTGCGCTGGAAAATCGTCTGAGAGCGAAACGCGACCTAGGCCCGTGGCTCTACCAGGTAATGATCCATCCACTCCAGAATGCGCTCGCGCATCGCGGGGAGCTCGACGTGATCGCAATCATAAAGTCCGATCTCGCAGTCTTGCTCGCGTCCCAGTTTGCGATAAAGCGGAAGCAGGTAATCCCTGACCTTCTCGACACCAGCGGGAGGAGTCAGCGGATCGGATCGTCCATTCACGCTAAGATGCGGTCGCGGGAGGATCAACTCGTTGATCTCTGCCGTCTGGAAGTGCTGCAGCAGCCGTGGCACGAAATAATACATGCCGTGGCCCTTCAGTCCATCCGCGCGAATCAATTCCTCGAAATCCGTCAGGCAGCAAACGTCCATGCACACGCTCACGCGGGGATCGAGCGCCGCCAGCCACCACGCCTTCGTGGCGCCCATGGACATTCCAAAAGCTCCTAACCGCTGCGCATCAACCTCCGGTCGAGAGGCGAGAAAGTCCAGGGCGCGAAACTCATCAAACATCATCATGCCGAACAGGACCTGTCCCTTCCACAGCATCCCCTTGAAGGTATCTTCCTCGCCCGTGAGACCTTCCTCCACACGTTCACGCTCGCCAAAACACCAGCTGTCGATCGCCAGCGTAACAATCCCTTTTTCCGCCAGCACTGGGGCGTAGGCGGGCTGCACTGGAACCCCGGCCAGCAACTGCTCCTTGCCCAAGTCATACATGCCGCCGTGCGAATGGATGTACAGCATGCCGGGAGCCCGCACCTGGCGTTTCTCCGGGATCAGCAAGACCGCGGGCACATCTTCTTCTCCATTCAGGTCAAGCAGCAGCCGCTCCAGCGAATAGCCGTGATGCTTCTCGGTTCTCAGCAGGCGAGGCGCGGCCGGGCGGTGTGCCCAGGGCAAGTCGCCAAGAAGGCTCCACAGTTCTTTGCGCCGCGAGTCGCCAGACCCGTTCTGAACCGCCAGAGACTCAGGCGTGTCGACTGCAGCATGATCAGCCGCTTCCGTCACCGGTTTCGAGGACGTGATGTTGACTTTGCTTCTGCTCATAAACAGTCATCCATTTTAGGATATCTTAAATGGTCAGATTGCCAAGAGCTCGCTTGAGCTTTACGCGGTCTTAGGAGCGTTTCGACATCATGTCCCTTTACGCAGCGGAAGGTGGTCCCGAACTCGAAATCACCGGGACAAGATTGCGGGATCTGTTCTGCGAAGCGCTGGCCAAGTTAGGTGAGCGGCGTCGTGTCCTTGCTGTACCGCCGGATTTCACACGCCGGGAGTCACGTGCAGGCGAGTTGACCCGTTTGGCTCACGAATACTACGGCCGGCGGCTTGAAGCCATCCTGCCTGCGCTGGGCACGCATGTTGCGATGTCGCGGGAGCAACTCGCCACCATGTTCGGAGACACGCCACTTGACTTATTCCGCGTTCACGATTGGCGCACTGATACCGAGACGCTTGGGGAAGTGCCCAGCGCGATCATCCATGAACAGTCGGAAGGCAAGTTAAACTACGTGTGGCCCGCACAGGTGAATCGCCTGATCGCCCATGGCGGCTTCGATCTAATACTCTCGCTAGGACAGGTTGTTCCGCACGAAGTGAGCGGAATGGCGAACTACAACAAGAACATCCTGATCGGAACCGGCGGACCCGACAGTATCAATCGCAGCCACTATCTTGGTGCGGTTTTTGGGATGGAGCGGCTCATGGGGCGTGCCGATAATCCGGTTCGCCATGTTTTGAACTACGCGGGCGACCGGTTCCTCAAGGGACTCCCCATCGTTTATGTGCTCACCGTAGTAGGAGTGACGGCAGAAGGCAAATCGGTTTTGCGCGGCCTCTTCATCGGTGACGATATCGCATGCTTCCACCGCGCGGCTGAGCTTAGCCTGAAAGTGAATTTCGTAATGCTCGACCGGCCGGTCTCCAAGGCTGTGGTGTACCTCGATCCGCGCGAGTATCACAGCACATGGCTCGGTAACAAAGCGATTTACCGAACGCGAATGGCTCTGGCGGACCGCGCTGATCTGGTCATTTTAGCGCCCGGTGTAAAACAGTTTGGCGAGGATCGCCGGATCGATGCACTGATCCGCAAATACGGATACCGGGGTACTTCTGCCACGCTGGCTGCCGTCGGGAACAATGCCGACCTTGCCAACGAACTTGGTGCCGCGGCCCACCTCATACATGGCTCTTCGGAAGGTCGGTTCTCCATCACTTGGTGCCCGGGACACCTGACCCGTGAGGAAGTGGAAGGCGTCGGATATCACCATGGCGATCTGTCGGCGATGCTCTCCCGCTACGATCCCGCAAAACTACGTCATGGCCGAAACATCGTCGACAGCGAAGAGATTTTCTATATCTCGAATCCTGGATTAGGACTGTGGGCCTATCGCGGACGATTTGAAGCTGGGACAGCAGGATGAGCGGGGCATTCTAAGTCCAATGATTCTGATTCTATGTGGCGTTTGCGGCGCAGGCAAAACGACGATCGGGCAGATGCTGGCGGCCCGATTGGGATGGCGTTTCGACGACGCCGACGATTATCATTCCAAGGTAAACAAACAGAAAATGCAATCTGGGGTTCCGCTGACCGATGAAGATCGCGTGCCATGGCTCCAAGGCCTGAATCGACGAATGCTTGAGCTTGCGCGTTCCGGCCAAAATGTCGTGCTTGCCTGCTCCGCGCTGAAACAGGAATATCGGGACTTATTGGTCGCGGGTCTTTCTGTCGAAGAGGTTCGGTTCGCTCTGCTGGAAGCCCCAAGGGAACTGATCGAGCAACGCATCCGACAGCGAGATCATCCGTACATGAATCCCGACTTACTGGATAGCCAGTTGGCGACACTGGCAGTACCGTCGGACATCTGGCGAATCTCTGTCGCGGGCACTCCGGAAGAAGCCGTCGATCAAGTGCTCGGGTATTTGAAGAGTTCCGGACAAAGCGAAGGAACCGCAGACCTGCCGGTTCGGAAAGGCAAACTGGGTAGATGAAACCGGACAGTCTGAACTTGTCCAACAAGGTAGCAGTCGTCATTGGCGGAACATCCGGAATCGGCCGCGCTCTGAGTCTTGGGCTTGCCGCTGCAGGAGCGGATGTCGTCCCGTCTGGACGTCGTAAAGAGAATATCGACGAGGTCGCGTCAGAAATTGAATCGGGCGGACGTCGAACTCTTAGGCTCACTTGCGACATTGGCAATCGAGAATCCCTCCAACGTCTGGCCACAGCGTCGCTTGAGCACTTTGGAAAAATCGATATCCTCGTCAATTGCGCCGCCAGGATAACCCGCGTTCCGACGCTCGATATGCGAGAGGAAGATTGGCGAGACATTATCGATACGAACCTTTCGGGGACGTTTCGCGCGTGCCAGGTGTTTGGAAAGCATATGCTGGATCAGGGATCCGGGCGCATCATTAACATCGCCTCCCTGAATGCTTTTGTCGCGCTTAGCGAAGTTGCGGCCTATGCGGCCAGTAAGGCTGCGGTGGTGTCTCTCACCCGCTCACTGGCGGTCGAATGGTCGAAGCGAGGAGTTCTTGTCAACGCGATCGCGCCCGGTGTTTTTCGCACTGCACTGAATACGGATCTGCTCGATAACACCGCCAGGGGCGCTGAGTTGCTGATGCGGACACCGGTGGGCCGCTTCGGCCACGCGGAAGAACTGGTGGGCGCCGCGGTGTATTTGGCGTCAGACGCAGCCTCGTTTACTACTGGCCAGGTTGTCGTGGTGGACGGTGGCTTTTTGGCCAGCGGCGTAAATCAGTAATTGATAGGAAAGCTTTCGCATTGTCACTTAAAATCGGCTCTTAGAGTCAGTGTTTAATAACGGCTAATTATGATTGGAGCGGTCGACATAGGCGGAACCAAGCTGGCAGTGGGCTTGGTCAACGAAGACGGCAAGGTGCTTGCCAGGCGTGAGGCACCGACCGGTCCGGAATCTACATATTCCGCTGGACTTGAGAGCATCGCTGGCATGCTTGGCGAAATGTCGAAGAGCTCCGGCGTCGAGATCACCGGAATCGGTATCGGATCGACCGGACCCGTCGATCCTCTCACCGGGGAACTTGGCGAGGTAGACTTTCTTCCGCATTGGCGGCAGCGGAACCCCGTGCAAGACTTGGACAAGCTCTTTGGAGTGAAGGTCGCGCTCGAAAACGACGCCGACGCGGGCGCGTTGGCCGAGGCCGCTTGGGGAGCAGGCCGCGATAAGACGCGCCTGATCTACATCACCGTAGGTACCGGCATTGGCGGGGGCATTATTTTAGACGGCACACTTTATCGCGGCGTTGGCGGAGCTCATCCCGAACTCGGCCATCAGGTGATTGATCCGTCCGGTCCGCCATGTTCCTGTGGATTCGAGGGATGCTGGGAAGCTCTGGCTGCTGGACCGGCTATGTCCGCCTGGGCCCAGAGCCAGTCTCCCGCCGATGACTCCTATCGCACAGCGGAACAAATCTGCCAGATGGCGCGAGAAGCAGATCCGCTGGCGCGGCGCGCCGTCGAACGCGAGGCCCGTTATCTCGGCCTTGGCATCGCCAACCTGATCAACCTGTTTACCCCGGACATCATCGTGCTGGCCGGCAGCCTGATGAAGAGCGCGCCGCTCTTTCTCGACGAAATCCGCGCGACCATTGTTCGCGGCTGCCGCTTCGTCCCGCATGAAAAAACGGAGCTCGCTCTGGCTTCACTCGGAGACGATGCCAATCTTATTGGGGCAGCCCGAGTCTGGCACCATCGGTTCGGGCCGTGAAGAGCGGCCTCTATCTACTCGACCTTAGCTGAATCGCGGTACGTTATTGGCCGCGACCCGAAAGCCTTACGAACTCACTATGCCTAGAAACCGGTACATGGTAGCTCTCGTCATGATCACTTTTTTCGTGATCTCACTGCTCACAAATATTGTCGGGCCGCTCGTCCCCGATATTATCCATAGCTTTCACGTGAGCCTCACAGCAGCGGCTTTTCTCGCCTTCTCTTTCTTCATTGCCTATGCCGTGATGTCCATCCCCGCCGGTTTTCTGGTCGAGCGGCTCACGGAAAAACC
>JBEKOW010000225.1:0-11936 GCA_049521375.1 Terriglobales bacterium
AGCAACGGCCGTGTGTGACTTCGCGCGACAGTCACTACATCAGCACTCTTCGGCAGGTCCATACCACCCTGGAAAACGCATACGATGACCGGCCCGAGCACGAGAAAGATGTGTGGGACCTGCAGCGGATGGCGGTCCCAATCAGTCTCTCCCTCTCCAACGCTACCCTGAGTTTCCATCGCATCCAACAACCGTGGTTACGGAAGACAGTCAAGGCTTACATACGGTACTGTCTGCCAATCTTCGCGGAAGGGACATGCCGCACACGATTGCAGTCGCTGACGTGTTTCTCGGAGTTCCTCATGCAAGAACGACCCACAGGCACGGCCAAGGCCATCACCCGCAAGCTGCTGATCGAATATCTGAGCTACCTGCCCACGCGGGTCTGCATCTCGGTTCGCAAGTGTCATTTGCTCAATCTTCGGAACTTCCTGGAAACAGCGGCTCGCGAACGCTGGCTACCGATTCCATCCGAGCGAATGATCTTTGATGAAGAAATTCCGCGCCCACCCAAGCCCCAGCCTCGTTACCTGCCGGCTGCCATCTTAGACCAACTGAACTCGCATCTCGGCAACTTGAAGGCTCCGTGGATGCAAATGGTTCTCATTCTTCAGGAATGCGGAATGCGTATCAGTGAACTCCTGCAACTGCCACTGAACTGCCTGACGCAGGATACCCGTGGCACGTTCTATCTGCAGTTTTTGCAGGGCAAGCTGAAACGAGAACATACGATTCCGGTTTCACAGGAGATCGCCCGTGTCGTACAGGAACAACAGCAAGTAGTGCGCGCGGCGGGAAATGCGACGACTTTGCTGTTTCCGAGTTCGAAGGGCCGGGTGATCAAGCAACAAAGCTTCTCGCAACGAATCAACCGTCTGGCCTTTGATCACCAAATCCGAGACGCAAATGGCAAGCTCTTCCGCTTCCAGTCACATCAGTTCCGCCACACGGTTGGAACGCGAATGATCAACCTCGGCGTGCCCCATCACTTTATTCAGCGTTATCTAGGCCATCTGGGGCCAGAGATGACGAGCCGATACGCGCATATCCATGACGCAACGATGCGGGAAAAACTCTCCGAGTACCTCCAAGGAACATTGGTTGATGTGACCGGCAAAGTGGTGCTAGAAGAAGGGCCGCTTGATACAGGTGATCTGCGCTGGTTCACACGGAACGTGCTGGCTCAAGCCCTGCCCAACGGTTACTGCGCGATTCCGGTGATTGCCGGGCCATGTCCCCATCCGAATGCGTGTTTGAATTGTGCGCACTTCCGCACCGACGCCAGCTTCCTCGATGTGCACAAGTCCGAGCTGCGAGAAACAGAGCGTGTGATTGAAAAAGCGAGAACAAATGGATGGGCCCGACAGTCTGAGATGAACGAACGGAAGCGAAACAATTTGGTCAACATCATCACTTCTCTGGAGCAAGTACATGCATAGAAATATCGAGGGGCTCAAGCGCAGCGCGCGCTTGCGGAGTGAGGGAGCACTAGCGCGGTCGACCGCCGCACTTCGGCGTATGGAAGCTGACGACCAGAAGATTAACTTCCGCACAGTTGCCTCTGAGGCACGGGTCTCGACGGCGTGGCTGTATGGCCAACCGGAACTACGCGAAAGAATCATGCGTTCTCGGAAGACGCAAATGCCAAGGCTTGCAACTTCATTGGCCCGTAACACTGATCACCTTTCGAGACAGAGCATAATCGGGGCATTGCGGCTCAGGATCAAGACTCTTGAGGAGAGGAATCGCGAGCTAACCGAACTGCTGGAGCAAGCCTACGGTGAGATCGCTCAAACTTGAGGACGAGTAGCGCGCTGACATGCCAGATGAATGCCGCCGTGAATCTCCTATACTATTCTTGCGATCTGTGTCGGAGCTGACATATGTACTGTTCCAAACTCAAATGGCTCGCTCCTGCACTTGTCTTGGCCGGGTCGTTGACGCTGGCGCAGGAGGCTGGTACACCAAGTCACTCCGACTTGCAAGTGCAGTTCCGTTCTGCTGCGGGGTCTAACCGCTTTCGTATTGGCGAAGTGATCCCCATTGAGGTGCTACTGTCCAGTCCTAAGCCGAATCGCTACTTAGAGCCTTGCGCTTTATTTCGCGAGAGCAACTTCGGCTTTCCGCAATGCCGCTTCTTCAGTCGGTGGTCCTTCTCCATTACGCCCGAGACCGGGTGGGTGGATTATACAAAGGAGTTCGACGGTCCTCGCACATTTGGTGGCCCGACGTTCGAAGTTCCCGCTCACTATCTCACGGCACAACCAGTGATCTTCTCCTACGTTCTTACCAACCGCTTCCGTTTCGATAAACCTGGAGAGTACACAATCCATTTTCAACTCGATGTGGGCGTTGATGATGAGGCGACGAAGGCTCAGGCGCATCCTCGTGGCACAACCGTCACGCGTGAGATCGTTCTGCAGATTGTGCCCGCCGACCCTGGTTGGCAAAAAGAAATTGTGCACCAGGGCACCGAGGCATGGCTTGAGCCCAGTCTAAGGGAAACCCAGAGTCTGCTTGATTACAAACGGGCCAGATTGGCCCTTTGTACCCTTGGCACTCCGGATGCAGCGGGCGTGTTAGCGAAGGCGGTATTGTCCTCCTACCAGGAGGCAGAAAACTGCCTTCAACGTTCTCCCAGCCTCTCCGCCGCCGTTGAAGAGATGCGGCGTCTTCTGGTTGATCCAGATATCGCAGTAACGCCGAATTTCTTTTCGGTGCTCGTTAGACTGGATGCTGAGGAATTCAGGAGGGTCGGTGCCTCGGTTCTTACGCAGGACATCGTGAACACCGAGCGGGACGTGCTGTTCAGGTCACTCCCGCGGAAACGCGGCAACGCGCAGTATGAGTCACTGTCCACGGTTCTGCGAAATCCTCTTCGTACGGAGTTGAACAGCGGCGGCGACGCCCTCGATCTTCCATTTTCAACCGAAGTCATTACTGCGGCGGCTGATAACTAATGGTGGAAGGTGCACCGAAAACGGAAGCTTCTCTGAAAGACGTTCCGCTGGATGCGCAAACGGCAGAGGCGCTTTTGACCTGGAGACACCTTTCTCCGCACGCAGGTCCAAGCGATTGGGTATTCGCCTCGCCGCACATGAAAGGCCGACAGCCCTACTGGCCCGGAACGTTGTGGCGATATTACGGCAAGCCGGCTTTGCAGCGTGCCAAGGTGACGAAGCAAGTTTCGTGTCACACCTTTCGGCACACTTTTGGGACGCTGTTGAACGCGAACGGCGAGAATCCCAAGGTCGTACAGGAACTGCTGCGCCATGCGAGTCTGAAAGTCACGACCGACGTTTACATGCAGGCAGTCGGTCCACAGAAGCGCGAGGCACAGAGCAATTTGGTCAAACTGGTGCGGAAGGGCGCGGTTTTGGAACTCAAGCCGGCTTAAGTGGATCAAATTGGATCATGAAGCAAAACGGCGATTTCGCGGAAGTCTTTCATTTTGTTGGCGTCCCCGGCGGGATTTGAACCCGCGTTACCGCCGTGAAAGGGCGATGTCCTAGGCCAGGCTAGACGACGGGGACGTTCTGGCTTGACTGTTTCAGCCAGCTTTTGGTGTGGTCTTCCATACTAACAGTGTGCTTTTTGCGCTGTCAAAGTTTGCATTTTGCCGCAGCGCGGCCACCTGTGCGGCGACGGAAAACATTCCCATCCGGCCCGGCTGGATTAAGATAGCTCCATGGCGGATTCCCTCTACCTTAGCCTCTGGTTTCCCGTCTTCGATTTGCCCGACATTCTGCCTCGCACCCTTAGCGTTCTGAGGCAGCTTCCCTTCTCGGCCGCGAAACCGGGAGTCACCTATGCGGCGATTAATCCCGTTTCATGGGCCGAGCCAACTGTCTTCGAACGCCGTTTCGTCCCGGGAATTCGGCCCGAAGACGCCATCCTCACCGTCGCCGAGTTCCTGCACGAAGATCTGGCCTACGTGTTCGAAGCGTATTGGGATCTCTGGGCTCCCCCAGAGGCCGGCGAGAAGTGGGAGCAAAAGCCTTCTCTGGTCCGCGTCATCGCCCACGGGCCCCAGTTTGAAGAGAACGCCGCCACCGAGATCGGGCACATCCAGATTGATTTCGGACTCGACCAGGCGTTCCTCCACGAAGAGATCGCGCTCGACACTCAGGCCGAGAACCATATCCGCAGCAATGTCCAGCGACTCGTGGAATTCACCTCGAATGTCGAAAAGAATTCCGGAGCCACCGGGCGCCTCCTGTGGTCGGAGTCGGAAGAGAACCTCGCGCAAAAACTGATTAACCGTCTGCAGCGAGTCCAATAGTAATCAGAACCAGCTCGAGTTCCTGAAGAACTCGACCCCGAACTTGGGTCTTGGATAACCCAACTCTTCAACGCAGGGGAGAGCTGAATCCTGCATTAGGCGGTGGCATAAAATGAGCATTTAGTCATCATGGGGATCGTGCGGTATCGCGATCCCAGTCCCGAAGCGACGACTGACAATAGCCCGGCGCTTCAAAGCGCCGGGTAGATGCCCACATCCAGATAAGTCCCGGCGCGACGTCTGAGTTCTCATGCGGGCACTTAAGCTTCGCGCCTTCGGTGGCAGCCGGGCTGTGAATTACCCTTTGCCTTCGGTCACGATCTCGGAAAAGTCGGCGATGGTCGTAAATTCCTTGACCAGCGTCTGAAGCAACGCCAGCCGGTTGGCGCGCAACTCTTCGTCGTCCACCATGACCATGACCTTATCGAAGAACTTGTCGATCGCTGGCCGCAGTTCGGCCACCTCAAGCAGAGCCTGCTCGTAGTTCCGCGTCGAACGCAAATTCTCAACCGCGCTTGCCGCCTGCGGAATCAGCGCCGCCAACTCCTTTTCGGACTCTTCGGAAAGCGCCGCGGCATTCAGCCCTTCCGCGGTGCGTCTATTATTTTCCGCCGCCTGCCGCAGAATATTTTTCATGCGCTTGAAAGCGATCGAGATGGATTCGAAATCCGCCGAGCCCCGCACTTTGCTCACCGCCTCCGCGCGGGCTGCCGCATCGACCACATTCTCGGAATCCGCCGCCAGCACCGCGCTCACCACGTCATACGCATACCCACGCGCCTCTTTTAAGTAAAACTCTAAACGCTCACGGAAAAATCCGTGCATCGCCCCCGCGTAATCCGCATTCGAAAATTTCTTCTCCGCCGCCGAGCCCCGATAGTGCGAGCGCGCATCCGCCATGATGTCGGAAAGCCGGAACGGCAGCTTGTGCTCCGCGATCGTCTTGACGATGCCGTTCGCCTGCCGCCGCAGCGCAAACGGATCCTTCGATCCGCTCGGCACCAGCCCCAGCGCGAACATGCCCGCAATCGAGTCGGCCTTGTCTGCGATCGAAAGCACGGCCCCTTCCACCGTGCGCGGGACGTCATCCTCCATCGATTCCGGCTTGTAATGATCGTAGATCGCCTTGGCCACTTCGGCCTGCACGTCCGGCCGCAGATCTTCATCGAGCACCTGCACCTCGGCGTAAAGCGCGCCCACAATGCCCTGCAGTTCGGTGAACTCTTTCACTAGCTCCGTCGTCAGATCGGTCTTTGCCAGCAGCGCGGCCTTATGCACCACTCCCGGACGCACCGCCATTCCATTCTGTTTGATCGTCTCCGCCAGCCAGCTCGCCAGGCGCTGCACGCGCAGAGTCTTGTCGTAGTAGCTGCCCAGGTCCTTCTGGAACGTGACATTCTTCAACAACTCGACGCGCTCGCGCAGGTTTTGTTTCTGATCCGTCTGCCAGAAAAACCGTGCGTCGTTGAAGCGCGCGCGCAGCACGCGCTCGTTGCCATGGCGAATCAATCCGTCCGAATCTCCGGACGTGTTCAGCACCGCGAGAAAGTGCGGCAGAAGTTTTCCGCTGGCATCTTCAATCGCGAAATATTTCTGGTGGTCGCGCATTACCGTAACCAGCACTTCTTCCGGCAGTGCGAGAAACTCCGCATCGAAGCTTCCCAGAATCACCGACGGAAACTCCGTGAGATTCACGACGGTAGCCATCAACGGCTTGTCTTCACGCCAGCGCGCCCCGGGAATGGTGCGTGTGGCCGCGTCCAGAGCCTTACGGATGACCTGCTCGCGCTCCGCGGCGCCCAGAACTCTCGCTCCGCGCATCGCCTCCACATAACCACCGGGCCCTGAAATGGCGACTGATTCTTCGCCGATAATCCGATGTCCGCGTGAGGTCTTGCCAGCCGTAATTCCGAAAAGTTCGAGCGGGATGACTTGTTCGTCCAGCATCGCCACCAGCCAGCGCACCGGACGAACGAAAACTTCTCCGCGCTTCCGCCAGTACATGTTCTTTGGCCAGTAGAGCGAGGCAACTTCCTTGGGCAACATTTCAGCCAGAATTTCGGCCGCGGTTCGCCCCTTGCGCGTGACGATAGCGCCCAGGTATTCACCTTTGGGAGTGCTGACTTTTTCAAGCTTGCTGACATCCACTCCGACTTTTTTCGCAAACGCATGCGCCGCCGGAGTCGGCTGGCCATCTTTGAACGCGATCTGCGCGGAGGGTCCCGTCACCTGCTCGGTCAGATCAGGCTGTGCGCTCGGGATTCCCGGCGCAATCACCCCGAGCCGCCGTGGCGTATCAAGCCAGCGAACCTCGCCGCGCGGAGACAGCCGCTCGCGCTGCAGAAGCGCGTTCAGCCGCTCCCGCAGTTCAAGCGAAGCGGCGTCGATCATCCGCGCCGGAATTTCTTCGCAACCAATTTCAATCAAAAAGTCTGGCATGTATTATTCGCGCGTAATCCCGTTGCATATTACCGTGTCATCATCCCCATGCATATTGCCGTGTCCATCCTAAGCGGAGCCGAAAGATACGCGAAGCGAATTGTTCGGCGAAGTCGAAGGACCCCTACCCCGCACCAGAGTTGGCAATCTCGCGCCCGCGCAACGCTGCCACCGAACAGCGCGGCCCCCTCAACCCACCGGAGCCAGTTTCCCCTTTTTCTCGTGTGCCCCCGGCGTGGCTTTCTCCTCAGCTTTCTTCCCCGACCCGTACTGCTGATCCATCCAGGCCTTCGCGACTCCCACCGCCAGCGCCCGCACCCGGGCAATCACGCCCACCCGCTCCGTCACGGAAATCGCGCCCCGCGCATCCAGAATGTTGAAGTAGTGCGAGCACTTCAGGCAAAGGTCGTAGGCTCCCAGCAGCGGGAAACGCGACTTTTCGCGGACATCCGCGCTTTCATCCGCGCTCAACTTCGCATACCGCTCCAGCAACCCCTTGCACTCCGCCTCGCACAACTCAAAATGTCTCCACGCGCTCGCCACATCCGCCGCTTCGAAGTTATAGGTACAGCCGTTCCATTCCATACGTGAGTTCCGCGCAGATCGGGTCGAGATCCACTCCCCCGCACTGCTGGAAGTACGTGAACTGCGTAATCTCCAGTCCGTCGAGCATCACCTGCCAACCGATGCCCCACGCGCCCAGCGTTGGCGCTTCCCAGTTGTCTTCTTCGAACTTGATGTCGTGTTGCCGCAGGTCAATGCCGATCGCCGTAAGCGATTCCAGGTAAAGTTCCTGCACGTTCTCTGGAGGAGGCTTCAGGATCACTTGCAACTGCAGGTGCTTGAACAACCGGTTGGGATTCTCCCCGTACCGCCCATCCGCCGGACGCCGCGAAGGCTGCACATACGCCACCTTATAAGGATTCGGCCCCAGCACCCGCATAAATGTCTCCGGAGCCATAGTTCCCGCGCCCACTTCGACATCGTAAGGCTGCTGAATCACCGCCCCGCGCGCGGCGTAGAACGCCTGCAGCTTGAGAATGAGTTCCTGAAAAGTCAGCGATTTGGATTTGGATGAGTTCATTTACCTAGATATTTGATACCCAACCCTGAGTTTGTCATCCCGAGTGAAACGGGGGATCCGCATTCCGCTCGAGACTCGAGGCTCGCAACTCGCGGCTAGATTTTCTCCAGCATCCCCGCCGTCACCAGCTTCCTCTCAATATGCCGCTCGAGAATCTGAATCAGGAACTTCCGCAAATCCGCGCCCAGTCCCTTCGGCCAGTCGATCCCCGCGAACTCCGATGCCCGTGAACGCAGCATCTGCGCCGCAATCTTGCGCGACTCCGGAGACATTTCGGACGACGCCAACCTCTTGTCGTCCCAGCAAACTAACCCATCGGCCAACGCGTGCCAGTAAGCCCGCGTGCCATCGAGCGCCCGTCCGCACACCGCGCACTCCGAGAACTCGGGCAAAAAGCCCATCAGCCGCGTCATCCACAGCTCGAAGTATGTGACCGGCATCCACAGCGCCGATCCACGCAACTCCGCCAGCACCGCCAGCGTCAGTCGAAACACCGCATCGCTCGCTTCGCGATCGGGCATCAACTGGTCGAGCAACTCCGCGACGTGCGCCAAAGCGGCCGCCCGCGCGTAGGTCACTTCCCCGCTCATCGGAGACTCGATCACTTCGCACGAATCGAGCCGCGCCAACTCCTGCCGCTCGCGGTCGTCGTACAACGCCCGCACATACGTCATCGGCTCGAGCGCGCCGCCAAACCGGCGTCTGGACTTCATCGCCGCGCGCGCCACGCCCTTCACCTTGCCCTCAAGCCGCGTAAACAGCGTCACCAGCAAGTCGGACTCGCGCAAAGGATACGTGCGCACAACGATCGCCTCCGACTCCTTCAGCGCCATGGCTAAAATTAAATATCGATTGTAATGGATAAAGTCATGAGGCGTCAGCCGCGACTCGCCAACCGGAAGGCAGCTTCGAGCCACGAGCTTCGAGCAAGCAACACCACCCGCCCTGGAATAATGCGGAAGTCTCGCCACTACCAGGATTGGTCAAAGATCAAAGCCGATGCCTTGCTCGCTCGAAACTCGAGGCTCGTGGCTCGAAGCTATCTCCCGAAGTACTTCGCGTTGCGCTCGGTGTACTCTTTCCACTTTTCCGGAAGATCGTCGAGCGCAAAAATCGCCGATACCGGACACACCGGCACGCAGGCTCCGCAGTCGATGCACTCCACCGGATCGATGTACAGCATCTCTTCCGTCGCGTACTTGTCGGAATCCTTCTTGGGGTGAATGCAATCCACCGGGCAGGCGTCAACGCAAGCAGTGTCTTTCGTACCGATGCAGGGCTCGGCAATTACGTAGGCCATTTTTTCTCTCGTGCTCCTCGAACTCGGGAGGGTAACAGAAAACTCCGCAAATTGTAGCAGGAATTTTTTCGGCGTGCGGATGGAAAAAGATCATGGCCGATCCCCCATCGATAAGAGCCGAGGCGCTGTCATCTCGCGCGGCCTCAGTCCCGGATAGCTCGCCACCTGCTTGCCCCCGTCTGACATCGCCAAGTGTCAGCACATACGCGGGCCGTGTTCGGACCCATGCCCGCTTCCGTCATCGGCAACCGCGCCTTCGGATGCTCCTCCGCCGCCTGCTGCACCGCCCCATCCAACTTCCCGACCCGCTCGTTCAATATCCCGAGCAATCCCAGCAAGTCTGCCCGCCGGCAGTACGCCCACGGCTCAACGTTAATTCGCGCAGCATCCTCTGCCCACCTGGTTCCACAGCTTGGCCTTTTCGTTGCATCTCTTGTTCCAAGACAGAGGCTGCTGTTCGTTCTTCACCCGGCTGCGTATCGCCACGAGCTTGCGGCGATGCAAAATTGTGCCGGCGCAAAACCAACTGCCGCAAATCCCGCTGCTCCCGCCCGGACTCCCAGAAGCGCGGAAACCGCCCCTCCACCACCACACTTCCGTACGGAGCGGGCTGCGCCCAGTCGCCTGTGAGAGCCCTCGGCGGAAAAGAAGAAAGAGCCCCCCGCTCCCAAGCGTGCGACTCAACCTAGAGTCCAGTGCTTGGAACTGCATAAAGACCGGGAGCTATCCAACCTCTGACACCCCGCAAGTTTCACCCGGCCATTCTCCCTTTTAGACTTAAGATCGGGAGCGCCTTCAGCCGCGGGTCCAGAACTTGAACCCGCAGACGACTTTTCCCGCGGCCTCCTAGCTTGTCCCTCCCGACGACGCAGCAGCCACCTTGGCTTTCCCGTCCCCGAACGCGCCGACCTCCTCGGCTCCCGCGGCCGTCCACTCCGGCGTTACCGGGATAGCGCCTCGCCCCATCTGCATCTGCCAGGTCGCTCCTCCATGGCTGGCCACGTAGAGCGCCAGCTCCAGCCGCGTCCACACTCCCAGCTTGTCAAAGGTCGTGCGCAGATAATTCTTGACTACCTGCTCACTAGTTCTCAGCACGGCCGCAATGTCTTTATTGGTCAGGCCCTGCCAGACCAACGACGCCACTTGTATCTCCTTGCTGCTTAGTCGGTCACGCGGTTGCATGGCTGCACCTGCTCCTTGATGAACATCGCGGTCGCCAGTTTCACCCGCTTCCGCCCTTCCTTGATGCCCGCGCGCAGAAACAATGTGCGCAGGTGCTGTTTCACAGTGCGCGGGCTGATATTCAAATGGCTCGCGATCTCCTTGTTGCTGCATCCCTGCACCAGCAAATGCAACACCTCATGATCACGGGGTGTGATCTTGATTTCATTTAAGTTAATCATGGCGCTTTTTGTCGGCTCCGTAAGTTCAATCTTGGGGTCGCGACCCGCCGTCCTTACAGCACGCCGTTCGCCAAACCTTCGCCTCCAAAGATCTCCTTTCCCCGCCGTGACTTACGCTTCCCCCGTCCCCCATCCTCAAACCTCTCTCATGAGCATCTTCCCATTTCGACCTCCCACTTCAGGAATCGCCTCGCCTCGTCGAAGAACGTCCCCGCCTTCTCAATTTGCTCTCCACTCCCCCACATCCTGGTACCGTATTCCACCGCAGCCACATCAGTTCCCCGCCCAACTCATTCGCAGACTCTTTTTCCTAGTTCTTAGGGCGTCACGGTTGCACTACAATAGGGCAGTTCAACGTCTATTCTGTTCGGATACGATGTCCTCCGCCCGCCCCAAGATCGTGCTCGACGAACAGTCCTTCCAGGGACTACTCGCCGCCGCGTTCACCATTCAGCAGCACAATGATCGCTATGCCGCCAACCGCCCCGACCTTCCGGCCGAACCGCCTCCCGCCCGCACCAGGCCTCCCAAACTCTGCGCCCACTGTGGGTTGCCCCTGGCAAAGGATGGCGCCCCCTGCCCGGCCTGCGGAACCGAGCCCCTCCGCGCCGGAGAACATCTGCAGCAACTGTGGGCTTCCATGTGGCAGGTTAGCCAGGAGCGAGGTCTGGCGCCCCAGGCCCGCAAGGCAACTCCTCCGGCCGTGCCGCCAGCGGACGGCAGCAGCGGCCCCGGCCTGGCACCGTCGTCCATCACCGGGTCAACGTCGGCACCCGCCCCACGTCGAGAATGGACAAGCCTCCTCCCCCCCGATCATCTCCACCACCACGCGAGCGGCCCTGATTTCGCGCTCGATTCGGAAGTCGATCCAGAGCCCGGTTCTCCGGGCATCGAACTAAGCCCGGACAAGCCTTGGCCTTCTCCGCGCCAGCAAGACTCGCGTCTCTCCGTCCCCTTAACCGCAATCTCGCGCAGCGATGGTCCTCCCGGAGGCGGCCCTCCGGGCGACGACCCGCCGGACCACCTTGCCGACGTCCAGTCCTCATCGTCCCAGGAGTCGTCACCGGGTTCCACGTCTGGTCTTGCAGCTCTGTGGGCGAGGCTCCGTTCTCATCGCGCCAATCTGTACCTGGGAACAGCGGTCCTCGTCGCCGCTGTCGCTCTGTTATGGCCGGCATCCCGGCCTCAGGCTCCAACCCTCTCCGTCTGGGATCGATTTCTGGTCGCCATCGGCATCGCCGAAGTCTCTCAGCCCGCCGTCCACTTTCAGGGAGACCCCAACATCAAGGTGTGGGTCGACACCCACACCGCTCTCTACTATTGCCCCGGCGAAGACCTCTATGGCAAATCCCCCGACGGACACTACAGCACCCAGCACGACGCCCAGTCCGATCGCTTCGAGCCCGCCGAACGCAGCGTCTGCGTCCC
>JBEKOW010000226.1:0-7940 GCA_049521375.1 Terriglobales bacterium
CTCGGCCACATCCAGCGCGGAGGTTCCCCCACTCCCTACGACCGGATTCTCGGCACGCGCTTCGGGGTAGCTGCCGTAGATCTGATCGCCGAAGGCAGTTTCGGCAAGATGGTCTGCCTGCAGCAGGAGTGCATCCGCGCCGTAAGCATTCTAGAAGCGGCCGGCAAATTGAAGACCGTAGATCCCAACGGAGAAATCGTGCGCGCGGCAAGGGCGATAGGCATAGGCTTCGGAAATTAAAGCGAAGAAGGAAGAAGGCAACTGAATAAACGCAGAGTGCCGTCGCATTAACTGAGAACTGAGAACTGAGAACTGAGAACTGAGAACTGAGAACTGAGAACTCAGAGCCGAGAGCCGGAAGCGCCAATGCCGGCAAGCCCGCCTCCGCGTTATAGTTAAGAGTCATCTTCTGGTCCCGTGAAACTCCTTCCCAAATCTCTGCCGCGCATCGCCGCCGCCCTTCTCTGCGCCGCCATAGCCCTCTCGCTGGTGGCCTGCAAGCACAGCGGCGGACGCGTACTCGAAGTCGCCTACGTCTCCGGAGTCCAGGTTGTCCTCCGCGACCGCGTTGCCGCCGTCTTCGAAAAAGCCGGACTTGTGAAAAATGGCGACCGCGTCGAGGTGCTCGATCATGATCGCCACTTCGTGAAGGTGCGCACCGCGTCCGGTCAGATGGGATGGATGGAGCAACGCTACATCGTCAGCCAGGACGTCTACGACCGCCTGCAGAAGCTGACTGCGGAAAACCTGAACGATCCCGTGCAGGCGCAGGGCATAACCCCGTAACGATACCAATCTTCACGTCGAGCCCGGCCGCGAGACCGAACATCTTTATCAGATCCTGACTGGAGAGAGGCTGTTGCTGTTGAAGCGGGGCACAGCCGAAAAAACATCGGTAGCGACGCCCACACGTGCCGCGAACTCAGCGGCTAAGTCAATTGCGAAGTCTGAGAAATCAGCCGGGAAGGAAGATGAGAAACAGCCTGAGAAAAAAGCGCCCGAATCCGCGCCGGCACCGTCGTCCGTCCCGCATCCTGCTGCCCCCCCCGCGCCGATCGAAGACTGGTGGCTGGTGCGCGACACCCACGCCCGCGTTGGATGGGTCCTCGCCCGCATGGTGGATCTCGACGTCCCCCTCGACGTCGCGCAATACGCCGAAGGCCAGCGCATCATGGCCTTCTTCGCGCTTAACGAAGTTCAGGATGGAGACAAGAAAATCCCCCAATACCTGACCGTGCTGACCGAGCCCAAAGACGGCCTGCCCTTCGACTTCAACCAGTTCCGCGTATTCACCTGGAACGTGCGCCGCCATCGCTATGAGACGGCCTATCGCGAACGCGTCGAAGGCGTCTTGCCGGTGACCGTCGCACAGGAAGATTTCGGAAAAGAAGGCGTGTTACCGGTCTTTATAGTGCGCGTGCTCGGTGACGACGGCAAAGTCAGCGAGCGCAAATACAAGCTCAATACGCCCATGGTCCGCCGGGTCTACGCCCCCGGAGAAGAGCCCACCCACGCCACCGCGACCAGGCGTCCCACGCGCAAACGCAAACGCTAGCGGGGAGTGTTCAAAAGCTGATTCTCGGGCGTGGTTGGCATCACTCTCAGGACACTAGCTGTAGAACTCGGAGATAGCCTCCACCACCCGTCGCATCTCGGCCTCGGTCAACTCCGGAAACATCGGCAGCGCCAGCACTTCACGCGCGGCCTGCTCGGCGACCGGCAGAGCTCCTTCTTTCAATCCGAGGTACGAAAACGCCGGCTGCAGATGCAGCGGCAGCGGGTAATAGATTTCCGTTCCAATTTTCCGATCCGTCAGAAACTGCCGCAGTTCGTCCCGCCGCGCCGCGCGAATCACATATTGATGGAACACATGCGTAGCTCCGGCAGTTCGCGCCAGCAGCCGAACCGGCGCCGCATTCGCGCCCGCTCCCGAAGTCAAACCGGCTCCCGCAAACAGCCGGTCGTAGATCCCGGCATTCTCCTGCCGCCGCCGGTTCCACTCGCCCAGATGCTTTAACTTCACGCGCAGCACGGCCGCCTGAATCGCATCCATCCGCCCGTTCCAGCCGAATTCGTCGTGATAGTACCGCCGCGGACTCCCATGATTGCGCAGTCGCCGCATGTGCGCGGCCATCTCGGGATCCATAGTCGTGACGATCCCCGCGTCCCCGTAAGCGCTAAGATTTTTCGTGGGATAGAAACTGAAAGCGGCCGTCGCCCCCAGCGATCCCGCGCCACGCCCGCGCCACGCCGCCCCAATCGCCTGCGCCGCATCCTCCACAATCGCCACCTGAAATTCCCCCGCGATCTTATCGAATGCGTCCATATCCGCGCACTGCCCATAAAGATGGACGGGAAGAATCGCCTTCAAATTTTCCGGCCGCTTCTTCGCCAGCCGCGCGCGCACTAGCGCCGCGTCCAGGTTGAACGTCCCGGCATCGACATCCATCAACACAGGAGTCGCGCCCGCCCGCACAATCGCGCTCGCCGATGCAAAAAAACTGAACGCCGTCGTGATCACCGCATCGCCCGGCTGCACTCCCGCCGCCACCAGCGCCAGCCACAGAGCTTCCGTTCCCGAGGCGCATCCCACCGCCGCCGCCGCTCCCGTTAGCGCGCAGATCTCGCCTTCCAGCGCCTCGACCTCCGGCCCGAGAATAAACCCCTGCTCATCGCACACCCGCGTGATCGCCGCCAGCACTTCTTCCCGGATTCCCTCATACTGCCGCCGCAAATCCAGCAGCGGCACGCCATTCGCAGATGCGAGCTCGGCTGGCGACGAAAAAGGCGAAGAAACAACAGTGGGTTTCACAAGCCACAAATTCTAACAACAGGGAGATAAAAAGAAGAAGTCATCCTGAGCGCAGTGGCTGGTACGCGAAGCGTAGCAGCCACGCAGTCGAAGGATCCCTCCCCCCACCGGCAAACCGCTCAGATTGGTGGCGGCGTACCCCAGCAGACTGACAGCTCTCGCGGAACACTGATCCTCGCCTCGACACTTATTTAGAGTCCCCCGTCAGACGTCGCACGACGATGCGCGGCCGTTTGGGCCGCACGCTCTTGTCAGCTGTGGAAGCCAAATAGCGTTGCCATTCTGCCAGTTCCGCCCGCAAGCGATCCAGATCGAGGTCGGCAAACGATTCCTCGCCGCCGGCAATATTTCTTAGCCCGCGCTCCAGCACCGAACGCGCTCCCACAAAGTTCTCCCGCGACTGATGATGAAACGCGACCGCCAACTGCACCATCCCTTGCAGGTGCCGCCGCCGCAAGCACCCCCGAGGCGTTTCCCGCCAGGCGTCTTCCAGCACCTCATGCGCGTCATAAAACCTCCCCGCGTTAAACAGCGTGAGCCCGCGCCGAAACAGCGCATCAATCTCGGATTTCCGCTCCCCACCCGACTCCACCCCTGCCCCCCATCTTACGGTTTTTAATATTTTTGACGCCCTGCACTATACGTAAAACCGTATCACCTCCACACGGTGGGACCTAAACAAAAGAAAATAATGGTTTTAATAGCATATCGCTTTGGACTCTCAGTTGCTTTCTCTAGCTGTTCGGAAAACATCCGATAAGTCCGTCCTGCCATTGTAGGGTGGGATCAACGTTTTGTTCCACAGTCTAGGAGAAACCGCATGCACTCGATTTTTGGGTTGAAGAAATTGCACTTTGTGGCGCTGGTAGCGCTTGTCCTCACAGTAGCGCTCGGTGTACTTTCCATCCCGGCCAACGCCGACAACCTCTATGCCAGCGTCAAGGGCAACATTACAGACCCAACCGGAGCCGTCGTGTCCGGTGTAAAACTGGTCGCCACCAACACCGCCACTGGAGTCAACTACAACGCAACGTCCAATAAGGACGGCATCTTTGATTTCCTGCAACTGCCTCCCGGCGACTACACCGTCAGAGCCGAGCAGCCCGGCTTCAAGAAGTATCAGGCTTCGGGTATTCATCTCGACCTCAACCAGGTTTATAACCTGCCCGTCGTGCTGACGGTGGGTTCGGTTTCCGAAGAACTGATCGTCGAAGCCAATCCTGTCCAGGTCCAGCAGACGGATATGCAACTCGGCTCGACCATTGAAGGCCAGCAGATCGTCGATATTCCGCTGAACGGCCGCAACTGGACCCAGCTCCAGCAGCTCCAACCCGGCATCGTGGGCACGTCCGACCGGTTTGGCGGCGCCAATGGTGCTTACTCCGGCAACGGCGCGGAAACCCAGCAGAACTCCTTCCTTATTAACGGCGTCGATTCCAATGACTCCTCGCTGAACACCGCCCTGGTCATTCCGAGTCCGGACGCGATCGGCGAGTTCCGCCTGGTCACCAGCACCATCAATCCGGAATTCGGCCGCAACTCGGGCACGATCATCAATGCCAGCATCAAGAACGGCACCAACGCTTTCCACGGCAGCGGCTTCGAGTTCTATCGCGATACTTTCCTGGATGCAAAGGGATATTTTGAATCGCAAGCGACTCCATTCCACCAGAACGAGTACGGTGGAACGGTTGGCGGACCGATCCTGAAGGACAAGGCTTTCTTCTTCTTCTCCTATCAGGGATATCACCAGAAGGTTCCGCAAGCAGCCGCCAACACCGTTCCCGTCTTCACTACCGCCCAGTTTCAGAATGGCGACTTTTCGGGATCATCCTTTAGCGGTAACGATAGTCCCTTTCCACTTTATGGCGATCCCTGCCCCGTCAGCGGCGGAACCCCATGCCCGGCGGGAACTCCTTACAGCACTCTTTTTGCGAGCGGAATGGTTCCCACTGCCGACTATGACGCACTGGCTAGCAAGCTCGTGAATCAATTCGGTGCCTTTAGTCCTACTGGAGGCATCGATGTCGCCCCGATTACAACAGCTACCTATAAGCAATTTATCTATCGCGTCGACGATAAGCTGACCAACAACGACTCTCTCTGGTTCTATGGCTTGTGGCAGGCGAACCCCTCGAAAGATACTCTGCCCTTTACCGGGTCCACTCTGCCGGGTGAAGGCGATCAGAACCTTCGGCACACGCAACAGTATTCCTTCTCTTGGTCGCATACTTTCTCGCCGACCACGTTGAACGAATTTCGCGTAGGCTACACTCGCTTCAACTTTGCGGCCGTCACACCGCAGACCCCGATTGACGAAACTGCATACGGGTTCACGGGGATCACGCCGGAAGCTCCTGGAAAATCCGCACTGCCGGTCATGACGGTAGACGGACTGTTCACCCTGGGCTTCAGTTCAAACGGGCCTCAACCCCGCATTCAGAACGTCTACCAGGCAATCGATAACTTCAGCAAGGTCGTCGGCCATCACACCTTCAAGGCCGGCGTCGATTTTGATCGTCCGTCCATCGACAACCCGTTCTATAACAACCTTGCTGGCGACTACACTTACAACGGCGGTTCACCGTATAGTACCGGCAACAACGGCCTGGATTTCCTGCTGGGTATTCCAAGCGCCTACGCTCAGGGCAGCGGTTCTGTGGTCGTCGCCAAGGCCCACGAGTTCTACGCTTACTTCCAGGATCAGTGGCAGATCCGGCCGAACCTGACGATTACCTACGGGACCGGCTACGATATCGAAACGCCATGGTTGAACAATTACGCAAAGGGCGAAATCATGGGCGCGTTCCGGCCCGGTCAGCAGTCAACCGTATTTCCCACCGCGCCTCCGGGATTTGTTTACCCAGGGGATAGTGGCATCAGCAAGTACGGTGGCATGAAAGTAAAGTACGATCTGCTGGCCCCGCGACTGGGCTTCGCATGGAGTCCAACGGCCAACAAGAATTGGAGCGTTCACGGCGGCGTCGGAATGTACTACAACCGTAGCGAAGAAGAACTGGCGCTGCAGACCCTTACAAACGCGCCCTTCGCGATTACGACCGCTGGCGCGACCGGCGGAGCCACCTGCGGTTCCCCGAATTTTGAGAACCCATTCATCAGCGTTACCGGAAGCCCCTGCCAGATTGTGGCGGGCACCACTCTGACCAATCCATTCCCATTCACCCCGCCAGCACCGGGCGCGACGGGCATCGACTTCGCTCAGTATGCTCCCATCGGCCTGGGCTTCAACACAGAAGACCCGAGATTTACTTCACCCCGCTCGGTTAACTTCAACCTGACCATCGAGCGCCAGTTGGATAAGGCCACCATTCTGAGCTTGGCTTATGTCGGCAACCGTGGACGCCACGAAGAAGGTGCGATCAACCTGAATCTCGCTGGCAGCGCTCCCGGCGTTAATCCGATTGCCGCCGCCGCCGGCTGCTCGTCAGGCCTCGGCTTGGCGTCGGCTCCCTGCCCCCAAACCCCGACCACGGAAAATCCCGATCTGACTTGGACCAACGGAGCCCCCGTTGCCGGGGCGACTGCATATAACTTGGCTGTCTATGGTCACCCTGGTCAGCAAGAGACGGAATTTAACTCCCGGTACGACTCCTTGCAGGTAACGCTGAACCGTCGCTTCAGCAAGGGGTTGCAGGTTTTGGCCGCTTACACCTGGTCACGCTACTTTGACCAGACATCCAGTCTGGAAAACAGTGCGTTTAACTTCCCGGGAATCAACCCATTCGACGCGCATAGCATGTGGGCGCCTTCCGCCAACGATGCGCCGCAACGTTTCGTGGTCAGCTACACCTACACTCTCCCATTCTACGAACTCACCCGTAAATGGAAGAGACTCACAGACGATTGGAACCTGGTCGGTATCTATACTCTGCAGCATGGCACTCCGATCCCGGTGTTCGACTTCGCGTCCACATCGCTTACGTGTGACGATTTCGTCTCTTTCTATGCCTGTCCGGATCGCGCCGACCGTATCGCGGGCGCACCTCTCGGGATTCAAAACCCGAGACGCGATCCACTCGGCCCGTCTGACATTCATTCCAATGGCGCACCCTACTTCAGCCCGGCCGCTTTCGGAACTCCCGTCCCGGGACTCGGCATCGGCAATGCCAGCCGTAACCCGCTCTATGGGCCAGGATTTAACTACGGCGATATGGCGCTCGAAAAGAGGATCCACATCGACGAAACTCGATATTTCGAACTCCGGCTCGAAACCTACGGTACGTTCAACCACGCGAACTTTGCCAATCCGGCCACTCCCGGCTTCAGCGCTGAGGACGTAGCGGAGGGCGGCGCGAATCCCGGAAATGCGTTTGGCATTCCCGTCGGCCCGCCATTCGGTAGGCTCTTCACCACCCGGACCATCTCAACCAACGGCGAGGGTAGAGCAGTACAGCTCGGCGCAAAGTTCTACTTCTAAGGCAAGCTGATTTAACTCTCAAGGGCGTCCCGCAAAACGGGACGCCCTTTTTCTTCGCTGGCACCTCTAGGCCCAGGTCTGTTCACAAAGATGCTGAATTTATCTCGGAGAGAAACCGGAGAGAACTCGAAGAAAAGAGACTTGCTGCAAAGGGAAGGCAGGAACGGGAAGGGTACGGCTTTCACCCGCGCCGCCAGGAGCCGCAAAAGGTTTCGGCTTTAAGCCGCTGAGGCCGTGCACCCTGCACCAGCGCGAGCTGCTCTAATTAGCAATGTCACTCGAACGAGATGACTTCGGCGAACCAGCTAAAGACAATATAATGAATATCTTACGTGTAAGTCCTTATTCCTCAAAGATCTGGAGAAAGTTAGCCGCTAAATCCCTGATTCTAATAGATCGAACTAAGGGGGGGGTATTCTCAGCCAACCGTCCGCAGCGCACTCCTTCCTCACCTTTGCAACCCAATCGAGCGCCAGTTTTCTGGCTGGTAAAGGCCCGCGCGAGCTGGGTCTATTCGTGGCCAGACTTCTCCTGCTCCCGTTTCGCGTCGTCGCCGCGTCCCAGCTTGCCATAGGCTTGCGCGAGCGCGGCATGAGCTGCCGCGAAGCCAGGCAATCGGCTGGTGGCGATTTCCAGATGCACAGCAGCCGTCTTGAAGTCTCCCATCTTCAGGAGCGCAACGCCAATCTC
>JBEKOW010000227.1:0-12434 GCA_049521375.1 Terriglobales bacterium
CCTGCTTCAGGACAGGAGCATTAGCGTGCAGGTCGTGATGACCCGCGCCGCGCAGGAATTTGTTCGCCCCCTTACGTTCGCCGCGCTCTCCGGACAAAAAGTTATCACCGACCTGTTCGGCTACGAGTCGCAGGCTAACGTCGAATCTGCCATTGAACACATCGCGATCGCCCAAGCGATCGACGCGCTGCTGGTTGCGCCCGCAACCGCTGACGTTCTTGCCAAATTCGCGCAGGGCATTGCAAACGATTTCCTTTCGACACTTTATCTGGCCACCACCGCGCCTGTGATTGTCGCTCCCGCAATGAACGTAAACATGTGGAATCACTCCGCGACGCAAGCCAATCTCGACATTTTGCGCAAGCGCGGAGTTCACATTGTGGAGCCCGGCGGCGGCTACCTCGCGTGCGGGATGACGGGCGCTGGGCGACTCGCGGAGAATGAGACGATCGTCGCCGCGGTGTTGGCAGCCCTTGGCGCTGCAGAAGATCTCGCCGGGGAAACGGTCTTGATCACCGCCGGTCCCACGCGCGAAAAGATCGATCCGGTGCGCTACCTGACCAATCGTTCCAGCGGCCGCATGGGTTATGCCCTTGCCGAAGCGGCGCTGCGCCGCGGAGCACGCGTGTTGCTGGTCAGTGGCCCGACAGTGCTCACTCCGCCCGGAGCAGCCGAGTTGACGCGCATTGAAACCGCGGACGAGATGCTCGCGGCGGTTTTGAAGCTTCTGCCCCAAAGCACGGTAGTCATAAAAACGGCTGCCGTTGCCGATTTTCGCCCCAGATCCGCGGCTGACCAGAAGATCAAGTGCAAGGGCCCGATGACGCTCGACCTCGAGCCGACATCCGACATTCTCGCGGAAATGGCGCGTCACAAAAAAATGCCCCCCGCAATTCCCCAAATCTTCATTGGATTTGCCGCTGAAACCGAAAACGTCCTCGAAAACGCCCGCAAGAAACTGGCTGCGAAATCGCTCGATGCAATCGTCGCCAACGATGTTTCCCGCGAAGGCATCGGCTTCGACTCCGACCGCAATGCTGTTACCATCATTTCGAACGAAGAAGTCGTCGAGGTTCCGGAAACCTCGAAGTGGGAAGTCGCGCAGCGCGTGCTCGACCAGGTGGTGAAGCTGCGCAAACGCAGCCGCGTTCAAGCTCAATAGGAGATCTCCTTGCCCCGTTTGCTTTGCTTCGCGCTATTGCTTTTGGTATCCCGCACGCTCATGTCCCAGCAAACCCCCGTCGCTGTCGAGAGCGAGCCGCACCATCGAGTCGTCCTCAAGAATGATTTTGTGGTGGTGATGCACGTAAACGTACCCCCCGGCGACACGACCTTGTTCCACACGCACTCCCACGACCGGGTGGCTGTTGAGTTGACCGATGCTACCATTACGCAGCAGAAGCCGGGAAAAGCGGAAGGGGAGCCCGAGCCCAGAAAGACGGGGGATGTGTCAGCTCTCCAAACTGACGCCCCTTATACTCATCGCGTGCACAACGTTGGGACCACCGTGTTTGAGGTACTGGACGTGGAGTTGCTTCAACGGCCCAGGGAGCCTGCTAGCACGGTAGCTGCGAAGGTAGAAGCGGAGAATCCCAGCGCGCGGGTTTATCAATGGATGCTTGCTCCAGGAACAACGTCGGCCATGCACGCGCATGATCGTCCTTATCTGATTATCGCGGCGACTCCGCTCATGCTGAAGATGACCGACCCGGAAGGGAAGTCGTTTACTCATGAGGTCAAAGCCGGAGATATCCATTGGATCGATGCCAAGGTGACCCATTCGTTGACCAATGAAGGTAAGACTGCCGGTGAGATCGTCGAGATCGAGTTGAAGTAGTTTCTGCCGCAAGGTTGCGGATCAACTCGACATCTCGGCGAGACTTCGTCTATTCGACTCAGTTGGCGGCCCACCCGCTCCCCGAGTTTGTTATCCTTATCCGCAATGCCCCGCACCCTGGCCCCTGAGCTTCGCGCCGCGCTTGCCGCGAGAATCCGTTACTACAACGAGATGGGTATTTACGATTTTTACCGGCAGCCATTGAGCGCTCCGGAATCGATTGCGCCGGCCGCGGCTACCATTGCCGAAATCCACCAGGAAGCGGGAGAAGAGATGAGTCCACGCAAGGCCGCGATCGTCGCGGCGCCGGTTGCCGTTGAAGAGGCTTTGTTTAAAGTGCCGGCACCGAAGCCGGAACACCGGGCCAGCGATCCGGTGGAAGCGCTCAAGATCATCCGTGAAGACCTCGGCGACTGCACGCGCTGTCCGCTGCACAAGCAGGGTCGCAAGCAGATCGTTTTCGGCGTGGGCGATCCGAGGGCGGAACTGATGTTCGTCGGCGAAGGCCCCGGAGCGGACGAAGACGAGCAGGGAGAACCTTTCGTCGGCCGCGCCGGTCAACTGCTTAACAACATGATCAAGGCCATGGGGATCGAGCGCGCTCAGGTCTACATCGCAAATATCGTAAAGTGCCGTCCCCCCGGAAATCGGACTCCCGAGCGCGAAGAGTGCGAGACCTGCTCACCGTTTCTTATGCGGCAGATCGCGGTCGTCAAGCCCAAGGTGATTGTCGCCCTAGGCGCGACGGCAGCCAAAACGCTGCTCGCGATGAATTCGTCCATGATGCAACTGCGCGGCCGCTTCTACGCCTTTAAGCCCGCAGGTGTTCGCAGCAACGATCCTGGCTGGGACGGCTGCAAGCTGGCGGTCACCTATCATCCCGCATTTCTGCTGCGCGATCCGCGGCAGAAAGGCGAAGCCTGGAAGGATCTGCAGATGGTGATGAAGGAACTGGGCCTGAAGTCGCCGGCGCAATGAGGTTGTCTGTTTGAGGGGATCATGGGCTCGGGAAAAATCAAGGCCCTGGTATTCGACGCCTACGGGACGCTGTTCGACGTCCACTCCGTCGCCGTGCTCGCCGAGCAACTGTATCCCGGGCAGGGAAGCGACCTCAGCAGAATTTGGCGCGAGAGCCAGTTGCAATACACGTGGCTTCGAAGTCTGATGGGCCGCTATGAAGATTTCGAAAAAGTGACCTCCGACGCGCTCGCGTTCGCCTGCCAGAAGCTCCGTACCACGCCCTCGCTACGTTTCCGGAAGTAAAAGATGCGCTCGGGGCGCTGCCCGCTGTACCGCTTGCGATCCTCTCCAACGGCAGCCCATCCATGCTCGAGGCAGTAGTCAACAACAGCGGACTGGGGAGCACTCTGGTCCCGATTATCAGTGTCGATGAAGTGAAAATCTACAAGCCTTCCCCGAAGGCGTATCAGTTGGCTGTCGAGAAGCTCAACATGAGCGACCCCGGCGAGATTGGTTTTGTCTCGTCGAATGGATGGGACGTCGCAGGCGCCGCGTCGTTCGGACTCACAACTTATTGGATCAATCGCACGGGCGCACCGATGGAGGAGCTTGGGCTGAAGCCAGCCAGTGTGTTGCACAAGCTTACCGATTTGGCCGACACGCTGAAGCCGAGTTGATCGCCCGCCGTTTCGCGTGAAACTTTCCACTGTGCCGCCAGTGTTAGGATTCCTTTTGCCGGCGACACCCCGGCGCCACTCTCCATGCCTCTCTTCTGCGACGTCGCTCTTGCCGTGCCGCTCGACATGGCCTTCACCTATGCCATCCCTCCCGGCATGGAGCCTGTGGTAGGTGGCCGCGTGCTCGTGCCATTCCGGCAGCAGCGCATGTCGGGCATCGTCGTCGAGCTGCACGATCGCGAACCGAAAGTGAAGACCAAAAAAGTCATTGAGGCGCTCGATCTCTCGCCTGTCCTCGATGACCAATTGCTCAAACTTGGACAGTGGATTGCCGACTACTATCTGGCGCCCGTCGGCGAGGTGTTTCGCACCATGCTGCCGCTTTCGGCGGAGTTCAAGCGGGCCATCACCTATCGCATCACCGAGCAGGGCCAGATGGCGCTGCACCTCGCAGGGGTGTCCGGATCTCCGCCGCGCTCGCAGCGCACGCCGGACCAGCAACTGCTTGAGTTCCGCGTGCTTGATTATCTGGCGGAGCGCGAGGGCGTTGCTGTGAACGAAGCGAGCTTGCGCGGGGCGACGCGTGTTTCAAAGGCTTTGCTTAGCGGCATGACGCGAAAAAAGTGGATTGTCCGCGAGGATGTTTCGGCGGTGCGCGATGCGGCGCGCACCGTCAAGGTCGCGGTGCTGCGGGCAGCAGAAGAAAATCCTGCGACTGACGAAGGCGAGACACCCTCGGGACAGGCAGTCCGCCCGCGACACGCTAAACTCAACGAGAATCAAGCAAATCTGATCGAGGCGCTGGCTGCGGCTGGCGGCCGCGTTCAGGTCGAAGCATTGCGCGGACTCGAAGTGCCTCGCACCACGCTGGGCACGCTGGTTCGCCGCGGCCTGATCGAAATCGTCGAGGAGCCGCAAGGGTTTACCGTTTCGAAATTCAAGCCCCGCCCTTCGCCGTTTGAATTTGAGTTCAGCGCGGCTCAGAAGGAAGCGCTGACCAAAATTCTCGAAGGCGTTGGGTCGCGCAAATTTACAGGCATGCTGCTGCACGGAGTCACCGGATCCGGCAAGACGGCCGTGTATCTGGCGGCCATGCGCGAGGTGCTTGAACAAGGACGCTCCTCCATTCTTCTGGTGCCTGAAATCGGCCTCACTCCCGCGATGGCGGCCGACTTGATTCAGGTGTTTGGCGACGAGGTCGCCATCCTGCATTCCGGACTCTCCAACGACGAGCGCGCCGAACAGTGGCATCGCATCAAGCGCGGAGAAGCGCGCGTGGTGGTCGGCACGCGCTCGGCTGTCTTCGCGCCCGTCAGCGACCTCGCGCTGCTGATTGTGGATGAAGAACAGGACTCGTCCTACAAGCCGTGATGCGCGCGAAGATGGCCGGAGCCGTCGCTGTTCTGGGCTCGGCGACTCCATCGCTCGAGTCTTACTACAACGCGAAAAAGCACAGGTATGCGCTGCTGGAGCTTCCCGACCGCGTGGAGCAGCGTCCGCTGCCGGAAGTCGAAATCCTTGACATGCGCCAGGAGTTCCAGGAAACCGGCAAGGAGCAAGTCATCTCGCGCAAACTGGCGGAAGAAATTCGCGAGCGCCTGGAGAAAAAAGAGCAGGTCATGATGCTGCTCAATCGCCGCGGATACTCTCCGGTGGCGCTTTGCCGCGCATGTGGCCAGGCGCTGCAGTGCAGGAATTGCGCCGTCTCCATGACCCACCACAAGCGCGAGCACAAAATGGAATGCCACTACTGCGGGTTCGTTGCGCAGGTTCCGAAGAAGTGCGCGGAGTGTGGCAGCGAATACGTTTATTTTGTGGGCACGGGCTCCGAGAAGCTGGAAGAGCTCCTGCACGGCATGTTCCCGCAAGCGCGTATTGGACGCCTTGATCGCGATACGGTTCGCGGACGAGAGGATTTCGAGCGTGCTTTGAACGCGCTCAACGAAGGTGAACTCGATATGCTCGTCGGCACGCAGATGATTGCCAAGGGGCATGACGTGCACGGAGTGACTCTGGTCGGCGTCGTGGGAGCCGATACCGCGCTCGGCCTGCCCGATTTTCGCGCCGCCGAGAGAACGTTTCAGCTCCTGACGCAAGTCGCGGGACGCGCCGGACGCGGCAATTCGCCCGGGAAAGTTGTGCTGCAGACATATTTCCCCGATCACTACGCCGTTCAGTTTGCCGCAAGGCATGACTTCGCCGGCTTCTACGACAAAGAACTGCAGTTCCGCAGCTGGATGCACTATCCGCCCTACAGCGCGATCGCGAATGTAATTGTCCGCAGCGAAAAGCTGGAGGAAGCGCTGGCCTGGTCGGGCGAACTCGGACTCTGGTTTGAGAAAACACGGCACGAAGGGATCCGCGTACTTGGCCCGGCGGCGGCGCCCATCACGCGACTGAAGCGCGACTACCGCTATCACTTCATCCTAAAATCGCCAAGCCGCGAGAAGATGAACGCGCTGCTGCGCGCCATGCTGGCGGAAGCTGCGGCGCGCAAGATTCCGCGCACGCAGATTATTGTGGATGTGGATGCGGTCTGGCTGATGTGAGATGAGAGCCTCGAGCCTCGGGCACGAAACTACCGGCAAATGGCGTGCGCTACCTCCGATGCAGCTTGTGGCGGATGCCATCGCGCAGGTCGTGGAAAGTTTCGCGCGCTCCGTCCCGAATATCGGGCCAGACTTCCTTGCCCGAGCTGTGGGTAAACGGCGCAGGCGTGAAACTCAGAATCAGTATGAGCAGCCCGCAGATCGCGATGCCAACACGCCGTCCCACTACCTTGGGGTAAGGTGGGACCGGGGGGTGCTTGCCCGTAATTGCCAGCAGGACGGCCCACAAGAACCATCCGGTCCAAAGATATTTCCCGAGCGGCACGAGCGCGAGGACAGTCAAAAGCGTCGACCACCAATGCAGCCGAGGCGAAATGGAATGCAGAATGTGGCCGCCGTCGAGTTGGCCTCCCGGTAGTAAGTTGAGCGCAGTTGCGAACATTCCCACCCAGGCGGCGGCGGCGACCGGGTGCAGGGAGAGCGCCGAGAGCGGCGTGGCAATCCCAAGCAGGCGGTGGGCGATGGCGAAGGCCAAAGGGAATCCGAGCTGAAATTGAGGGGTGCTCGCTCCGGCAGCCGGGTGCGATAACGATAGCCCGACGAGAAGTGCGACGCATGCCGGGATAAATCCCGCAATCGGTCCAGCGATTCCAATATCGAACAGCGCCGCCCGCGACGGAATCGAACTCTTGATCCGAATGAATGCTCCAAGCGTGCCAATCAGGCTGGGAAAGGGCACGAAAAACGGGGGTGTCGCGTAGACGCGATAATAACGCGCGTAAAGATAGTGTCCCATCTCGTGCGCGAACAGAATGAACATGAGTGTCAGCGAGAAGGGCAGGCCCAGCAGAAGGTTCGACGGTTTTTCGAAGGCCCATGCGATCGGGAAGAGGGAAATAGAGTCGTCGTTCAGCGAAAAGACCGGCTGCCGGTGGAGATAGTTGAATTCCATCCGTGCTCCCACCACGGTCGTGCTGAACATGGTCAGCAGCAAAAACAAAACGTAGAGCCACCACCTCGGCCGCGGACGCCGAACCATCCACACGGGTTGCGGAGGGTCGCTGGCGAAGACGGGAAAAGCAGGAGTGGATTCGGACATGGGGAAAATCGGGTCAGAGGTCAAAAAATCGAGTCGGAGGTCGAAGTCAGCTTGCAGAGACTTAGAGCGCAAGGCTCAAACCTCGCAATCGGACCTCTCCCGAACGGCCATTCGAGCGGGCACCGGTCTGCAAGGCTGCGAGAAAGCCTAGTCGATCGACTGCAACTCCTTGCCCGGTTTGAAGCGCACGGCCTTGCCGGGCGGGATCGAAACTTCCGCACCCGTCCGCGGATTGCGCCCGATGCCGGTCTTGCGCGGGCGCACGTTGAACACTCCAAAACCGCGCAGTTCGATGCGGTCGCCGGTCGAGAGCGCCTTCTTCATGCTCTCGAACACGGTTTCGACGGCCAACTCCGCCTTCGTCTTGGTGATGCCGGTGCGGTTGACCACTTCGTTGATGATATCGAGCTTAATCAAGGGTTGCCCCCGTCTCCCGAAGTTTAGTTTGCCTCAAGTCATTGATGCTATGGGAGATAGGTTCGATTGTCAACGGGGGGATCATTCTCGTAATATGGCAGCACCAGCCGAGAGAAATTTGTAATTTGCGATTTGTAATTGGTGATTGAATACCCGTTCTCCCTGGGTCTTAATTCCAACGCAAGATTACCAATTACAAATTACCAATCACAAATCCCCAAAGGAGTTCCATGAGCATCAAGAGCGACCGCTGGATCCGCCGCATGGCGCAAGAGCACGACATGATTAATCCCTACTCGGAAAAGCAGGTCAGCCAGGGCGTGATTTCCTACGGCGTCTCCAGCTACGGATACGACCTGCGCGTCTCCGACGAGTTCAAGATTTTTACCAACGTCAACAGCACCATCGTCGACCCCAAAAATTTCGACGAGCGCTCGTTTGTCACCGTCAATGCCGACGTCGCCATCATCCCGCCGAATTCGTTTGCGCTGGCGCGATCGGTGGAATACTTCAAGATTCCGCGCGACGTGCTGACCGTCTGCGTCGGCAAATCCACCTACGCGCGCTGCGGGATTATCGTCAACGTGACGCCCTTTGAGCCCGAGTGGGAAGGCTTTGTCACGCTGGAAATTTCGAACACCACCCCGTTGCCCGCGAAAATCTACGCCAACGAAGGCCTGTGCCAGATCCTCTTCTTCCAGTCCGATGAAGTCTGCGAGACCAGCTACAAGGATCGCAAGGGGAAATACCAGGCGCAGAAGGGGATCGTGCTGCCGAAGTTGTGAATTAGCCGTCCGTACCCTGCGGCTAGGAAGCCGTTTCCAGTTTGCGCGGCGTGCTGTACATGTCCTGATCGGCGCGCCAAAGCAGACCTTCCAAAGTTCGTGCGTCGTCAGGGTAGACGCTGATTCCAACCCGCGCACTAAGAACAATGTTGAGACTTAATCCTACTAGGGTGAAGAGATATTGAAGATAGAGCGACGCCAACATGCCATCGGTGTCTTTGGCGTATTCCACAATCACGACAAACTCATTGCCCCCGATTCGATAGCTGAAATCAGTTCGTTCCAACAGTTCTTTGCCGATTCGGCGGAGCACCTCGTCTCCAAACAAGTTCCCATGCCGCTCGTTTATTTTCTTGAAATGGATGAGATTCGCGAATAAGACGGCGAACTTCCGCTCTGGGTGGTTGAGACGCTCGCTCAGATCAGCAACACAACTGCGGGCATTCTTCAACCCTGTAAGGTAATCGCGTGTGCCCTCTGTTTCCTCATGCACAAGTTCCGACTTTGGCTTCGGCAGGACCTGTTCTGGCACAAGCTGCGGTTTTGGCACAGCGATGAGAGGCTTCCCCGTGGGAAGATCAGCGTGGCATCCGCAATCGGCGCACACTTCGTACATGCAGAAGCGATCAAAGATCAGCCTACGGCTCCCGCAGTTGTAGCAGGAGGGGGAAGACTTCCTTCGCTTGTAGGGTCGAGAAGACATTGCCGACTACACGCTATGCGGGCCCCTGCGCTGCCACAAGGTTACGTTAGTAATCTGGATTGGATCTTCTCAGCAGTCAATGCAGCGTGCGGCTAGCATCCGCAGTTGGACCGGCGGCTTACTCCTTCTGGCACTAACCCAGATCGCAGCCGAGCGAGAACCGCAGAGCAGCGCAGATTTCGCCCATGCGTGGTGAACTCAACTGGGCGATGCGCCTGCCCAGCCGATTCTGCGAAACTGTGACCGCATTGTGCAAGTTGACGGCACACAGGCCCTTCATCCCGTCCTCTTCGCTCAAGACCACTTCCGAGGGCACATCCCGTATCGTAGATGTGATCGGTGCAACCGTGACCGTCGCAAGATAGGCGATGGCGCTGGCCCGAGTCAGGACAACTACGGGCCTCTTTTTGTCCGGTGGGGCGAACTGGTAAAGGCGGACATCACCTCGGGCTACTCTTCCGGCCATTGAGCCTCCGCCTCCCACGTCTGAAACTCACCTGCGGTCGGGGGCAGCTTTGCATAGCCTCGGCGGTCGCGCTCCTCTCTCTCTCTCAGAGCCAGGTTTCGGAGATGTTCCCGCAGCGCGTCCCGCACCAGGGCCGAGCGGTTTCGATTCGTCCGTCGAGCGGCTTGGTCGGTTGCCTGCAGCAGCTTACGGTCGACCACAATCTGGATCGTTTCCATATGTGGAGTATACTCCACATAATATTACACACCCAAGGAATCTGGACATTCAGTCCAGGGTGATTCCATGGCCAACGCAGGAGAACGGCTTGGATGCACCGCGCCCACAGAGTTAAAAGAAATTTATAAGAGATCGAACTCGGCATGCTGGACGACGGGTGGACGGAGTTGAATTCGCGGCTCGACCAACTGGAAAAGGGTGGCCCTGGAAGGTAAGCGCTAGTCCGGTCCAAGTTTCGAGAGCAAAGACCAGGAGCTTTACCGCTTCCCGCTCTCCCCCTCTTTAAACATGTACTTGATCGCGGGCTTGTAGATCATCAGATTGGCGGCGCCACTGCGGTTCAGCTTGATGCAGTTTCTGTCGTACCACTCGATGTAGCCGTGGACTTCCTCGCCATCGCGCAGCACCACCACCATGGGAGTCTTCGACTGCATCTGCTTCTGGTAATAGAAATTCTCGGCGTTGGTCTGCTCGGAAGGCGCGATTTTCTTGGCTGGGCCCGCGGATCGGTCGCGCGGCTCTCTGCGCTCGGCGGGGGCATGGCCCTGCACATGATTCGGCCCGTGATTGGCTCCGTGGCTGAGGCCATGGTTATGGCCATGATTGTTCGGTCCATGGTCGGTTCGGTTGAGCGACGGACGGATCAGCTTGCGATTCGCAAAGCCTTCCTGGTCGATGATTTGATCGGCTGGAGCCGAGTCTAAGGTCTCTTTCATAATTCACCACCTGCGCACGGGGGCGGCACAAAATGCCACAACACTAAAGCCAGTGATTGTGGGTCTTGAGGGAAAATGTACTGGTACGGTACCACACCAAGGTTACTCTGACAATGATTTGTGTCACCGCCGGCCGGATACGGTAACGTACCTTAGCGTACCGTTTCCCCCTTCACCCGCGCGGTTCGAGCGCGGTGGCAAAGGCGTCCAGAGAGAGCGAACGCAGCAGGTTGCGCCGCACGCCGCGCTCCACCTCTGCTAGCCCCTCGGCGGCGCGTTGCACCCAGGCGAAATCCGCCGATCCCGCCATCTTCTTGAGTTCGCCATCGATGTCCGTATTGCGCACCAGTCGTCCCGCTCCCGATTGCAGGCACATCAGATCTTCAAGCAGCAAATACAGAGTCCGCAGGAGGTTGTCGATCTTCTGACGGCCATCGGCGCCCGGCCTGAAGCTTTCCGTGGTTTTGAACAACTCGCTGTGATCGTTCCCGCTGAGCGCAGACTTCAACATCACCAGCGCCTGGCTGCGGGCGGCGACATAGCCTTCCAGGTCGAAGGACAGCGCCCGTCCTATGGCTCCTACACTCAATCGGGCCACCAGCGCCCGCTGCCGCGGATTCCAATCGGCGCGCAATCGCGCAAGCTGGCTTTCGATTTCTTCCGCCGGCAGAGCGCCCAGCGTGAACATCGCCGAGCGCGAGCGAATCGTGGGCAGCAGTTCGCCGGCATTATCCGTCAGCAGAAAAATCGTGGCAAACTCCGGAGGCTCTTCAAGCACTTTCAGCAGCGAGTTGGCCGCCTCTTTCATGAAGGCCGAACTGGTGAATATGTAAACGCTCTCGCGCGCCTCAGCCGGACGATAGTAAATCCGCTGGATGACGTGGCGCACCTGATCGACCTTGATCATCATCTGCGGCGGATCGGGCGGGATGACAAGCAGGTCGGGATGCGTCTGTACAAAAATGCGGGTCTCTTTTTTATCGGTCTCGCGGAGATTCTCGCGCGCTTCCACCGCCTCGGCAAAGCGCGCATCCATGTTTCCCGCCAGCCCGAATCGTGTGCAGTTCGAACAGTGTCCGCAGAAATCGGGCAGCCCGTCGCTAGTCGTGTGTTCGAGGCAATTCATCGTGCGCGCCAGCATCAGCGCCAGCGTGTACTTGCCCGCGCCGTGCGCTCCCGCAAGGATGACGGCGTGCGGAAAATGATCGCGCGCCAGCATCTCACGCAAGCGCTGCACGACGTCCGGATTGCCGACAAAATCAGAAAAGGGCATAAGAAAGCTTTTTTAGCGATTAGCCCCTAGCCTCTGGCTCAACCTCGTCAACGAGTGACCGGGCCGACCGCGCCCGCTTCGACTGTGACTCGTCATGTTCCAGCTATTGGCTAGAAGCTAGCAGCTAGGAGCTGATTTTCAACTTCTTCCGCACCACTTCCATAATGATCGCGTGCGTCTCCGCCGGAGTGCCGCGCGCATTCACATGGCGCACCCGCCCGAAAAACGCCCGACTTTCCTGTTCGAAACGATCCTCGTCCTTCTCCGGCCGCACAGCTTTATGTTTTCGATTCCGGCGCCGCGCCCGCTCCACGCTGAATGCGACATCGTTGTCGAGCAGGAGCGTCAGATCCGGCTCGATCCCGCCGCACAGAATTTCGTGGAGAGCGAGCACCGGTTTTGTTCCAAGTTTCCGCCCACCGCCCTGGTACGCTTCCGTCGAATCGGTGAAGCGGTCGCACAATATGACCCGGCCTTCCGCCAGCGCGGGCAAAATCACCTCATGAATGTGCTGCGCCCGCGAAGCGAACATCAGCGCCATCTCGGTCAGCGGAGAGAGCCGTGTGGTCGTCGAATGCAGCAGTACTTCCCGAATTTTCTCTCCGGTCGTGGTCCCGCCGGGTTCTCTCGTGACAGTGACCGGAACTCCGTGAGCGCGCAATGCCCGCGCCAGTTTCTCGATCTGCGTGCTCTTGCCGCTGCCGTCGAGACCTTCCAAGGTTATAAATTTTCC
>JBEKOW010000228.1:0-7215 GCA_049521375.1 Terriglobales bacterium
CGAAAACGACCAGATTCGCCGGATTTGAAATCGGCAACAGAAACGACGCCGCGTTGGCGATGAAGGCACAAACAAACAAATAGGGGAGCGGCTGGACTTTCGCTTTGCGCACCGCCGTCAGGATGGCCGGCGTCAAGACGACAGCCGTGGCATCGTTGGACAGAAACACAGTGACCACGGTGCCGACCGCATAGACGAGAGTGAACAGTCTCAGGCAGGAGCCCTCCGCTTTTCGCACGGCGACGGCTGAAAGCCAGTCGAAGACGCCATGCTCGCGCGCCAGTTCGCAGAGCAGCATCATGCCAATGAGAAAAAAGCAGACATCCAGCGCTCTGCCGGCAGCGCGCCATGCAAGCCGCAGATGGATTAGCCGAAGCAGTAGAAGAAGAACAACGCCTCCGCCGATCCAGTAGACCTCTGGCACGCCGCGCGGGCGAACCAGCATCAGCGCCACACTCGCAGCGATGATGGTCGGGAGCAAGAGCTGCGCCACGGCGGGAGAGAACATTTATCACTTTCTCCCATTCTCATTGCGTTCCAAGAGCCCGAGCCACGCCTGAGCATCAGCCGGGAGGAACGTCAGCCAAACAATCGACCGCGCACTTTGCGTTCTTGCACCGCGCATCGCGAACGCTCACCCTCTAAAATAAACGCCATCGTAATAGATGCAAATCGCGCGGCTACCGTAGATAATTTCGCTACGGGCAAGCAATAGCCGTTTTCTGTCTTCGTCCCCGCCTTCGCCGCGCATTCTGTATACTCTCTTTCCACCATGAAGCTTCTCTCAACACTCAGATCGGTTTTCGTTTTTTCTCTCTCCTTGATTGGTGCTGGCTTTTTTGCCGGTGATACGACTCTCGCTCAGGACCGCATCGCGGCGGCCGTCGATTCTCTGCCGTCTGTCAGAAAGATCGATCAGGTAGCCATCTCGCCCGACGGGAAGTGGGTTGCCTACTGTGTCGACGGCCGACTCTTGGTTGCGGCCGCGGACGACAACAATGCCGAGGGGCCAGCGCATCCGGTCGCGGTCGAGCAGAAGTTGTCCGCGCGCGATCTTACGTGGTCCGCCGATAGCCGATCTTTGGCCTGGCTCGCTGACTTAGCGGGAGACGCGCCGGCTTCGCAGTTATGGAGAGCCGCGAGCGATGGAACCGGGGTCGCGAAGCTCGCTGACTTGAAAGGGTACGCCGAGGCGCCCCGGTATTCGCCGGACGGGACGAAAATCTCCGTCCTTTATATAAAAGATATGCCGCGTATCGCGGGGCCGCTGCAACCGATGACTCCGCTGGCGGGCGTGGTCGGGGAGAGAATCTTTGAGCAACGGATTGCCGTGATCGACCTGCGCACAAAGGATTTGACGCAGGTTAGCCCGGCCGATGTTTATGTCTACGAATATGACTGGATGCCGGACTCCAGGGGTTGGGTCGCGACTGCGGCCCACGGATCGGGGGACAACAACTGGTGGATTGCGAGGCTGTACTGCGTCGATGCGCGAAACGGGACGATGCGTGAGATTTATAAACCCAAGTGGCAGCTTGCCGAGCCGCATGTTTCTCCGGATGGAAAGTCAGCGGCGTTCATCGAGGGGTTGATGAGCGATGCTGGACTTACCGGCGGAGACGTCCAGGTTGTGCCGGTGGCGGGAGGCGCGTCGCGTAATTTGACTCCCGGCATCCATGCGTCTCCTTCTTCTTTGTCGTGGATTGCGCCGGATCGCCTGGGCGTGGTCGCGGACGTCGATGGCAACGCCGGATATGCGGTCGTCCCGGCGGCGGGTTTGCCGGATGGCTCGAGTTGGAAGGGATGGAGCGCGGAAGAGACGATCGGCACCAGCGCGGATGTGTGGGTTCCGGCCGCTTCGCTCTCGCGGGATGGCTCGGTGAGCGCGGTCGTACGCCAGTCGGCTAACACTCCTCCTGAAGTATGGGTCGGGCCGATGGGGGCGTGGAGGCAGGTCACGCATGTCAACGAGGATGTTCACGCCAACTGGGGTGAAAGCCGCAACGTGCATTGGGTCAGCAGGGATCCCGACGGGGCCGAGAAGCGCGTGCAAGGGTGGCTCACCTTGCCCAGGGATTACGATCCTGCGAAAAAGTATCCGCTGATTGTAAGCGTGCATGGAGGCCCTTCGTGGGCATGCATCTCAAAGTGGCCGGCCGGGATGGGCGAGATGACGGCGGCGTCTCTGCTCGGGTGGTTTGTGCTGTGTCCGAATCCGCGCGGAAGTTACGGACAAGGGGAGGCGTTCGCGCAAGGCAACGTCAAGGATTTCGGGGGCGGCGATTATCGCGACATCATGGCCGGCGTCGATGCGATGCTCCAGCAGTATCCGATCGATGCGAAGAGGATCGGAATTCGGGGACATAGTTACGGCGGCTACATGACGATGTGGGCGGAGACGCAGACCACACGCTTTTCGGCCGCGGTAGCGGGTGCGGGACTGTCGGATTGGCAGAGTTACTACGGGCTGAATGATATTTCCGAGTGGATGATTCCATTTTTTGGGGCGTCGGTGTATGACGACCCGGCGGTTTATCAGAAGTCGGATCCGATTCGCTTTGTCAAGAATGTGAAGACGCCGACCCTCATCCTCGTGGGCGATCGCGATGGCGAGGTGCCGATGGAACAGTCGATCGAGTGGTATCACGCGCTGCAGACGATGCGCGAGCCGGCCGAGATGGTCGTCTATCCGAATGAAGGCCACGTCTTTTACAAGGATGAGGATGCGCGCGATTACACGCTGCGAATGCTGCGCTGGTTCGACCGCTGGTTTGGCCGGTAGAGGATCGCGGGTAGGAAGTCCCAAGCCACGATGGGTTAATTCGCGATGGTCAATAACCCGGCGCTTTTCAGCGCCGGGATTACGGCATTCCTGGTGATGAGTCCCGGAGGAGGGACGACCGAGTTGTCGCGCACACTCCTGACCCCCTGAAGTCCAAAAGCCGAAACCCTGCTTGCATTTCGTCTTGAATCCCCCGAAGTTCCAGGACGGCACTCCTAGTTCTGCTTCATCCCGTCGTCCTTCTTCATGTCGTCCTTCTTCATGTTGTCGTCTTTCTTCATATTGTCTTGCTTGGCTTTCTTGGACTTCTTGGATTTCTTCGCATCATCCTTCTTCATCTGGTCGCTGTGCATCTGGTCTTGTTTCATGTCGTCGTGCTTCATGCTGTCCTGGCTGGTTGTGCCGCTGGTTTGCGCAACCGCGCCGAGGGAGACTGCCAAAAGACACATTGCCATCAAACCGCGAATCTTGTTCATGAACTTTTCTCCTGTTGAACTTCGAATTGGCGCCGTTGATCCCCGGCGCATCTATAAGATGTGCCGGACCGCGAAAAGTTACAAGCCGTGACGCAACTTGCGGGAATGCGAAGGCTCACCAGAACATCGCGGGCTTCGGACCCCCTCATGCCATGTCAATCGTCGCATTGAAACTTTTTGACCTTCGCGCGATCTGATGTTTCATGCGTATGAAAATTCTGCTGGCGGTTGTCTTAAGCCTTGCTTCCATCGCTACAGTGACCGCGCAGGGAAAAACCAACCACCTCGGTCCAGGGAATTCTCCCTATCTCGATCGCGCTCTTTCTCAGCCGGTCGACTGGTACCCATGGTCGGCGGAGGCTTTTCGGCGAGCGAAAGAGTTGGACCGTCCCATCCTTCTTGATGTGGGAGCGGTATGGTGTCCCTGGTGTGAACTCATGGATCGCGAAAGCTACACCAGTCCCGCAACCGCGAAATTCATCAATCGGCACTTCGTCGCGGTCAAAGTCGACTACGATGCCTCTCCCAGGCTGGTGGCGCAGCTACAGCGCGCGCAGGCCATTCTGAATTTGCCGGCTGGGTTGCCGCTTACGTCTTTCATCACGCCGGACGGCAGACTCTACTTCGGAGCCGGTTATTTGCCGGCGGAACATAAGGGAAAAAACCGTCGTTTCGAGAAGTGGCCGCTCAGGCTCTGGGGCGCTACACGGATAAATCGAAAATCAACGAGGAATCATTCCCACTGGACATCGAGAAATAGTCATGAAAAAAAACATTCTGCAATCGATTCTGCTGCTGATCCTCATGGGGCCGGCATTATTCGCCATCGACAATCTAAAACTCAATGCGAAACTTGACTACGGAAGTGACAGCCTGGACGGGCCCTTGATCACGGGCGACGATGCGCAGTCCGGTTTTGTGGCGGGAAAGACGAATTACGTGATTATTTACGGGGAAGGCTGCTTCAATTCCAAGCGGCAGGCGCGCCGCACCGTGGATTTGTATAACAAGTACCGCAATCAAGTTCATTTCGTGGTGATTGACCTCGATACTAAGCGCTCTCCCGAGCAACAGAAACTGGTCAAGGAATACTACAAAGGATACATTCCCCACGTGGTGGTGCTGGATGCAAATGGCAACGCGCTCTATAACTCCTCGGGTGAAGTTGAATCAAAAGAGATAGAAGAACTGTTTGCGAAATCCTCGGCCGGGTCGCCCCGACCACGGTAGCATTCCTTGAAGACGCGTCTCGAGTAGCGGCTCGTCCGGGAGCTGCTCGGCAGCCGTCCCGGCGACCAAAAACCGGGTGCCAAAGGCGAGGAAAACCGATGAAAGCCGAAAACTGGCAGCCGTTTACATAGCACACCGTGTCAAGTTTTTCCCATTTCGGGAATGACCGACACCCCGCTCTGGGCAAGCCTTTCGTCCATCCCTCCTGCAACCACGAGCGCAGTTCTAAACCCCTCCCGCGCGTTCCGCGCCACTCTGGGCAAGCCTTCCGACCGGAGAGCAGCAGTAAAAATCGTCTCTGAAAAAGCAGACTCCATTATTTCCAATTTATTTTTCGTCGAATCGGACCTGCGCTTCCACGCGGTTTTATCCGCACACCAACACCGAATTGTGAGGTACCTCACGCGGAGATGTGATGTACCGCACTGCCAGATTGTTTACAGCTACTTGACAATGGCCCGCATTGATTCGGGGCAGGATAAAGAGCATTTGAATCATGTGTTGAGGAGATATGGCATGCGTACGTGGAATCTTGCGCCATGGTTCTTGATCGTGGCATTGGCTGTGATGTCAACACCTTACGGTCATGCCATTCCGGCATTCTCCCGGCAATATGGCACTTCGTGCACGACCTGCCATATCGATTTCCCAAAGCTCAACGATTTCGGAAAGGCGTTCAAGGACGCGGGTTTCAAATTCCCGAAAAATGACGAAGACTTCATCAAGGTGCCTCCGGTGATGCTGGGGGCCCCGGCGCAGAAAGAGATGTTTCCGCACGTGATATGGCCGGGTACGATTCCGGGGATTCCGCAGGTTGGGTTGCGCTTCAACCAGTTTTTCCAGTACACCGGACGCAGCGCGAATAACTACTACAATAGCGGTAGCTTAGCTGGTTCTACGCCCGGGTCGGTGCTGCCGCCAGGGGTTCCGCGGACCGACTTTGAGCCCGGCTTCTTCAGCATCTTCATGGCCGGAAACTTCGGCAGCGATATCGCTTTCTGGGTTGACGACGACCTCAGCGTTTCCGGTGAAAATGCCAACGGAAGCCTGGGGGACGGCTACCTGCGCTTCGTCAATATCGGTCGCCTCATCAAACTGCCGACCGACGCCCTTACGCTCCGCGTTGGCCAGTTTGAGTTGGACTTGCCTTTCACCCAGGCCCGATCCATAAACATCAGTCCCTACGATATTTACACCGAGGCCAACATCGGGGTACCCAATCCGGCGAACGGATCGCCGGGCGTAAATAACATCTCTTCGCTACAGGATGCGGGGCATGGGGTGGAATTGAGTGGAGGCCACCTCTACCAGGGCTACCACTATTCGCTGGCAATCGTGGACCAGAATACGAGCGGGAATTCCGCGGCTGCCCCGAATGTCCCATCGCCCACTGGCGGCTCGGCGGGAGGAGTCGGATTCTTTTCGGATTCCAATTTCAAGGATCTGTATGCCAATGTGTCCTATCGTTTCAATCTGGAGAAGGATGAGACGAGCCGGAAAGACATTCAGGCGGCGGGGCCCACGGGGCCTCGCGACCATACTTACCTGAGCGTCGGTGCCTTCTCTTTCTATGGCAAATCGGCGCAGCGGTTCTCGGGTTACTTGTCGGATGGCGAGACACAGGCAGCGCTCACCGCGCACGAGCCTTTCTATCGCGTCGGCGGCGACTTCAGCTTTAATTACCGCACCTTCAATCTATTCGGCCTGTACATGTACGGGCACGATCAGGATCTGTTGCTTAACTCGGGGTTTACTGGATTTACGCCGGGTCCGCAAGCGAAATTCAATGGCGGGTTCATGGAGGCTGACTACCTGGTGCTGCCGTGGGTCATGGGGATCATGCGCTGGGACCGTGTTCAGTCCTCGGCGGACTTCCTGAACGGATCGGGGAGTTCGAACTACTACTCGCCGGTGGGAACCACACGTGACCGGATCACGCCGGGAGTTCAGTTCCTGATTCATGCCAACATCAAGACGTCATTTGAATACCAGTTCCGGCCGCAACAGGCGCTGACTTACGACTCCAATGGAAATGCGGTGAACCCGTTCCGCACGAACACCGCCACGGCGGCGCTGGAGTTCGTTTACTAATCAGCAAGGATTGGGACAGATCCTCGCAAGACAGACATTTGGACAGACATAAGGAGAAAAAGTAATGACACGTAATTGCATTGCAGCCATGGCCCTGCTAGCGGCGCTGAGTATCGCCGCCAGCGCGGGCAGCATCAGCGGGAAAGTTTCGGGCGTCACCGGCGAATCGGTGGTGTATGTGGACACGATTGCCGGCAAAACATTTCCGGCACCGTCTGAGCATCCCGTGATGGATCAGAAAGGGCTGCTGTTCCAGCCGCACATCATGGTCGTGCAGGTGGGAACCACGGTCGACTTTCTCAACAGCGACAAGGTTGCGCACAACGTTTTCTGGCCCTCGCTGATGCAGGGAGGCAAGAAGTTGCCCGGCAAGAATCTTGGGACCTGGCCAACGGGCGAGAAGCGGCCTTTCAAGTTTGAGCAGGCGGGAGTGGCGGCACTTCTTTGCAATGTGCACCCGGAGATGGCCGGGTACATCGTGGTGGTGCCGACGCCATACTTCGCAAAGACCGACAAGAGTGGGGATTTCAAGATCGAGAACGTTCCCGACGGGCAGTACACCGTCGTGGGCTGGCACGAAGGTGCGAAGAATTCATCGAAAGCTGTAACCGTGGCCGGCGACACGAAGGCCGATAT
>JBEKOW010000229.1:0-8185 GCA_049521375.1 Terriglobales bacterium
CCACGTGCGCCCCGCGCGGTCCATGAGCACGAGTTTTCCGCTGCCCGCGACTGTGCCGTAGAATTCGGCGCGATTGCGGGTCGCGTGCCAGTGCCCACGTGTCATGAAGTATTCCCCGCCAACGCGACCAGCTTGGACTTCAGTAAGTCCCCAGAACAAGCCGCCCTCAGTGCCGGATGCGACGGGTTCCCACCACCAGACTCGATACACCACTGTTTCGGGATCGAGTTGCTCCCAGGCTTGCCGGTCACGAAATATTCCCGTAAGTTGTCCGAGCTTCTTTTCCGATATTTTGAGCCCGGGGGCCTGCAACGCACCGTCGGCCCATTTCACGAACCCGAAGACAGGATCCATAATCGTAAGCTAATGACAGGATTTCTCGAATGCAACCCAAAAAGAACAAAATGTTGCCTGAGAAAGACTTGGTCAAGGCCCGCAACGCCATCTCCAGCGCCGTCACGGATGATCTCGTTTGATGTTGATGTAGTACAGCCTCACCGTTTCGTAACTGCGAATCCACTGCTTAGTTTGCGGGTGGTTGCGTGGCGCCCTTGCCGACCAGCCGCACGGTAACGATCTCGTGCGGATGAATGATGAACTCGAATCCCGAGATTCCCTGTAACGGAAGCTGCTTTTCATTTTTATCGACGGCGTCGGTCTGCCAGGCCTGTTGCAGCTGCAGCAGCGGTATCCCTGCCCAAATAGTGCGCGTGGTGGCGCCAAGATCGAGAAAACGCAGGATGGTACCCAGGGCCATCTTCCGCGGGCTTCCACGCACTCAGCACGAGGTCCGGATCATTGATCTGGAGAAAGCTGCCCTGCTGGCCATCGAGCCGGATCAACGTGCATCTCGAACGATTGCGATCAAGCCAGCGAGGTAACGCCTCTATAGCGTCAAGTTTTCTTTGCCTTCACGGGGGGCACCAGAGCGACAGCGGCCTCGGTCGTAAGCAGAAGGAAAGTGAATGTCTCCTGCAGATACAGATGGACCACGGCATCGTTGTGGTTGAGGTAGCCGATGGAGACGTCCTGCCCGATATGTAGTTCGAAATCACCGCCGCGAGTGGTTAGTACGAAAGCGCCCGCGATGGCGGGCGCCCAGATGATTTGATCTTTGACCAGCCGCTTAACATGCTCCAGCACCGGGTATCCGTGATCGCTGGTTTCGGCGAGTGCCGTGTAGGCATCGGCTCCGAGCAACACGGCATAGGGACCATTGACACCTACGAGACGTAACCGACTTAAACTTTGTGCAATGGCGTCCGGGTACTCACGCACGTCGGCGGGGAGAGTCATAATCGGATTGCTGGTCCCTTGGCGGATGCCCTCGATACCGGCAGCAGCGTAGCCCTCAAATATGGCGGCGTCCTCGGCAAAGGCAATCTGCCGCGCGGCGTCCTTCGCGGGTTGCCAGTCCGAGTCGTTCGCACCCCGATCGACGTCATCAACCGCCTGGCGATCCAGTTCGAACGGAACTCGCAGCTCGACGAGTGCCTTCACCTCTCGCTGGCTCGCGACGATGCCTTTCGCCGGTGCGGCGATTGTCCTCAGGTGACCGGTCCCGATCGCGGAAAGCGCACTCCCGGCCGGGCCCTTCAGGTCGACAACGCGCCGTCCGGAGAGATAGCGCTTGAGCGTCCGTGATGTTTCCTCTTCAATCTGAGCCCAGGCCGAATCGGAAATGGGGGCTAGCTCGCGATGGAGATTATTCATATCGTGTGTCTCCTTTGAGAGATCCAATGCCGAGCGACCCTTCACCCGCCGATGGGCTGGATGGAGAAGGTTCGACCGCCGAGGGCACCGCATGGGATTCCGCAACCGCAGGGAGCGGTTGGTCTTCGATCACGTTCTCCAGAAATACCGCCGACGGCACAAAGAACAAGTTTCCGGTCACGGCGCGGCTGAAGTCCAGCAGCCGGTCGTAGTTGCCGGGAGGGCGCCCGATGAACATGTTCTCGATCATCTGTTCGATAGTGCGGGGCGAACGGCTGTACCCAATGAAATAGGTGCCAAACTCCCCGTGCCCGGGTCGGCCGAAAGGCATGTTGTCCCGCAGAATCTTGACCTCTCTCCCGTCCTCGACGATTGTGGTAAGCGCGTTGTGTGCTGAGGTCGGTTTGACAGAATCGTCCAATTCGATATCGGAAAGCTTGGTGCGGCCGATGATGCGTTCCTGCGCTTCGGTGGAGAGAGCATTCCATGCGCCGAGATCGTGGAGATACTTCTGAACGATGACATAACTGCCGCCGGCAAAGTCAGCGTCCTCGTCGCCGACTACTACGGCGTCGGCTGCCGCCGTGCCCCTGGGATTCTCCGTCCCGTCGACGAAACCCATGAGATCCCGGTCGTCGAAGTAACGGAAACCCTGCACTTCGTCCACCGGGGAAACGGCATTTCCGATACGCGTCATAATCTGCGTGGCCAGTTCGAAAGACAAGTCCATGCGCTTGGCGCGGATGTGGAACAGCAGGTCGCCGGGTGTAGAGATCGCATGGCGCGCCCCGGCACGAATCTCCCGGAAAGGATGCAATTCAGCCGGCCGCGGCTGACCGAAGACTCGGTCCCACGCGTCGGACCCGAACCCGATGACGCAGGAAAGTCCTCCCTCCAAGTCACGAAATTCCACTGCGCGCACCAGCGCTGCGATATCTCCGCAGAGCGAGCGCAGCGTGCAGCAATTTTCAGAACCCGGATTGAGCGTTGCGACCAGGAAGATCGCAGCGCGAGTGAGCGGCGCGGCTACTGCCTGTGCGAGGACGGGCGATCTGCCCTCTACTTCGGGTGTGTGCGTCGGATCGGGCTTCATCGGGCGTCGACTCCCCGTCGGTCAGGGTACCTCGGATTTGCAGTCGCACTTCTCCAAGGGCCCCTCAAACTGATAGCGCATCGCGGATAAGAGTTTATCAGCGAACTCGACCTCGCTGCGACCTGAACTTTTTCGTCGTGCGACGACGCACTCAGCGTCACGATAAAGGCGAAGCCGCCCGGTCGGACGACCGACCACAGTTCAAGTGAATGCTGGAATATTTGCCGTCAGCATCGACGGGAAATCTCCCACGTGGTTGTACCGGACCTCAGTCTGTGGTATCTCTCGCGGCAGCATGGATGAGAAGTGTCCACCCTCTCCATTCGTCCTACTCCCTTGTCCTCAACTTCCACATTGCGCCAACATCTCCGGGGTGCGTGTAGTCAACATTGGGAGCGGAGGATGCATCCAACCGGTAATTTGGCGGTACAGTTGCATGGACTTGAGGAAGTTGCAGGCACTTAATGACGAGGCGCTGCCCCATGATTGGTTGCATTGCACGAATTTTGCGAGCCACGACGCGGACGTCTATTTCGCGGATCTCTTCGATCACGCTGACATTCGTCGTCCTGACGATGTCGTTCATACGGCCCGGCCTTGGTCAAACCACCAGCGTCCTGACGCAGCACAACGACCTGGGGCGGTCCGGGGCAAATCCTAACGAGACCATTCTCACCACCAGCAATGTCAATGAAACGTCGTTTGGCAAGCTGTTTACGCTGCCGATCGACGGCTTCACGTATGCGCAGCCGCTGTACGATCCGGGGGTCACGATCGCCGGGGCGAAGCACAATGTGCTTTATGTTGCGACGGCGCACGACAGCGTGTACGCGTTCGATGCCGATACAGGCGTGGAGTACTGGCAGGTTTCGCTGGGGACGCCGGTTCCGAGCACTGTGATCGGCACGCAAAATATTCTGGTGGAAGTGGGGATTATCAGCACGCCGGTGATCGACCCGAGCAGCGGGACGATCTATGTGGTGGCCAAGACGTATGAGAGCGATGTGCAAATTTTTCGCCTTCATGCGCTAGACATTACAACCGGCGCGGAAAAGTTCGGGGGCCCGGTGGAGATCGCGGCGTCCGTCGCGGGGACGGGCATGGGGAGCAGCGACGGGATCGTCACGTTCGTAGCCGCTAAGGGTAACCAGCGGGCAGCGCTAAGTTTGGTGAATGGAGTGGTGTACCTGCCGATGTCTTCGCATGAAGATTACACTCCGTATCACGGATGGATGCTGGGGTATAACGCGACGACATTGCAGCAGGTCCAGGTATTCAACACGACACCGAACAGCGGGCAAGGGGCGATCTGGATGGGAGGCCAGGGGCCGGTGGTGGACTCGTCCAACAATATTTACGTGGTGACGGGCAACAGCACGGTGAACACGGAAAATGTGGCCGGGGATTATGGGGAGAGTTTCGTGAAACTCGCGCCGAGCGGGAGCACTCTGACGGTGGCGGATTACTTCAAGCCCAACCAGTATGGGTACTGGAACAGCAACGATCTCGACCTGGGTTCGGCGGGCGCATTCGCGATCCCAGGGACGAGTTATATCGCGGGGGGAAGCAAGGCGGGGATGCTTTATGTGGTCAATACGAACAACATGGGGAAGTTGAATACCTCGCGAGACCAGGTGGTGCAGGAATTTCAGGCCACGAACGGGATGTGGGGCAATCCGGCGTTCTGGAACAACAACCTCTATATATGGGGAGTGAACGAGCCGCTCAAGCAGTACGAGTTTACGGGCGGGATGTTCAATACCTCACCGGCCTCGGAAAGCGCATACTCGACCCCCGGGGGAACGACGAGCGGGACAGTTTCGGTGTCCTCGAATGGGACTACCGCGGGCACTGGAATTGTGTGGGCGACAGCGCCTACAGCGGACCCGGACCACGCGACGGTGGGCGGCAATCTGTACGCTTACGACGCGACCAACCTGAACAGGCTGTTATGGAGCACGTCGCAGAACCCGGCGCGGGATGCGTATGGGAATTACGCAAAGTTTGTGGCTCCCACCATTGCAAATGGCAAGGTGTACGTGGGGACCGATTCGAAACTGATCGCGGTCTATGGACTTTTGCCGGCGGGCGGGACGTGCACTCCTACGCCGATTACTCCTTATATCGAGGTGAATTGGGGCGCGTGGCAGGAGACGACGGAAGCGGGGGTCGCTCCAGCGGCCGAAGTGAACCTTGGCCCGCAACCATTCCCGGGAGGATGGAGTTGGACCGGGCCGGGCGGATTCACATCGAGCGCGCGCCAGATTAACGACATTCCGTTGAGCACGGGGACGAACAGTTTTGTGGCCACTTACACCAACGCCAGCGGGTGCGAAAGCACTCAGACGTTTACGCTCAACGTGAACAGCGCGAACGGCGGCGTCAACCTGATTCCGAACGGGACGTATGTCATCACCAGCGTTCACAGTGGGCTGGCACTGGGGGATCCCAATTCCTCGAAAACGCCCGCGCTCGTGATGGAGCAACTGAAAGTGACGAACGGCGCGAACGAGCAATGGGTGGTGAAGAATCTGGGCAACAATGCGATCACGCTGACCAATGGGGCAAGCGGCCAACTGCTCGATGTGATGGGGGCGTCGAAGGCAAACGGCGCGCTGGTCGACCAGTGGCCCGCGAACGGGTATGCGAATCAGGTTTGGACGGTTGCTTCCGCCGGCCAGGGCGTATACACGTTGACGAGCGTCAACAGCGGGCTGGTCCTCGACGTGGATGGAGGCGGGACATACGTTGGGGAAGAAATCGACCAGTATCCATACCAGGGACACACGTGGCAGCAATGGAAGTTCACCAGTTACTGAAAAGTCTTTAAGTTATTTATCGCGGGGTGAGCAGGAGCAGGTGGGTGGCTTGGCCCTTGCGGCGGGCGGAACAGGCAATTTGGCCGCGATCATTGATACTGAAGGCATCGAGGAGAATCCAGGCGGAGCCCGGCGGCAGAAACCGGTTCAGATCGGTCATTCGACCGTTGCGCCACACGAAGGCATGGCGTTGGGTCCGGGTGACGTTCGATGCTCCCACGACTTCGCCATGGTTGTTAATTCCGGAGGCTTCACTGGGATCGTCGCCAAGAGTGCCGAGGTCGTGGAGCGCGCCCGCGCCATAAAGAAATGCATGGATTCCACTGGGAGTTTCGCTGAATCCTACAATCTGTCCGCGGTCGTTGATCGCTCTTGCGCGGCTCGCTCTTCCATGGGGAAGGGCGCCGAGGTCAGTGATTTGCCGATTTACCCATGAGACCGCATGTTCGGTCTGGCCGTCGACGTCGGCGGAGCCGACGATGACTCCGGCATTGTTGATGGCGTAGGCAGCGCTGGCCTTTCCCGCCGGAAGCGTTCCGAGATCGGCGCTCGTGGAGCCGAGAGCCACAAATGCATGGCGCGTGCCGGAGCCGCTATCCGCGGCTCCGACGGCTGCGCCTTTGTCATTCAGGCCATACAGGCGGCTATCGCGTCCACCGAGGCCGGGGACGACGCGGATGCGTTTGCCATGACGGATGAACGCTTGCGTGGTGGAAAGGCTATCCACGGGATTGCGGCTGGAGTTCATCCACCCCGCAACATCGCCATGACGGTTTATCGCGTCAGCGATCGTGTTGGGGTATCCGCGCACATCGTCGAACACAGTGACGCGACCGTTTTGCCACAGGGTGGCGTGGATCGCACCCGCCGTTTTAGTCCAATACGCCACGGCGCCGTCGCGATTCAAGGAGACGGTAACGTCGTCGGAGATAGAGGGCAATTCTCCCAGATCGTCGATGGTGTAGCTGGGCCCAGTCGATGGGACGCGTGAGCCATCTTTCGGCGCCCACGCGGGGGCGGCGCACAGGAAAATCAGTATAAGGCAAGTTGCGGATAGGTCAGATATGCGAGACGAAAGACGCCGGATTTTCATGAGAGCGAAAGGTCAACCTTCATGTGAACGGTGGATAATATACTTGAGTTTGCCACGCTCGCGTCTTTTGGGAGAATTTTTCTTGAGTAACTAGTGTTGGAGTGCACCCCAAAACTGAGACAGCTGTGTCGGGACATCATGCACCCGATTCTCGAACGGCTGGGCATTGCACGGGGTCGTTTCACTCGGACTTGCGAATGCTCGCACGCTGCGCGCACGTCGTCCCACAGGACCAAAGGACGGCAGAGGATCGCGCCGTGGAAATGTTTTGCGGCGTTCTGCGGCGAAAGTCGAAGTTAACCCATTGGGAATAATTTGGTGGTTGGCGTCCCCGGCGGGATTTGAACCCGCGTTACCGCCGTGAAAGGGCCGGAGTTGACGGTAAGTTACTGAAACTACGCGACACGGATGGCTTCCGAAAGCGGTTTCAGTAAGGCATGGAAACGTTTCGTGGATCATGAATGGATCAAGAATAAGTCCCGTCTGGTTGTCGTTGCTCCAACACGATGCGGACCAATTGACTGCGCGTCCGAACGCCGGTCTTCGAGAACAATTGCTGAAATGTGGCTTTAACCGAGCTCTCCGACACTCCGATTCGCACCGCGATCTCTTTATTCGCAAGCCCCTCGAACACGCAAGAAATCACCTGCTGTTCCCGTTCCGTGAATGGCCGTGTTCGATTATCTTGTTGGGCTCCGACCTCAGTTCTCAGGGCCGTTTGTAATTGCTCTTGGTCCAACCAGACTTTGCCGGCCATCACCTCACGAATTGCTTGTGCCAGCAATGCGGCGGAATCGTGCTTTCGAAAAACTCCGGAAATCCCAGACCTGATCAACTCCGCAGCCACGCCCGCATCCACACCTGCCGTGACAACGAGAACCTTCCCCTGAAATCCCTGATCTTTTGCCGACCTCAGAAACTTCCGGCCATCGCCCTCGCCGAGATCAAAATCGAGGAGTACAACGTCAATCGCTTTTCGCCGCAGAATCTGCAGAGCCTCTCCGATTGTCCCACAGTGAGCCGTCACCTCGAATCCCGACTCCGCCGCGAGCAGTCGGCTTGCACTCTCTCGAAATAAAGTGTGATCGTCCAACAATAAGAGATGGACTGTGTTCGCCGCAGTTTCGGGCATTCACCACCTCCTCTTGTGTGACACCCTGGGGCAAAACCACGGCGAAGCAGCAGCCTTCAGACCTCGGCTCGTACGAAAGCTCTCCGCCAAAGCTGCGCATGATCGCGCGGGAAACGTATAGCCCGAGACCGCTGGACTCGGCACCACACTGGAACGGCCGGAAAAGGTTGTCTGGCGAAGCGATGCCAGATCCTGTGTCTTCGAATCGGATTGTGTAGTGCACCCCTCAGAACTAGACACATGGGGCCAAGTTTGAAGTAAGGGTTTGGACGAACCGGGCACGAGCATCGTGCGGGGTTTGTCCGTGGAGTCCGCGATGCGGACGGTCGTGATTG
>JBEKOW010000230.1:0-7176 GCA_049521375.1 Terriglobales bacterium
CAGCGACAGAATCAGGCTGTGCGAGAGTCCGAAGATGATGGTGAACACGCCGAATCCTCCCACGCACAGCAGCATGGTCAGCCCCGCGCGCCGCCGGATCGGCCAGTGGGCAATGACAATCGCCATCAGCGCCGCGCCCACTCCAGGAGCGCTCCGCAGCAGTCCCAATCCCCAAGGACCGGTGCGCAGAATGCTGCGGGCGTAGACCGGTAACAGCGCCACCGCTCCTCCCAGCAGGACGGCAAACATGTCAAGCGAGATCGACCCAAGAATCAGCTTCTTCTTCCAAATGAACCGGAATCCAGCCAGCACAGTGCGCAAGCTGATCCCATCTTTCTGTGCCCGTTCGGCTGCGGTTGAACCGGATGAAGCTTCGGCGGAGCTAGCCAGCGGGTGGATCCGGAAAGTCATCCCCACCGACAGGATCGAGACCGCCACGGCGCTCAGGTAGACCGCTCCAGGTCCGCGGAACAAAGCGTAGGCGAGGCCTCCAAGCGCAGGGCCCGCGATCGTCGCGACCTGGAACGAACTCGCATTCCAGGCCACCGCGTTCGAGAAGTGTTCCGCCGGAACGAGATGCGGCAAGATCGCCCGGCTGACGGGGAAGCTGAAGGACCGGACAACTCCGACCAGCACCAGCACCGCATAAATCCAATGCACCGAGCGCGGCGCGCGCCAGTCAATCACCAGCAGGAGCGTTGACGCCAGCGCGAAACCTGCGTAGCAGGTCATAAGCAACTTGCGGCGGTCGAAGAGATCGGCGGCGTGCCCCGCGAACAGGAACAAGGCGAATCCCGGCAGGAACTGGGCCAAGCCGACATAGCCCAGATCCAGCGGACGCTTGGTGATGTCGTAGACCTGCCAGCCGACCGCCACCGACTGCATCTCAAGCGCAAGGACAATAAAGAATCGCGCAAACGTGTAAGAGACGAAATTGGGATAAGTAAAGGCGACGTGCCCCGCAAGCCGCGGGTCTCGGGAGGTCAACATTCCCTACTACTTTGACACAACCAGTGTGCTTTGGGGCTCTCGGCTTTGGGCCTTAGGCTCCAGGCTCTCTGCTCAGGCTTCGGGCTTAATGCTTAGTTAAAGATCCAAAACCTGGGCGACTAGCGGCGAGTCCGCGGCGCGGGGTCAGCAGCAGCAGGTTTCCGAAAGCCTAAAGCCTAAAGCCTAAAGCCTAAGCCCAAAGCCTGACTCCGCAAGCCGAGATCCGAGAGCCCAAAGCCGAGAGCCGGAAAGCTTACTTGCGATTGATGAGCGACGCGACATACCCTGCTCCAAACCCGTTATCGATGTTGACCACGCTAACGTTCGAGGCGCACGAGTTCATCATCCCCAGCAGCGCGGCCAGTCCTTCGAAGGCGGCGCCGTATCCAATGCTGGTAGGGACTGCAATCACAGGCACGCCAACCAGCCCTCCAACCACGCTCGGCAGAGCGCCTTCCATCCCAGCGCAGACGATAATCACTCGCGCTTTGGCGAGCACACTTGTATGGGCCAGCAGACGGTGGATTCCGGCAACCCCTACGTCGTAGAGATGCTGGACGCGATTCCCCATCAGTTCCGCCGTGACAACCGCTTCCTCGGCTACGGGAATGTCGCTGGTCCCGGCAGAAACCACCACGATGATTCCCTTGCCGTAACGTTTGCGATCGCGGCGAAGTGTGATGGCGCGAGCCAAGGGACGATACTCGGCCTTCGGTATATGGGCGGCAACCGCATCGTATTGCTCATGGGTAGCGCGAGTGGCCAGAATGTTTCCGCCGTGCTCGGCCAGCTTGCAGAAGATGCCGGCAACCTGGGCAGGAGTCTTCCCCTGTCCGAAAATGACTTCTGGCATACCAACTCGAAGAGCGCGGTGGTGATCGACCTTCGCAAATCCCAGGTCTTCAAAAGGCAGATGGCGGAGACGTTGCACCGCTTCGTCCGGAGAAAGCTTTCGATCCCGTACATCCTTGAAAATGCCAGCGAGCGAGGCGGCGTTCATTGTTCGGCCATTGTAAAAGAGGCCCGAGGTCAGGAGCCCAGACGTTAAGAGGTGAGAGGACTCAGTTCAGGTTGCAGAGAGGTGGTTTTTGGCTGAACGCGTGGGTAGCATTCTGCGCCGCCAATTTGCCCATAACTTGCAGGAAGGGAAGTGGCTTAAGCTCTGCAATCTGACGTCAGAGCTCTGACATCGTCTCCAAGCCGCCGAACCCTCGCATCCTCAATAACTTGCCATATTACTCCAGTGGTTCTAGGACCTTCGGAGAGATTGCCGCCACCGCGCCCGCACCCTATAATCGGGTCACTCTGGTTCTGGATTCTCTGTCAGGTTTGCGGGTAGGTGGCCCCGAAGGTACCTGTGTGCCTTTTGGGCGAACCGAATCCCCTATGCGAAGAAACCTGAAAATCGTCCTGATGGCCTGCCTGGCAACGACCTCCTACCTTTCAATCCTGAGCGCCACCCAATCCGGGTACGCTCAAACGGCTGGGATTACCACGTCCACCGACGAAAACGGGCGGAGAATTTACGTCAACGACGATAGTGGCGCGGGCGCCTCTTCGGCCGGCGGAACGGGTCGGCGGCCACAGGGGTCGTCAGTTTCCGGCCTTATGTACTGGAGTTCAACAGAACACCGTTTCAAGCCGGTCCCGACCAGCGGAGCCGTGATGCGCGCCGCGCGCTCGGCGGCCTACGAGGTCAGTTCTTACCTCGATCACAAATCGCACACGCACCCGAGCCCTGACCCGTCCAACTCCGTCCCTGACAATTGGAACCTCGTTTCGCCTCATGGGTTTACGCAACAGGACATCGACGCAGCCATCGACCAAGCTGCGGCCCGGCACAACGTCGATCCAAACCTGGTGCGCTCGGTGGTAAAGGTCGAGTCGAATTTCAATCCCAACGCCGTATCCCGCAAGGGGGCCATGGGCCTCATGCAGCTCATGCCGGCCACCGCCCGTTCGCTCAATGTTTCCAATCCGTTCGACCCGCAACAAAACGTGGATGCCGGGGTTCGACATCTAAAGAAGCTCCTGGAGAGCTATGGCGGCAACGTCCCATTGAGTTTGGCGGCATATAACGCGGGGGCGGGCGCGGTGGCACGAAGCGCCGGGATTCCGCATTTCGCGGAAACACAGAATTATGTGCGCAGGATTACGAATCTGTATGCAGGCGGAGGCGCCGGAGGAACGCAGGTAGTTTTTAGCGCCGTCCACGAACCGGTACGCATAGGGCGCGATGAGCGCGGCGTGCTGCACATGAGCAACACGGAGTAAGTCAGAAGCAACGGTCAGGTCAGAAGTAAGAGGTCAGATTGCAGACGTAAAACCATGGTCAGGTGTAAGAAATAATAGCTGACCCCGAAATGCTGCTCCATGAAAGCGGGGGGCACTCCGCAGAGAAGAAGTAAGTGGCGTCCCAGGCTTCTACGACCCTAACTCGAGGCCAACCGGGCTCATTGCATCGCGCTGCGCGGTGGGCAGCCGTCGTGTTTTGCCTCGTTTTCCCGGTCTCATTCACGCCGCCCGCAGCGGCACGCACTCGCCATAACGACGCCTGGGCCCGGCAGCAATTCTCGAAGGCGGAACGCATGCGCGAGGCGCTTAATGGACGCCCGGCAAGAGAACGAACGCCAAAAGAATATCAGCGTGCCATCGACGCCTACCGCCGCGTCTACTTCGGCAGTCCCGCGTCCTCAAAGGCCGACCCCAGCGTAGTGGCGACTGCCGAACTGATGGTCGAGATGGGACGCCGCTTCGACGACAACAAGATTCTGCGCGGCGCCGTCGACCAGTATCGATTCCTGCGCAAGGAATATCCCGGGAGCAAGTACAGGTTCGACGCCTTGTTCACGATCGGCGAGATCTACAAGGACGATCTGGACGATCCTGAAGAAGCTCGCACCACGTTCGAAGATTTCGTGCGCCGCTATCCGCGGAACCGGTTGGCCGAAGGCGCACGCGCAGCGGTCAAGGAAATTGACGATGCCGCCGACGCGATGGAACTTGCCGGGCGCAAAGGCAAGCGCAGTGAGGCAAAGGAAGTCGCGCGCACCGTGGGCCGGAGCGAGTTGCCACGCGTGACGGGGGTTCGGCACTGGTCGACTCCCGACTACACCCGGGTGGCGATCGACGTGGAGCGGGAGGTGAAATTCAATTCCTCACGCATCGCCAATCCCGACCGCATTTTCTTCGACCTGCGCGACACCAAGCTCGCCTCGACGCTGGTGGGCAAGACATTCGATGTGGACGACGGCTTCCTGAAGAAAATTCGCGTCGCCGAGTTTCAGCCCGGGCGCACCCGTGTCGTGCTCGAAGTTGACGACCTCTCCAGCTACGACGCGTTTCTGCTCCCGGATCCCTACCGCCTGATCATCGACATTCACGGAAAGCAGAATCGGACAACCGCGCTGGCGAAGGCGCATCCGGACGCGGGCGCGCCGGGCGCATACTCGAAGGATTTGCCAGCGCCGGGGGCGTCACCCAGCGCCTTACCGGGCAGCGCTTCCAATGCGGGTGGATCGCCAGCCTCGTCAGAGGCGGCTTCGGAAAAAGGAGCCGACGAGGCCGCTGAGGTTGCGATAGGAGCGAGCGGTGGCGACAAGAAATCGGAGAAAGAACACGCCATCGTCGTGAAGACCGGAAAGAGCGCATCGGAGGCGGACGAGGAAGACGAAACCGCGGCGTCAACATCCCCGGACGAGGGGCAGCCAGCGGAAGCCGCAGGGCCGGGAGAGAAACAATCGAACTCTAACTCGGGCGTGGTCCGGACGACCGTAACGGTGAAAGGATCGAACGTAAAAATTCCAAAGACAATTGTGTCAGCCGATGACGATTCTTCGGTAAAGCCGGCACACGGGAAAAAGCTCAAGAGCGGAAAGTCTATCCAGGCAAAGACCAATTCATCGGATGCTCCACCTTCCACTGCTTCACCGCCGGCCAGTTCGGCCTCAGCCGATTCAAGCGCAGAAGAGACAACGGCTTTCGCCCCGGAGGCTTTCCCACCGGATAAAACCCCGACCCCGGAGCGCGCTGATTCTTCCGCCATGCCTTCGTCTGCAAAAACCTCGAGAACTTCAGCACGCAAAGGGAAAAATCAGCCGTCCGTCACGCCCGATGACACCGCCGATCTGGAGAGCCGCGAGGCTCAGCCGATGGCTGCCGGCGACCGCTCCTTGACCCGCGCCCTCGGACTGAAGATCGGCAAGATCGTGATTGACGCGGGCCACGGCGGGCATGACACGGGGACGATCGGCCCGCACGGATTGCTGGAAAAGGATCTCGTGCTCGACGTCGCCAAGCGCCTGGGCCGTATGCTGCAAACGCGCATGGGCGCGGAGGTCGTCTACACTCGCCGCGATGACACGTTCGTTCCGCTCGAAACGCGCACCGCGATAGCAAACCGCGAGCGGGCCGACCTGTTTATTTCCATCCACGCCAACTCGAGCCGCGACTCCGATGCCCGCGGCGTCGAGACTTACTACCTGAATTTCACCTCATCACCCGAGGCGCTGGAGGTAGCGGCACGCGAAAATGCCGTGTCTGAGAAATCAGTCCACGAGTTGCAGGATCTCGTAAAGAAAATTGCGCTGAAGGAAAAGATCGACGAGTCGCGCGAGTTCGCCGGGGACGTGCAGCAGTCGCTCTACGGAGGGCTCGCCTTAAGCAACGCAGGCGTACGCAATCGCGGTATCAAGAAGGCTCCATTCATCGTGCTGATCGGAGCCAACATGCCGTCGATCCTGGCGGAGATTTCGTTTGTTTCGAACCCGACTGACGAGCGCAAACTCGAGACGCCCGAGCAGCGCCAACGCATCGCCGACGCGCTTTATCACGGTGTGGCCCGCTATGCGGGCGGCCTCAGCGGAGTGAAGGTGGCGAGCAAGAGTTTGAAGAACGAAGGCCAGTGACGGCCGAAAGCGCGGAGTATGGGGGCCTTTACTCCAAGCGAGCAGAAGCCCCACTCCAATCATTGCGCTTCGCGAGCAATTATTGCTTGTCGTAAACCGCGGTTTGTGTGACTTCCTTGCCCATCGAATTGGTCCCTTTGACCGTAAGCGTCCGGCTTTTGCCATCCGCCGAGATGACAATGGTGCCCGTGGCTGTCGGCTTGCCATCTTTTTTGTTGGTTAATTCGGTCTTGCGGTCACTGATTTTTTTGTAACTGCGAGTATCGGCGCCGGGATCTCCCAGGAGCGGGTAATCTTTGCCGTCGAATTTTCCGGTCCACTCGTTGTGCGTGGGCTTACCCTGGCTATCGACGCCATCCACCGTGACTCTGATGTCGTCGCCCGCAGCCGCATAGACAACCGTCGTATTCTTCGGAGAGCCCGGGCTGAACTTCGATTTAGCTTCGTTGAGTTTCCATGTGCCCATGTTCGGGTTGTCGGCGGCGAAGGCTGTCGCGAGGCCGGCAAAGCACATCACGACTGTCAAGGCGATTGTTCTTGTTCTCATTCTTTCTCCAGTTATTCGGAAATGGCCGCATGATCACGGCGGGTTAGCATCATCTACTGCTTGTCGTAGACGGCGGTGGAGCTCGTCTTTTTGCCCATCGAATCGGTACCACTCAAGGTCAACGTACGCGTCTTGCCGTCAGCCGCAATAACGATGTGGCCGCTGGTTGTGACTTTGCCGTCCTTTTTGTTCATTGCCTCCATCTTGTGATCCGTAATTTTCTTGATGGCCCGCGTGTTGCCTGTTTCCGTATCGCCGGTGACGGGATAGTCCTTGCCGTCGAATTTTCCGACCCACACGTTGTGGTAGGGCTTGCCCTTGCCGTCGACGCCGTCGATCGTGCACTTCATGTTGTCGCCGTCGGCTTCATAGACCACGGTGACGCTCTTGGGGGCTCCGGCGCTGAACTTCGACTTGGCTTCGTTCAGCTTCCAGGTGCCCATCATCGGACTTTCGGCAAAACACAGCGTCAGCCCGACAAAGCACGTGACAATCGTCAAGGCGATTGTTCTGGTTCTCATATTGTTCCCCTCCTGCTTCTAAATGTCGCTTCGTTAGCGGCGAGCAATGGTGCTCCCACAAATCGGAGCCTGTCAAGCGGCCGCTGGAAACGGTGATGTCAAGCCGCCTGTGTAAATACTCCGAGGGTGCGGGTTTTCCATTCCAGGTTGAATCTCTGGAAGATGGAGTAGATGATGCGATCCACGCTTTCTACATTGACAAAGCACACCA
>JBEKOW010000231.1:0-14258 GCA_049521375.1 Terriglobales bacterium
TTGCTGCTGCTCGGAACTCTGACCCGCGCCCAGGTTCGATACTGGCACGATACCCAATCATTCTGGGAGCGCACGCTCGCGCTGACCGAAAACAATTACATTGCGCACGACACGCTCGGAGAATATCTGGCCGAGAGGGGCCAAACTGACGAAGCCGCCGCACATTTCAGCGCGGCGCTGGCGATCCGTCCCGACGACCTTCCCGCCAATCTTAATCTGGCTACGCTCGAAGCCAATCGCGGGCATCTGCGAAGTGCGATCGAGCGCTATGAATTCGTCGCCTCGCGCGCCGCCGACCCCGGTCTCCGCGCCGCCGCTTTTGGCAATCTTGGAACGGCCTATCGCGAACTCAACGAACCGGCCCGAGCGAAGGATTGTTTCGAAAAAGCTCTCGACATCGACCCGAGACGGTCGATGGCGATGATCGGGCTCGGCCTGATCGCGCAGAACAATGGCGATCTGCCCGAAGCCGTCCGCCAGTATTCGCATGCCATGGCGATCGAACCTACCGACGTCGGCTATTTGCTGCTCGCGCAAGCGCTACAACTGGAGGGCCACACGGAAGAGGCTAAGGCCATCTCGGAGCGCGTAGCCCGGATGGCTCAGAATTTTGCGGAAGCGCAGGCAACGGCGAACGCGCTACTGTCAGGAAAGTAAAATCCGTGTCCGCCTATTTTTTGGGATGCGACACGCTCATCGGAATTGAAGCGACGAAGAGCCTTCCCATATCGCTGTCGATGGGCTCGAAATCAAAAAAGGCGCCGACGACGCGGGTACGGAAAAAATATACCTGGCCCGCTTCAGCGGCGAAGTGGGTAAGACCAAACACTTGCGTCGCGCGCTCGAGGTGCGATTGCCAGTTCGCGCAAAGGTGATGCTCGCCCGGTTCCACCGCAAAAAAAAGGTACGAGTCGTGATGATTGGCTCCCACCCAGGTGCCATCGACGGCGATCTTGGTGGTCAGGCATCCTCCTATGCAAGTGCCTTCACGGATCTCCTGAATCACGTACACCTCGGCTTTGCCTGTTTCGGGCTGTTGCACGGTGTGGTGGGAATTGTCATCCTTGACGTCGAAGTTGACTCCCCCGGGGCCACAAGCCGCCTCGGCGGCATGAATTGCCGCCGAATCCTGAGCAAGAGCAACCGTGGCGGGAAAAAATGTAACGAGAAAAAGCGCAGCGAGAAAAAATGCGACGCCGGTCCGCATAACCTTACCCTCCAAAAGGGAACGATGCCGCGCTGTCACCCGTGCATTGCGCGACCCTCGAGGCCGAGACACGAATCCTGAACCAAGCGTATCCTAATGGCCTTCTTTCACCTCGTCGCGCTCCACCATTCCGTCCTTGATGTAGATGATGCGATGCGCGTACTCGGCGATGTCGTGCTCGTGCGTGACCAGGACGATGGTATTTCCCTCGGAATGCAGGCGGTCAAACAGAGCCATGATTTCGTTTCCGGTTTGTGAATCGAGGTTGCCGGTTGGCTCGTCGGCCAGAATGATCGCCGGGTTATTCACCAGGGCCCGCGCCACGGCCACTCTTTGACGTTGTCCGCCCGAGAGTTCGTTGGGTTTGTGGTTCACGCGGTCCTGCATGCCCACCGCGGCCAAGGCGGCTTTGGCGCGCTCGATCCGTTCCGCCGACGGGACCCCCGCATAGATCAGCGGCAACTCGACGTTGTGCAGCGAGGTCGCGCGCGCCAGCAGGTTGAAAGTCTGAAACACGAACCCGATTTCTTTATTGCGGATACGGGCCAGTTCGTCATCGTCCAGCTCGCTGACCAGTTGCTGGTTCAGCCAGTACTGCCCCTTGGAAGGCGAGTCAAGGCAGCCAATCAGGTTCATCAGGGTCGATTTGCCAGAACCCGACGGGCCCATGATCGCGACATATTCGTTGCGGCGGATGCGCAGGTTGATTCCGCGCAGCGCGTGCACCTGCTGCTCCGAGCCCATGTCATAGGTCTTCCACAGGTCTTCGGTTGCAATCATGCACGAGTCGGGCGCCGGCAGGCTCCCGGATCCGGGCCGGTCAATGGAAAGTATCTCCGCTGTCGCCATTTGCTTCTCCTTCGGCTCGGGCACGCGCACTCCTCTGGCCGCTCTTTCTTGGACGTTCCAACCTGATCTTGGTTAGACGCCGTCTGGTGCAAACTAACTACTCTCGTCTTCCTTCTTTGGTTCCGAGTTGTCGATTTTGACGCTCGTTCCCGGCTTTAACGTACGCAAAACCTTGTAGCTGCCCGTAATCACCTCGTCACCTGCCTGCACACCCTTGGTGACTTCAATATCGGTCGTGCCGCTGATGCCGGTATCGACCGGAACGAACTCGGCCTTCTTATGCCGGATCACGAATACTCCCTGAACTTCTTCCTTGGATTTCGGGTCCACGGGAGCCGCTGCCTGCACAGCCTTGCCACTCTCATCTTTCGGCACCAGGTCGGCCCGCGTGCGCACCGTCAAAGCCTGAATCGGGATGCTGACCACATCATTGCGGGTCGCGGTCGTGATCTTGGCGGTCGTGGAAAGACCGGGCCGCAGGTCCGGAGGCGAGTCGCTCAGCGTTACCACGACTTTGAAATCCTTGGCTTCTTCGCTGGTCGAGGTCGCCTGCGAGGTCGAAACGCCAGTGGAACGGACAATCGCGTTGTCTCCAATCTCAGTGACCGTCCCATGAAACGTCTTGTGCGGGATGGCGTCGATGGTCACCTCGGCGGGCTGTCCCATGCGGACGTTGACGATGTCGGTCTCATCCACTTTCACCTCGGCCGTGATTACCGACATATCCGCCAGCGTCATCAGGGTGCTGCCTGGGGCATTCTGGATTCCCATGACCACGGTTTCACCTTCGCGGACGGGCAGGTTTGTAATCACGCCATCGTAGGGCGCCTCATAAAGCGTCTTTTGTAATACGTCCGCGACGCGCGTGAGGTTCGCTTGATTTTGAGAAATATGCTTCTGGGCGGAATCCATCTGCGCCTTGGCTTGATCGACCCGCGCTTTGGCTTGCGCCAGACCGGCTTGGGCTGATTCCCACGCGGCCTTCTTGGTGTCGTAGTCCTGCTTGGCGATGAGAGCGTCTTTATAAAGGCCCTGGGCTCGTTCCCAATCGAGCCGGGTGTGGTCGGCCAACGATGCTCGCGTGGCGCTTACGTCGGCCGAAGATTGCACGTTCTCCAGTTGGGCCAGCAACTGTCCCTTCTTGACATGGTCGCCCTCTTTGACGTGCAGCTTGACGATTTTGCCAAATGCGTTGGCGCCGATGTTCACGTAGGTCTTGGGCTTGATTTCCCCGGAGGCGCTGACGATCGAGCTCAGGGTTTGCTTCTGCGCCTTGCCTGTCTGCACAGTGACCAGGTTCTTGCGGCTCTGATAGACGGTTACGCTAACAATGATGACGAGCGCCAGAACGGCGCCCACCGCGATCAGTACTTTTTTCCAGGTCTTCATTTGTACAGTCAGGCCAATTGAATTGGTAACCGGCGAATCGGCTGTCGGAAACTCGACACTAGTATCCCACTTGTAGTTACGTCAGCACCACCTGCAAAGTTCCGAAGCTTGCGATTTCTGGCGCAGGGGCGGGAATTTCCATTTCCGATCACATGCCGCGTGCCTGGGTTGGGGAGAATTATATCGTGTTCCGTGCAAGGTGCGGATTCTTAAGGGATTTGGCTGGGTCCGCCGGTCGGCGAAAATCTTTTCACGCAGGCCTCTTTTCCTTGCCAGTTGGTATCCAATCAACATAGAATTGGAGCCAATCGTAGTTCTCACAAGGTAGGCCCATCTATGTTCGTTTCAGGTTCCCGGAGCCGCTGCTTTTTCGGCATTTTGGCAGGCGTGCTCGCCTTTGGCTTTATGGCCGTTTGCCCCGCCCGGGGGCAGGATCAGCCTCAAGGTCAGGACCAGATTAAACCGGATCAGAGCAAATCCGCCCCTGCCGCGAGCGGCGAAACGCAAAAATCTCCCGCTGTCCAGCCTGCTTCGCAAACCCAGGGCGATCCGCTCAAGCGCGACATTCCGGAAAAGCAGAAAAAAGCCAATGCCAAGGCCCTCAAGATCGAGTTGAGCAAGACCTACAAGAAGTGGCTGGCGGAAGATGTCGCCTGGATCATCACCGACGACGAGCGCAAGGCGTTTATGCAACTCTCCAATGACGAGGAGCGCGACCAGTTTATCGAGGCCTTCTGGCAGCGCCGCGATCCCACGCCCGACACCGAAGAGAACGAGTTCAAGGAAGAGCACTACCGCCGCATCGCCTACGCTAATGAGCACTTCGCAGCCGGTATCCCCGGCTGGAAGACCGATCGCGGCCACATGTACATCGTGTTTGGCAAACCGGACGAAATCGAGTCTCACCCATCCGGCGGCTCTTATGAACGGCCGATTGAAGAAGGCGGCGGCGAGACCTCGACTTACCCATTTGAAACCTGGCGTTACCGCTATATCGAGGGGATTGGCCAGGAGGTCATCATCGAGTTCGTCGATACCTGCATGTGCGGCGACTATCACATGACCCTGGATCGCTCGGAGAAAGATGCGTTGAAATACACTCCGAACGCCGGTCTCACGCTTTACGAGTCGATGGGCCAGGCCAGCAAGACCAGCCGTTTTACCAACGGCGGACTTGAGCAGTTAGGTCAGGGGCCGATGAGCAATACCCTGCAGGCCAATGAATTTGAGCGTTTGTCGCAGTTTGCCAAGCTGCAGTCAGCACCGGCGGTCAAGTTCAAGGACCTGGAAGAAATCGTATCGCACAAGATCAGCGTCAACCTGATGCCGTTCGACGTGCGGGTCGACTTTGTGAAGGTCACCAGCGACACCGTGCTGGTTCCGATCACCATTCAGATCAAGAATCGCGACATCACGTTCCAGAACAAGGACGGCATCGAGCGCGGCACCGTCAACATCTTCGGACGCGTCACTTCCCTGACCGGCAAAATTATCCAGACGTTCGAAGATCCGGTTCAGGTCGATGTGCCCATCGAATTGTTGCCCAAGACCGCCGAGAATTCCTCGGTCTACTGGAAGGCTGTGCCGTTGCGCATCAGCCAGAATCGCTACCGTCTCGATGTCGTGGTCAAGGACGTCAACGGCGATCGTGCCGGCAACTGGAGCCATGCCATTGTCATTCCCGACTTCAGCGAAGACCATTTGAGCAGTTCATCGCTCATCATTGCCGATCAGATGGAACCGGTGGCGGCCAAGAACGTTGGTACCGGCAGTTTCGTGATCGGGACGACGAAGGTACGGCCCCGGGTCGCGTCGGCTGACGGGAAACCGGTTTCCTTCAAGCGGAACCAGAAACTGAATTTCTGGATGCAGGTTTATAACCTCACGGTGGACGAGAAGACCCATAAGCCTTCCGCCACTGTCGAATACAACATTACGGACGCCAATAACAAGGCGGTCATCCACACGGTGGAGTCAACGGACACCATGGGGAACATCGGGGATCAGGTCACGCTGCAGAAGACATTGGCCGCGGCCAACCTGCAGCCCGGACTTTACAAGATTGAGATTAAAGTGAACGACAAGCTTTCCAAGCAGTCAGTCGATCCGACAGCGACCTTCACGGTGGAGTAAGTAAAACGGTGCAGTAGGTAAAGTGGAGCGGTGCGCGTGATCGCCCGTCCGGAGTTGGAATTGGCGCCGCTGTCAAGTAAACTGCTGTGATTCCTTGTGTGGCGGGCGTAGCCCGTTGGTAGGGGTGTTGAATGTTCCGAAAGCTCGGGCTTCTTCTGACGCTTATGACCTTGGCTCTTCCGGCATGGTCGGAGTCTGGAAAAATCTCGGCGGGTACGATTTCGGGATATGTCCGCGACGCCAGCGGCGCACCGCAAATGGGCGCGGTGGTCGAAGTGCTCGGTTCGGCTGCCCAAAAAGTATTTACAAACGATCGCGGTTTTTATTCGATTGCCAGCCTGCTGCCCGGGACCTACAGCCTTAAAGTCAGCGCGCCGTCATTTTTGCCTTCGCTGCGCGAAAAAGTCGGCTTGCGCGCGGGCGCAAAGCTCATGGTCAATATCACTTTGACCAGCCTTTTTGAGGCCATCCAGCTTGTTAATCTGCCCCCGCAGGCCGATCAGGACGACTGGAAATGGACACTGCGTTCCGTCGCCAACAGGCCCATCCTGCGCATTCTTCCCGATGGCACCACCGCCGTTGTCGAAAACGGCGACGATTTAAAGGGCAATGTCACCCTGCTGGCGGGCTCGCCGGGTGAAGGTTTCGGCAGCCCATCCGATATAAGCGCCGCGTTTTCCGTGGAACGGTCGTTGCTTTCGACTGGCACTCTTCGCCTGAACGGAAATGTTGGTTACGATTCCGACGGCAGTGGCATTCCGGCCGCCTTCCTGCGCACGACCTACACGAGCCACTACAGCCAATTTGCCGAACCTTCTCTTTCAATCACCGCGCTCCGCCTGAATTCGCCCGAGCTGAATACGCCCGGAGGCCCGTTGCAAGCGCTCTCGGTAACCAGCTCTGATCGCATTGCGCTCGGCGACCTGCTGGAAGTGAAAGTTGGCAGCGAGTTGCAGGCCATCCAGTTCATGGGTCGCGTGAATGCCATCAAGCCGTTCGGGTCTGCCGATCTCCACATCTCACCCGACACGGTCGTCGAATACCAGTACGCCAGCGCCGTTCCGGATTCACGGCTGGAAGGCCGTTCCGGCAACTCTTCCGGCGATCAGTTCGATGCCGCGACTTCCGACCCGAGCGCCACCGGCCCGCGCATGAGCGTGGTGGACTTCGCTCCCTCGGTTGAAAAGGCCCACCATCAGGAGATTTCCCTCTCCCATCGCGCCGGCAAGAATGCCATGCAGGTCGCCTTTTACTCCGACGGCGTGGCTGATCCCGTCCTCACCGGAGTCGGTGACATAACGGCCGTATCCGGCGACGTCCTGCCCGACATTTACTCCGGCACGTTCAGCTACCAGGGCAATGATTTCTCAACGCGGGGCCTGCGGGTCGTGTTCGAGCGCAAGCTCCTGTCGGACCTCACTGCGACCCTCGACTACTCCTACGGAGGCGTGCTCGATCTTTCTCGTCCCGACGTCCAGTTGCAGGATGCGCGCGACTTTATCCGCTCGGAGCGCCGTCAGGCCGTGGCTGCCAAATTCCGGGGAACGGTGCCGAAAGCCAAGACGCACGTGGTCGCATCCTACCGTTACGCCGCCGGCCGCACGCTCACTCCGGTCGATCTATTCAACACCTCGGCGGGACAGGCCGACCCCTACCTGAACCTGTTTATTCGCCAGCCGATTCCGTCCAGTTTCTTCTCGGGACACATCGAACTTCTAGTCGATCTCCGCAACCTTCTCGCTGAAGGTTACGTCCCCGTCGTCGGCTCGGATGGCCACACCGTTTACCTCGTGCAGTCGGCCCGGTCCGTCAGAGGCGGCCTCGCCTTTAACTTCTAAGAGCGCGCAGTAAATCTCCCACCGCTGCGTTATCCCCAAATGTCTGACCGATGTGTACGTACAGGTCCACATTCCCCGGCCCGAAGACAAAGCTTCCCCCCAGCTGAAACGGATTCTTCCCCAGCCGGTGCTGCCGCGCTCCCGCCGCCCGCGCCCTTTTCCGCGCAACCGCATTCTCGGGACGCAGCAAATGCAGTAGAGACGCATTCCGCAGCCCGGCCGCCCGGTATGCCTCCCGCCGTTCATCGACCAGCAGCGGAAAATCGATGCCAGCCTCTTCGCGAAACGCCCGCGCGTATTGCAGATCGCCCAGTCCAATGGCTGCCAGAGTAGCTCCCTCGTCGCGAAATTCCTGCTCGTGATCGCGCAACTGCGCGATGTGCTCGCGGCAGAAAATTCACCCATAGTGGCGCAGAAATGCAATCACCGCCGGACCGTTCTCCCACAACGATCCCAATCGAACTGGCCGCGATTCCGAGTCGGGCAGCACAATCCCGGCCAGCCGGCTACTCAACGATGGCTTCTCTCCCGGCAATCGGTTCTCAGTCAACGCTTCCGGCATCCCATCATTGTCGCGATCCCGATCCCGCCTGTCTACCGCATCATTACTTAATCGTTCGAAATGTCACTTACCTTCTGCCCGCAGTCGTCTATAATGCCCGAATCTAAAATTGGTCGATTGCCCTGCGTGTTAGGGAAGTCGTGTCCCCTAGACGTTGGAAGGAGAATTACTAAATGAAGCTGCGCTCCCTGGTGGTCTGCGTTTTCTTACTTTCGGCGATTGCGTTCGGTCAAACCTTTCGCGGCACGATTTTGGGAACCGTAACCGATCCGTCCGGCGCCGTTGTCTCCGGCGCGACAGTGAAGGCCCGCAATGAGGCGACCGGTCTGGAGCGCACCACCACCACCAGCGCCGACGGCAGTTATGCTATTCCCGAGTTGCCCATCGGCACTTACACGCTCAGCGTTACGCAGCCCGGCTTCCAGACCTACGCCGCCACCGGAGTCAGCGTCGACGTTGCCACCGAGCGCCGCATCGATGCCGCTCTCAAAGCCGGAGAAGTCTCCACCCGCGTCGAGGTCACGGCCGAAGATCTGCCCCAGGTCGAAACCACCACCAACGACCTCGGAGGCGTGCTCACGCAGGAAACCGTCAAGGATCTCCCCGTCAACGGCCGCGACTATACCAAACTGATCTATCTGAATCCCGGCGTAGCCGGATCGCCCGACCAGATCTCCGATTCGCCCGGCTCTTTCGGCGAGTTCAGCATGAACGGAGCCCGCGGCCGTTCCAATAACTACCTGCTCGACGGCACCGACATGAATGACGGCTTCCGCAACGATCCCGCCATCAACGAAGCCGGAGTCTTCGGAACGCCCGCGACCATCCTGCCGCTCGACGCTGTCGCCGAAGTGCATGTCATCTCGAACTTCGAGCCGGAGTACGGCCGCAACGCCGGTGGAGTCGTCAACATCGTCACCCGGAGTGGCACGAACAAACTCCACGGCACCGCCGCCGACTACTTCCGCAATGACGCGCTCGACGCCCGCAACTATTTCAACCCCACCACCACCGATATTGGAACTCCCAACCCGAAGGCGCCTTTTCACAACAATCAATACGGGTTTTCGCTCGGTGGACCGATCGTTAAAGACCGCACCTTCTTTTTCTTCGATTACGAGGGTCAGCGCGAACCGGTTGGTGTCGTAACCGTCGCCAGTGTTCCCACCGGCACCGCCGCCGACGGATCGTTAAGTCCGAGCGATTCCTCCAACCAGGTGATCCAGAATCTTCTGATGAGAAATCCATGGCCTGCGCCTAACTTGTCGAACCCGAATCCGGGGGTCGTTTCCACGAACGGCCAGGCATCGGTCGTATCTCCGTCGTTTAACAACTTAACCAGCCTGATCGGGAAGATCGACCACAGCTTCGACACCAACAACCTGCTCAGCGGGCGCTACTTCTACGGAGACAGCGTGCAATCGTTCCCGTTGGCATTGACGGCCAGCGGCGGACAGCTTCCCGGATTCAACACCTACACGCCGACCCGCGTACAGTTGGTGTCACTGTCGTATGTACACACTTTCGGCTCCAACAAGGTGAACGAAATCCGCTACGGGTGGAACCGGTTCGCGGAAGGATTCTTCCCTGGCGACCGCGCTTTTCACCCCAGTTCCATTGGTCTATGTGCCGCCAGTACCCTGGCGGGCTGTGATGGAAGCGGCACCACCGACTCCGGCCTTCCCATCATTCTTGTAAGCGGCGTTTCCCAACTGGGGGCGAGTTCCAGCGATCCCCGCCACCGCGTCGACAGCAATAACCAGTTCCTCGACAACTTCTCCTGGAAGATCAACAAGCACGACGTCAAATTCGGTTTCGATTTCCATCGCACCAGCGTCTCGCAGGGGATCGACGGGCACTGGTTCCGCGGCAGGCTTAAGTTCAATGGCGACGCGACCGGGAGCGGGCTGGGAGACTTTCTTGCTGGAGATATCGACAGCGGCTTTCAATATGGCGGCGACTCCGACCGGAATACATTCGAAAACAATTTCGGTCTCTACCTGCAGGATAACTTCCGCCTCACCTCCCGTATCTCTCTCAATTACGGCCTGCGATGGGACTATTCCGGCGTTGTCGGCGAGAAGCATAAGTCTGAGCAGCTTATACAATCCCGATCACAAGGACTTTGCGCCCAGAATCAGCGTTGCCTGGGACGTGACCGGCAAGGGCAAAACAGTCGTTCGGGTCGGCTACGGAATCTTCTTCGACGCATTCTCACAGGATATGGTCATGGGCCACCTCCCCTATCCGCCGTACTTCGATCCCGGCCCCGCCTACAATCCGGTTGGCCCCAGCCAATATCAGATTATCCCCGCGTCCGCGGTGTCGACGGTTCCCTATCAGTCTCCCGTATACGGGACGCCGAGTTGCGGCAGCCTGGAGTGCGACGTCTTCGCTTTCGACCGCAACATCAAGACGCCTTACATGGAGAACTACAACATCAATCTCCAACAGCAACTGTTCAGCAAGGGAGTGCTGCAGGTCTCCTATGTAGGGTCACAGGGACATCGCCTCTGGCGCTTCTTCGATCTGAACCAGCCCAACACCCAGACCATTAATCAGATCGATGAAACCGTCGGCTTCCAGGATTTTGGAGTCGCTGCCCGTCCATTTGGCGGCTACTGCGAGTCGGGGAACCCCTATTGCTCTTATTACGTCCTGCAGGAAAATTCCAGCGGAAAGTCCAACTATAACGCTCTCCAGGCCAGCTTCCGGATCACGGGTTGGCACGGCGTTACGTCGATCTTCAATTACGCGTGGTCGAAGTCGCTCGATAACTCCAGCGACGGCGAGGATTTCGAGCCCAACGCCGCCCAGCCCCAGGACAGCACCAACCAGGGAGCCGAATATGGTCCCTCAAACTTCAACATCCCGCGCCGCCTGTCGTGGGTCTTTGCCTATGACCTTCCTACGATGAGTGGTGGAATGCAAAAGCTGAAGAACGGCTGGGGCGTCAACAGCACCCTTACCGTACAAACCGGTCAGCCCTTCCAGTTCAATTACAACTGCGAAGACGATTTCAGCGGCGGTGGCGAGTGCTACGACCGTCCCGACGTGGTCGGTCCCATCGTCCAGAACAATCACAATCCGTCGCAATTCATGGCGCTGAGTTCGTTTGCGATTCCCTGCCTGGTAGACGTCACGGTGGCCACGGAAACCGCCTCCGACTGCCAGATTGGGACCCGTCACTATGGCGACCTGGGCCGGGATTCTCTGCGCGGCCCGAACTTCCGCCAGTGGGATTTTGCCATTTACAAGAACACGCCGATCACCGAACGCGTGGGAGCGCAGCTTCGCGCCGACTTCTTCAACCTTCCCAATCACCCGAACTTCGCCAATCCGTTCTTGCCCAACTTCATTGCCGATCCTGCATACAACGGCACAACCATCGCCGGAAATCGCGAAGTTGGCAGTGGCTATTACCCGATTACCGCCACTGGTGACGTAGGCATCGGCAACCCCTTCCTCGGAGGAGGCGGTCCCCGAGGCATCCAACTAGCCGTGAAGTTTACGTTCTAACAGCCAGTTAGAGCCGCGCTGCGGAGGTGACGTAGCCGGAAGCATGAGAGTAGCGCCGGCCACCTTGCCGGCAGTCGCGACGGCGACTCGCCGGCGCATTGGCGAATGAGCGCTGGGACCCAGCGAGTCGGTCCGGTTGGGTTCTGGTCGCTGGGTCAGGAGGTCGCGGTCAGGGTTCAAGGGACCCGCGTTCAGTTTTCGCTTGACCTCGAACTCTGCGGTTGTCACTATCAGCTATCCGGAAAGCGATAAAGGGAATCCGACAAAGCTTGCCCTGAGGGGTAGTAGTCGGCAGGCTCGACTATAAACGACGTGTAATCAATACTTTGACTTTAAATCGTTTGCAATGAATACTTTGGGAAGAAAATCATCCTAAAGTATTGATTCTAATATACCGGGGGGGGAGGGGGGGTACCCCTGGGGGAACTCACAACGCACGAGGATCCAGGCCCATAATTTCCAGGAACGACGCAGAGCCAAGAGCCCAAAGCCGAGAAGCCGGAGACAACCATGCCCACTCCCGAACGTCGCCGCCAGGAACGCACCCGAGTGCGCGTTCCCGTCAAAGTTCGTCCCCAAACCAGTGGTGCCCCCGAGTGCTCGGGCGAGACTCGCGACCTGAGTTCATCGGGAGTATTCCTTTATTCCGACTCGGCCCTGGAAGCCGGCACAAAGTTGGATCTGGTGATTATGCTGCCCGGCGGCATCGGCTTGGGGCCGGGGGGCTGGACCCTGTGCCAGGCCTCGGTCGTTCGAGTAGAAAAATCCGATGACCAACGCATGGGGGTGGCCGCCACCCTGGACCGCATCGAGCGGCTCCCCGAACTCAGTTGAGCGCGAAGCCTTGGACGCACAACCCGCGATGCCCGCCGGTTTTCTCAAGTTGAAGCAGATTCGAAAAAAAATCGCAAAAAGGCGCAAAAATGCTTCCCATGCCTCATGGTTGGTGCAATAATAGCGCGCTTTCAGAGCAGGTGTGATTTCAACACCTTTCCCAGGCAGGTAGCTGATGTGGATCGACAAGCTGGCTCGCGGCGTTATTCAACTGGAAACGCCAATTGGGCCGCGATATTTGCAACCGGACTTCGTTCAACGCGCCGCGCTGATGTGGACATTTCGTAACTTCTTTTCGCTGCCGCATCAGGTGCTCCGGAGCAGCGAGCGGCAATTGATCGATCGTCTGTTGCAGGAGAACCGTTTCGTATCGATGTCCACTGTAGGCCCGAGCCGCCCGGTGATCGGAAGAATCGAACGGCGAGTGTTCGCAACCGTCGAAATGATGCCGCCGCGCAAACCGGCCACGGGCGCGCAATCCGCGATCTCGAAGCAGGACAGGGAAGCCGCCTCGGCCTAGATCTTTTCCGGCAAGTTTCAGGCGCAAATCACGTCGACTGGATTCCATTTCGAAAGACGTTCCAAGTTCTGTTCTTGCATAAGGCCGAATTAATGCACGCAGCTGGGTTCCCAGCATGGGTCTCCCGAAGCCGAATGGTATAATCAAAATTTGTGTTAACCATGCCACCCGCATCGGGCGCGTAGCTCAATTGGCAGAGCAACTGACTCTTAATCAGTAGGTTGTAGGTTCGATTCCTACCGCGCTCACCAACCCCCATACAGTTGACACTTTTCTGTGGTTGTTCACTGCATCGACTCGCCGGGTAACATCGGCGGTAACAACCGCTTGCCTACCAAGCTAAGGGCCTGAGCCATATCGTCGCTTGACGCACGGTCGTAGACCTCAGCCGCTAATTCTACGCACTTGTGCCCCACTACTCCGCTGATGACCACCGGGTTCACGTTCGCACGGCGCATTGCCCTCACCAGTGAATGCCTGAAGTCATGCCAACCGCCAATTTTGACACTGCAAGCTCTCGCTGCCGGGTGCAGGTAGCGACTACGGGCATTGCCAAGATTGAGGGGAGTACCGGCACGGGAATGAAAAATCCACTTCGCACCTTTACCCAACTCACGCATCCGTTGAATCAAATCGGAGTGAACCACGGGATCAAGCTGAAGATGCTGTTCTTTTTTCAGCGCCTCAACTTGACCGCCGTAAATCACGCGGCGGATGTGCAGGATGTTGTCGTCGTCAAGGTCGTCAGGTTGCAAACCGACGGCCTCTTCCCCCCTGCATCCCACGGATGCCAAGCATAGCGCCAATGTGGCGTAAGGCTCTCGCATCCGTGCAATGATCTCCAGCGTAATTCCCGGCTTCAATTCCGTGCGTGTGATTGTACGCCCGTGCGTTTCACGCGGGAGCCTAATGCCCTGTAGCCAGCCGTGCGGCTGCTGGATCAGGCTGTTCTTCTCAGCCCATCCCAAGACCATGCACAAGGTTATCCTCATGCTCCTGAGATACGACAGGCTGTATTTATTCGCTTGTTCCGCGAGAAACAGTTGGATGGAATTGCGGTCTATGGTAAGGATGTCCCGTTCTCCGAATGTGGGCAGTACACAAGCCCGCAGCGTGTTGCTGTAGTGCGCAAGCGTGCTGCGTCCCAATGTAACGCCTTCAGTTTTTTTCCAGTCTTCCACCAATTCTGAAAACTTCTTCGCCTTGGTGGATGACGGTGAGGCTCCGGGCTTCATCATTTCCTTCATGATTTCCGCCAGTTTATCCCGTGCGTCTGTCTTATTTGGAAGTTCCTTGCGCGGGCCCAGCGTAACTTTTTTCTGCATCCGCTTGCCGTCAGGTGTGTCCAAACGGAACATCCCTTTCCAAACATTTCTATCCAAAAACACACTACCTCGCTGATACCGT
>JBEKOW010000232.1:0-9842 GCA_049521375.1 Terriglobales bacterium
GTAACTTTGGCCTTGGCGCCAGCCAGTTTATCGAGTTGATCGAGAGCGGATGCATCGGACGTCTCCAGCGTATAAACCTTGTCGCCGACCACGAGCGCATAGTTCGATCCATGCTTGACGCATGCGCGAGTGCAATCAGCTGCGGCACCCGGCATTTGATGCTTGGCACCGCACATGGCATCGCTGACTTCTCCAGTAAGCGTCTGGCTCTTTCCCGCAGCCAGCGCTGGACCGGCTGCCATCCCGAACAAAAACTGCATCCCCACTACTGCACTCGCAATTCGATTAATTTTCATTATCTCTTTTTCTCCCTGAAAGAAGACTCTCTTCTCATCATGCCAAGATAATGCCTTGCGCACAACCTTTCTCGACACGAATTACCGCGGCCTCAGACTTTCACAACGCCTGCTTTTATTGCACCTTGAAGTGGATCGTCACGTCCACGGTCTTACTTTTCGAATCCAGTTCCTCATCCAGTTTGATGGAATACTGCAATCCTTTCGGCAAAAGCCGTGGAGCCTCGTCCAGAAATTTACGGGTGTAGTCGGCGTTGTAGATGTCCCCCTCCCGTAAGTTCCATGCCTCCCGTATCCGATCCTTGGAGGAGCTGTCCACGCCGATTATCTCGATTTCACCCATCTTGTAGAGATCACCTTCGGTGATGTTAATGTCGTAGCGTACCGTGGCGTTCTCGTCGTCAATTTGAGCCTGTGGGTTGATTCGAACGGCCATGAAGCCACGGCTCCGATAAAGGTTCGTCAAGTTCTCGGCATCCCTTGCAAGGCGCACCGGGTTCGCGGGATGGCCCGTTACCAGGTGAAAGAGATGGGAAGCCTCATCCGGTTTGACGGCGGAATTTCCAGTCCAGCTTACGCCGGAGATCGAATAAACCTTGCCCGGAGCGACCGGGAGCAGCGCGTCCACTTGGATCTCATTGGCAGCTGCTTCTCCTGGCTCAAGCCCCGCTTCTGTTACGACGCGTGGTTCCGGCGGACCGAAGGAAGCCCTCAAATAGCCTCGCTCTGAATAGAGCGGCAAGAAGTTATTTTGTGCGACCGTCTCTAATCTGGACCGAACGTATTCTTCCCCAGAAAGAGTGCGCGCTGCGTTGTTGAGAAAAACAAGCTGTTCCGGCGATGCTCCCGGAAATTCGACATTGCGAATACGGATATCGATCTCACTGACCCGATACAAAATGCCAATCAAATCTCCGCCGGCCTTTTTTGTCTCCCGCAGAAAGTCGACGCGGCCCGCATAGTGTCTTTCGCTGAGAAGCGCCTGCAGCGCCCGGTTCACTTCATCGGGAAGGGTTCCAGATGCTGGAAGCACACGTTTGAACAATGGAACGCGACTTTCAATATCTGCGAGCAATTCCGCATCGGTGAACCAGACAAAGTTTTCAAAACTCGCCGGAACGAGTCTGCTCTTATCGACATCGGTGAGTTGCAGATCGAGCTTGACGCCTTCATCCGAAAAGGAAAATGAATAGACGACATCGGGGAAAACGCCGGATTCACCCAAGCGGTGCGCCGCTTCTTTGAAGTCTCCCTCGGCGGCGTCCTGCCCAATCCTAAGGCCGCTCGCAGCGAGAATCTCCTGGTCGGAGTAGCGTGTGGTCCCCGTGGCCCTCACCGAGAGAAGCCGGTGCGGCGAGGGTGAGGTGGTCCGCTCGTCCGGACCGCGCCTTTGGGCCGCGCTGAATGAAAACAGAACGGTACACAGAAGTGGGACGAGCAGAGGCCAATTCTTCATTTGGATCGCTTGGCCGTTGCGGCAACGGAGGAGAAGTTCTTCTGCTTAAGAGCTATGTCCATAAACGCTCGAGCCGCCCGGCTCAGAGACTTGTCTTTACGGAAAACCAGCGCGAGGTCGCGGCGGATTTCGAGATCAGCCAGGGTGATCGCGACCAGGGCCTTTGCGCGAATGTCCTCTCCGATATTGGACCGCGCGATAAACCCCACGCCGACTCCAGCGGCTACAAAACGCTTGAGCAATTCGCTGGAATCCAGTTCCATGGCGAGATTTGGTTTCACGTGACGGTCGTAGAACAACGTATCGAGCGCGTCCCGCGTATGCCCCAGTTTGGGCACCACGAGGGGAAAAGCGGATACCTCGGCAAGCGTGACTGACTTCTTCGCCGCCAGTGGATGCTCCGGTGCCGTGATTGCTACCAGGTGATCGCGATGAATCATCTGCGCCACCAGCCGGTTGTCATTGACCGGTAAAGACACAACACCGAAATCGACCGTATTCTCGATGATCGACTCCAGAATCCGCGCGTAGTCGGAACGCTTGATGCTTACGGCGACATTGGGATAGTCGCGTTTGAACTGCGCAAAGACTTCCGGCAGAATATGCAGGCATGTGCCTTCATTGGCGCCGACCACGATTTCGCCGCGCGGCACCCGCTCGGTTTCGGCAATTTCGGTAAGTATTGTCTTGCGGTGCTCAATCGTCTCCTCGGCATATTTAAAGAAGAGTTTGCCGGAAGCGGTGAGTGAAACGCGGCCCCCGGACCTGTCGAGCAAGCGTGCGCCGACCTCTTCTTCCAGGGCGCGAATCTGAGAGGAAATAGCCGGTTGCGTTCGAAACCGCTTTTCCGCCGCCCGCGAGAAACTGGACAGGCGCGCTACTTCCAGAAAAATTTCGAGCTGGTCGAAATCCATGCGTTGTATGAGCCGCTCACACTATAGCGAGGTACCGGGGATCATTCAATGCGCCTCGCACCCAGTTCAGGTTCCGGTTCGGGATTAGACCAGCGCGGGAAGGAAGGCAATCTACCACGGCAATTTCCCGCCGGATGGCACTCCTCGGCTCGGGAATGCATAGAATCTCCGGCAAAATCCAGCCCAATGTGCCTAATACACTCCGCCGATCCACCTCAAGTCACATCAGGAGAACTCATCGAATGAACTCGAAGTCATTTTCTATTGCAGTATTCAGCATCCTCGGGGTCTGTGCTCTGGCCGCAGCGCAGGCAAGGCCTGCCGGCGGTACGGTATTGGTCCCGGATTCCAGCATTGAACGCTTGGCCGACATCGGGAGGCAAGCGCATACCAATGTTCGGGTGTTCGCGCCCACGCGAGCGCTCCTCAATAAACAGGTGGTGGGACCTCCATATGCGGGCTACGCCTACGAGACGCCGGCTTCACTGGCGTGCGTTTATGGCTTGGTGACCGCGGTCGCAGGCTGCAACCCGAACAAAGTGACGGCAGTCCCGACGGGTGGCGGCAGAATGATCGCACTGGTGGATGCCTATGATGCTCCGAACGTGGCAAGCGACCTGGCGAAATTCTCCGCCCAGTTTGGATTGCCTGCGGCCAACTTTCAGGTCGTGTACGCGAGTGGCACCAAGCCCGCCTATGACATGGGATGGGAGCTTGAAGAGTCGCTGGATGTGCAATGGGCTCATGCCATGGCGCCTAATGCCAGGATCGTGCTGGTCGAGGCCGCGTCGAGCAGCTATGGAGATCTGATGGCCGCTGAAGACGTCGCGAGCAGAATGGTAAACGCCGCGGGTGGCGGAGAAGTCTCCAACAGCTGGGGCGGAGGCGAGTTCGGCGGTGAGACAGCCTACGATTCACACTTCGTGAAGGCGGGCGTCGTCTTTCTAGCGTCCGCTGGAGATTATCCCGGTACGAGTTGGCCGAGCACGTCGCCCAACGTAGTATCGGCCGGAGGAACAACGGTACGCCGCAATCCCGCGACGGCCGCTTTCGTGGCGGAAGCCCCTTGGGACGATGCCGGCGGCGGGGTAAGCTTCGTCGAGCCGCGCCCCAGCTATCAGAACGCCATTGCGCCCGCCGTAGGAAATTATCGCGGCGTGCCCGATCTTTCCTTCGATTCTAATCCGGTCACGGGCGTTTGGATCTATGACACGAGTGTGGGTGGCTGGACGATCGTCGGTGGAACCAGCGTCGCCTCGCCGGCATTAGCTGGCATCATCAATCTGGCCGGAAGTTTCTATACGTCATCGAATGCGGAGTTGACAGCGATTTATGGAAAGCTAGGGATCGCCGCGGACTTCACCGACATCACGTCTGGCTATTGCGGCCCCTATGGCGGCTACAGTGCCGGCACTGGATGGGATCCCTGTACAGGCGTCGGTACCGACAAGGGGGCGGCAGGGAAATAAGGACGCTGACTCAACAAAACGAAAGCCGGATAATTAAGAGTGGCCCACCCGGAAATCGGTGGGCCATCGTGTTTTCCGCAGAGTGTGCTAGACGCCGATTACGGCCACCAGTTCTTTCACCGCGCCGACACTCTTCTCGAGGGCTGCCTTCTCGTCCGCGCTGAGCTTAATTTCAATGATCTGCTCAATTCCCTTCGACCCAAGCTTTACGGGAACGCCTACGAACAGGCCCTTGATCCCGTATTCTCCGTCGAGATACGCGGCGCAGGGAAGGATCTTCTTCTTATCCTTAAGGATTGCCTCGACCATCTCCGTCGCGGCGGCCGAAGGTGCGTAATAAGCCGAGCCGGTTTTCAAATACTTGACGATCTCGGCGCCGCCGTCGCGCGTCCGCTGCACGAGGCGATCGAGCGTCGCCTTGTCCATCAACTCGGTAATTGGAATTCCCGCAACCGTGGAATAGCGGGGAAGCGGGACCATGGTGTCGCCGTGTCCGCCAAGCACAAAAGCATTGACGTTTTCGACGCTGACCTTGAGTTCCTCGGCGATGAAGGCGCGGAAGCGGGCCGAATCGAGCACTCCAGCCATGCCGATCACGCGCTCGCGCGGGAAGCCGCTGATCTTGTAGGCAGCCTGCGCCATCGCATCCAACGGGTTGGACACGATGATGAGAATGCAGTTCGGAGAGTGCTGCACCACCTTGCCGACTACATCGCTCATGATTTTGTAGTTCGTATTCAGAAGATCGTCGCGGCTCATGCCGGGCTTGCGTGGGATTCCGGCCGTGATGACGACGATGTTGGAGTTCGCGGTGTCGGCATAGTCGTTTGTGCCGATCACGTACGAGTCGCGTTTCTCGATCGGCATAGCCTCGAGCAAATCGAGGCCCTTGCCTTGGGGAACGCCTTCGACGATATCAATGAGAACCACATCGGAGAGTTCCTTCGAGGCAATCCAGTGAGCGGCGGTGGCGCCTACGTTTCCAGAACCTACGATCGTAACTTTATTGCGCATGAGGGTCCTTTCGAAATCAATAGCAAACGATATGTCCTACAAACGCGTTAATCGGCGGCCACCGCAACCTGCATATTTTCGATCATGCAATTTGCGAACTCGCTGGTTTTGACCTTCGTGGCCCCTTCCATCAGACGTTCGAAATCATACGTTACTTTCTTTTGTTCGATGGTGCGCTCCAGGCTTCGTTCGATCAGGTCAGCCGCTTCGGTCCAGCCGAGGAAGCGGAACATCATGACCCCCGAGAGAATGACGGAGCCAGGATTGATCACGTCTTTGTCAGCATACTTTGGCGCCGTACCGTGCGTGGCTTCAAAAATCGCGTAGCCATCGCCCACATTGGCTCCGGGAGCGATGCCCAAGCCACCAACCTGCGCAGCGCAAGCGTCGGAAATGTAGTCGCCATTAAGGTTTGGCGTCGCAAGCACGCTATATTCGTCGGCGCGAGTCACAACCTGCTGGAAGATCGAGTCGGCGATGCGATCGTTGATGAGGAGTTTTTTCTTCCAGGCGCCCTTGCCGTGCGTTGCGTAGATGGAGTCGAGGCAGTCTTTTACTTCTTTGTAGACCGTCTGCCGGAAGTCTTCTTGAGCAAACTCGAGTCCGGGTTCGACGAGGTGGGCGTTCTGCTCGATGGTGAGATTGGGATTTTTGTCTTTGTTGTCCAGGATCCAGCTCTCGCGCTCCGTGACAATCTGGCTGCGGAACTCCTCGGTCGCAAGCTCGTATCCCCACTTGCGGAACGCGCCTTCCGTGAACTTCTGGATGTTGCCCTTGTGAACGAGCGTGACGGCCTTGTTTTTGTTTTCGAGGGCGTGCTGGATTGCCATGCGCACTAAGCGCTTGGTTCCGGTCACGGAAATCGGCTTGATGCCGACCCCGGAATCCAGACGGATCTGCTTCTTACCCCCTTTCAACATGTCCTTGTTTAGGAACTCGATCAGGCGCGCGCAATCGGCGGTGCCTTCTTCCCATTCAATACCGATATAAACGTCTTCAGTATTTTCGCGGAAGATGACGATGTTCATGCGCTCCGGATGCTTCACCGGCGATGGCACGCCGCGATAATACTTCACGGGACGCACACACGAGTAAAGGTCGAGGATCTGGCGCAGAGCCACGTTCAGGGAGCGAATGCCTCCGCCGACGGGTGTGGTTAGCGGCCCTTTGATGGCGACGCGGAACTCGCGAATTGCTGCGATGGTGTCATCGGGCAGCCAGTTCTGAAATTCGGCTTTGGCCTTCTCGCCCGCGAAAACTTCATACCATGCGACCGAACGCTTTCCGTCATAGGCTTTTTCAACGGCGGCGTCGAAAACGCGGACCGACGCCTTCCAGATGTCGCGTCCCGTTCCATCGCCCTCGATGAAAGGAATGATGGGGCGATCGGGCACGCGGTATTTGCCACTGCTATATTCGATCTTCTGCCCGTTGGATGGGACCGGAACTCCGTTGAACGACGCCATGAGTAGTGCCTCCAGAACTTAGGGGTTGTAAATGATTATAAAGAATAGTGAAAGAAGAGGGGTAAACTCGACGGGTGCTATCACGCCGTCGAGTGATAACCGTCACACTCGAACGTGATTACCAGTTTCGCGGTGGCGGAAGACTACCCGCATGGCGAGATACGCGGAAACCCGTGTCTCCACTCACTTTCACGCCAGTATTCTGGACTCTAGCGTTCGATCTTTACGGATTTCACTGTCACTTCCGTGTTGGGACGGTCCTGGCCGTTGCGCGGCGCCTTTGAGATCTTTTCGACAACTTCGTAACCCTCGACGACCTCTCCAAAAATCGTGTGCTTGCCCGTAAGCCATTCCGTCTCGCCAACGGTAATAAAAAATTGCGAACCGTTCGTGTTCGGCCCCGCATTGGCCATGGCGAGCTTTCCTGTCTTGTCGAAGCGATGCGGGGAACCCTTGGTTTCATCTTCGAACTGGTAGCCAGGCCCTCCCCTACCATTGCCCATTGGATCTCCGCCCTGGATCATGAATCCGGGAATCACGCGGTGAAAGATGGTGCCGTTGTAAAGCGGATCTTTAACCTTTTTTCTGGAGGTGGGATGCGTCCATTCCCGCTTGCCCTCGGCAAGCTCGGTAAAGTTGGCAACCGTCTTGGGCGCTTCTTTTTCAAACAAGCGGCAGACAATCGTTCCCTCGCTGGTTTCAAATACTGCATAAGTACCGGGTGTGCGGGCCATAGTCTCCCCTCTGTTTTCGTGAATGATGATTGAGTCCAGCGTCTACGAAGGACTTTTTGTTTTATCCGATGGTCGGGCCGCAGGCTTAGCCGTGGACGCGCCACCACCTTTGCGAATTTCAATATGCTCGATCTTGACCGGATGGAACGGTTTATCATTGCTTGGATCGCGCGTCATACGGGCGATCTGCTTTACCAGCGTGACCGCGGCGGCGTCGCACTGGCCAAAGATCGTGTAATGTCCGCTCAGGTGCGCGCTATGAGCGACGTCTTCCGTGATGAAGAACTGCGAGCCGTTTGTGTCCGGACCCGAATTGGCATACGCCAGTCGCCCGGGCCGGTCAAACCGCAAATCGGACGGAGTTTCATTCTTGAACTTATAGCCGGGATCGCCTGAACCGTTTCCGGCAGGATCGCCGCCCTGGATCATAAACTCGGGAATGACGCGGTGAAATACCGTCCCGTCATAAAGCGGAACGCCGTGCTTCTTTGCATGGGAGACGGGATTTGTCCAATCCTTTGTGCCCTCCGCCAGACCGATAAAGTTGGCGACGCCAATGGGAGCCTGCTTCTCAAAAAGTATGCAGTGCAGATCACCAGCTGTGGTGTGAATGATGGCAACCGGATCCGTGGACGCAGCTGCGGCCGGTTTGGCAGGAGTCGCGCCCGCCTGGGCTTCCGCCAGCAGAGATGTAACAAAGATCAGGAAAAGAGTACAAAAAACGATTTTCATTGAGGCTCCACGTGTGTAGTAGCCGCGTTTTGAATAGTAACGCGGCGCAGCAACTCATGATTGTACGACATGCGGAGGCTGCAAAAGAATGCCCCCGCGCGGGCACGAACCCCACGGCCCGCTGAAGTCGGCCAATCTCGAGTGTCTCACTCTGCTCGACTCCAGCGCGGTCGGCCCGTAGCCGCCAACCACTCCGACGGCACACCCGTTGATCATTTCTGCTCAGCAGTCGCCTGCAGCTTGCGGCTCACCAGTTCGGCTTCCCCGAAGACCCGCAGTATGTTGCCGCCCAGGATTTTGCGAATATCGTCAGCGCTGTATCCCCGATCGAGCAGTGCCTGCGTGATCTTCGGCAGGTCAGCAGCCGAGTCGATCCCTTGAGGAGTTGCCCCGCTCACGCCGTCAAAATCCGACCCCAATCCCACATGATCAATCCCGGCAACCTTGGCGATATGGTCGATGTGATCGATTAGAGAACTCATCGGGGGCCGCGGAATTTTCGCTGCCCACTCGCGCTCGATGCGGTCGGAGTCGAGATAGGTAGGAGTCTTTCCGGCCGCTCTAAGTCCTTCGATGTGCGCCTTCACCGCTGCGTCGCGCTCTTTTGATTGCGCATCCGCCGCCTTGCGATAATTCTCGTCGACGAAGGCGCTGTAAAAATTCACCTGCACCACGCCGCCATTCTTTGCCACTGCGCGCAGCATGTCGTCGGTCATGTTGCGAGGATGATTGGTCAACGCGCGCGCCGAAGAATGCGAAGCGATCACTGGCGCCTCGGTGACCGCAATCGTGTCCCAGAAAGTCTTGTCGGCGACGTGCGAGATATCCACCAGCATCCCCAGGCGATTCATTTCGAGGACGATCTTCTTGCCGCCCTCGGTGAGGCCGTTATGATGTTCGACCCTGGGATCGTTGATATCCCCGGAGGAGTCGGCAAACTCGTTCGTATTCGACCAGCTCAGCGTCATGTAGCGAACGCCCAGGCGGTAGTAATCACGGAGCAAGCGAATATCGTTTTCAATCGAGTGGCCGCCTTCGATGCCGAGCAGGGCGGCGAGCTTGTGCTCCCGGTGGGCGCGCTCGATGTCTTCGACGCTGAACGCCATCATCATTCGCTCCGGATGGCGCGCGGCCTGTTCATAAACGGAATCGATCAGATCCAGCGTGTGGCGGGCGAAGTGGCCCTGATTGGTTTCCGGCTCAACCCAGATGGAAAAGAACTCCGCGCCCAGATTCCCAGCCTTCGCCTTATCGAGACTAATGTGGCCGCGGTCGTTGGAGTCGGTCGATCCGATGTCGTAGTTCTCGTCAAGAAAACGTTGCGGCGTGTCCGCGTGCGTGTCAATGACGATTGCGGAGTTCTGAATCTCCCGAGCCTTCGCGCTGACAGCGCCAGCTTGGGGATGTGCAGGGAGCGAAAGAGCGAGAACCGCCAAAATGGTCGGCATCCGAAGATTCATAGGAGAGGGATTCTACACGACCGTCGTTCCCCGCCAAATCTGGCCCGCTCGCGGGCGTTGCAAGTTTGGCTGCCTAACGCAAAAACAAAGGCCGCCCGGACTTCGGGCGGCCAGAACTAGTGGGAACTCCTCCAGCTTTTCACTCACTTGCAGTATAGAGAGTTGGCTAGGAAGTCCAGATTATCCCAGAAAACGCTGTAAGAACTGTCATAGTTGTAGGCTTCGAGGATAACGTTAGCCAGCCCAGTCTCGGCGCTGTCGGAGAAGGGGCTTTTCACGGACAGACCCTGGGGCGCGTTCA
>JBEKOW010000233.1:0-7069 GCA_049521375.1 Terriglobales bacterium
CCCGGAAACGCCGGATCGGGATGCAGGTCGTCCGTGCATCTGCGCATCCTGAAAAAATCCAGCGCGTCGTTCATGAACTTCTCGGCCGCGACGCGGGAGAAAAACGGACCATAATAGATGTTTCTGCCATTCAGGCGTCCAAGGCGCGTAGTGACCGAGGCGCGCGGAAACTCATTCTCAAGATGCAATTTGACAAGCGGAGCAAACCGCAGCCGCAGACGTTTTTCGTAAGTCTTGGGAAACGCCGAACGAAGCAGCACGTAAAGCAGGAACCCGGATTCAAAGTCCGACCCTGTGAGCGAGTATTCGATGGACCGAACACGATCGCGCAGGTTGAGCCTCTTACTGCGTTCCTCGGGCCGGGAAAGCAATCGTTCCAGCCGGCGGCGCAGGTTCGCAGTCTTGCTGATGTAGGGCTCAGAAGCTGGATCGGACCCGCGCAATAAGAAGACGGCAGGCGCGGGAGGAACCTCAGAGAACAACTCAGCGTCAAACTCCGGACGGAATTCGAGGAGGTTCTGCAGCACCAGCCGATTGTAGAGGAGGCCGGGGGAAGTCAGAAGTGAGAGGTCAGATCACAGAGGCGAAAACCATAGCGGTTAACCTCCGCAATCTACCTCTAACCTCCGCCCTCATCCAAAGCTGGCGCTTTTGAATTTCTGCCGGAAGTCCGGCCCTTCCATCTTTACGATTCGGCACATCTCGTGCAGCCTTGACCGCATGCGCTCTCCAATGCGGTCGCCCAGGGTTTCCCGGCGCGTCGCCGCAAAGGCCGCCGCGCGAGGAGAGAACTCCACGCTGGTCACTGCAGCCGCCTCGTCCGGAAAATTAGTGGTTATGATCGTCGTGCGATTGTCGTTATAGCGCGTGTTCAGAATCAAGCTGACCGTATCCCAAACCCACTCGCTCGGCTTGACCGCTCCCAGTTCGTCGAGCGCGAGCACCTCGGCTTCGAACACCGGCCGCAGCACCTGAAGTTCGGTGGCTTGCACGGAATCGTTATAGGAGTTCTGAATCTGCTTGAGCAGTTCGCGATAGTCGCAGAAAAAGCAGCCGCAGCCCCGGGCCGCAATCAGTTCCTTGAGAATACCGACGGCCAGATGGGTTTTGCCGGTGCCAATTCCGCCCACCAGCAGCAAGCCCTTCCCCTCGCTCGGATCGAATTCCTGCACAAAGCGCGATGCGTTGATATGAGCCAGCGAGACGGAACGGTCAAGTCCGGGGAAGTCCGTGGTGAAGTTCGACAATTCGCAATGCTCATACCGCTTCGGAATCCGCGCAGCCGCAATGAGCGACGCGGCGCGCGCCCGCACCAGGCAGTCGCAGCGCGTGACGCCGCGTTCCGGCGCTCCGGGCAGGGACTTCCACCCCGAGCCCGCGCACAGGGGACAAACTTCAGTTGCTGATTTCATGGCTCTCTTCTTAGACTGTGCACCCGAACCGGCTTCGTCTGCAACTGGAAACCGTGACCGCGCTGTGCACTTCCTGTGCAGACCCTTGTGTCGTTGTGGAGAAGCCGCAAAATGCACGAACAACAGTGCAGAGTCAAGAAAACTTTCCGATTGTGTTGCCCGAACGACAATAGGAAGTGCATCCGGGTGTCAAACCCGGCAACCCGCACCTGTTTTCCATTGACAATCCCTTTACATGGAGGAGAATGACTCTCGCCGGTTCTTTGCGCCTTCGATTTTCCTCCCCGGCGGACGCGTTGGAACCGAATTAACACTAGTGTCAGGAGAGCGCATGAACAAAGCTGATCTGGTTGACCGGATCGCCGGAGCCTGCAACATTTCCAAGGCGCAGGCGACGACCGCGATCGACACCACCGTGGATAGCATAACCTCCTCCCTTCGCAAGGGAGACCGGGTAGCATTAATCGGGTTTGGCACCTTTTCCGTCTCGCAGCGCAAGGCCCGCAACGGCCGCAACCCGCAGACCGGTGCCACAATCAAGATTGCCGCCCGCAGAGTCGCGAAATTCACTCCCGGTAACGAACTCAAAAAGGTAGTCAACAAAGGCAAGTAGGGCCCCGAGAATTCGGATCTGCGACGGCAGGGGGTCGGCCCTGCCGTTTTGTTGTTTAGCTATCAGCCGTCAGCCTTCAGGAAAACCGCGCTGGCCAGAGTCGGAGCCTGTCGCTATCCGCAAAGTCTGCGCCCTCAGCGGTTTTACCTGATGGCTGGCACCACCTCGCCTTGTGAATCCTTTCTAACTCCTGTAGAATCTAACGATTGAATTGAGGACATCAGGACAAGACCATGAAAGCAGCGATCCATCCTAATTACCACGAGATACGGGTGCACTGCGCCTGCGGTAACGCGTTTGTGACCCGCTCCACCCATAAGGGCGACATCAGCGTAGAAATCTGCGCCGCCTGCCATCCCTTCTTCACCGGCAAGCAGAAACTAATGGATACCGCCGGACGCGTCGAGCGCTTCCGCCGCAAATACGCGAAAAGCGATGCCGGCAAGGCCGAGGCAGCCAAGAACGAAGCGGCGAAGACAGAAGTGGCGAAGAAGTAAAAGCGTAAGGCATGCGGACCGTAGTACCCGCCCCACAACAAATCGAGCCCTCGCCTATGGCGGGGGCTTTCCATTTGCCGTCAAGGCTAGAATGGGACTGATGCAGAAGTACTGGTACAAGGAAGAACCGCTGAGCGAGGGATTGCGAGCGCCCCGGATCTCCGGGGAGGCGCCCTCGGATACCATCCGTGTCGCCGCGCGTGAGTCCGGTGTTCCGGAGCAAATGCTCCGTTCGTTCCCAGCGGGTTTTCGCATCGGCGGAGTCGAAATCCGTCCCGCCACCGTCCTCGCTCCCATGGCGGGCGTGACTGACACCGTCTTCCGCCGCTTCATCAGGAACCTCGGCGGCTGCGGACTGATCATGACCGAGTTCACCTCCGCCGACGGCGTCCTGCGCAACAAAAAAGTTCGCGGCCGATACCTGCATTTCTACGAAGACGAGCATCCGATTTCGGCGCAGCTTTTTGGCAGCAACCCGGAAGTGCTCGCCGACGCCGCGCGCCTCGTGGAAGACCTGGGCTTCGATCTCGTAGATCTGAATCTGGGCTGCCCGGCAAAGAAAGTCGTGCGCTGCAATGGCGGCTCGGGGCTGCTGCGCGATCTGCCGCTGATCCGCAGGATTTTCGAGTCGGTCCGCGCCGCCGTGAAGATTCCCTTCACAGTAAAGTTCCGCGCCGGATGGAGCGACGAAGAAATCGTTTGCGTCGATCTGGCGCGCCTCGCCGAAGATTGCGGATTGGGCGCAGTCGCCTTGCACGCCCGCACCCGCGAACAAGGCTACAGCGGCACCGCGCATTGGGAGTGGATCGCCTCCGTGAAGCAGGCGGTAAAGATCCCCGTGATTGGCAACGGAGACATCCGTTCCCCGCAAGACGCCTGCGCCATGGTAGCGCAAACCGGATGCGACGCGGTCATGATCGGACGAATGGCTCCCGCAAATCCATGGATCTTCCGCCAGATCGAGCAGTATCGGAGTTCCACAGAATCGGTGGCCTCTTCGGATCCGACGGTGCGCGACCTGAGTCGTGAAAACGACCGGGAAGGGCACGACTTCAGTCGTGCCGAACATAACGCGCCTCCGGCGGCTTCAGCCGCTGAGGGATCGATCTCCCATGCCCACAAGCCCTACGACGAGCCCACCGAGGCCGACCGCTACCAGATGATCCGCACCTACTTCCAGATGCTGCTCGAAGAGGAAGTCCAGGGAGCCGAAGGCAAGATGAAGCAGTTCGCTTCCTGGTTCACCCACGGCGTGCCCGGCGGAGCAGCCCTTCGCAAGGCAATCTACGAGGCGAAGAGCGGGAAAGAAATACTGGCGAGCGTGGAAGCATTCTTCGAAACAAGAATTACAGCCCTGCAGTAATTTTCGCGCTAGCGGGCTTCATAAGCGCCAGCCGTCCCTTCTCTCCCTTTTCGATGTATCCCCAGGGCGTCTTGTCGTCGTGCGTAAATACCGTCAGCCATCGCTCCGGAATCGCCTGCGCGTAATATTTCTTCCGGCTCTCAATCGTGGTCAAAGGAAACAGATCGAACGCCATCACCCAGGTCAGATCAAGGTGCATGCTGGTCGGTATCAGATCGGAAATATAACAAGCCGTCTTCTTGCCGCTCCCCGCGCCGCTTTCAACAATCACCGCCTGCATGTTAGCCGTGTGGCCCGGGAAGACTTTCACAGAAACGCCGGGAACAATCTCGCGATCCCCGTCAAGCAATTCCATCTGCCCGCTCTCAATCAGCGGATCGTAATTCGGACTCATATAGCTGATCGCATCGCGCTCGAGCTGCAGCCGTCCATGCTCCCATTCTTTGCGCTGCACATAATACTTTGCCTTGGGAAAAGTAGGCACGACCTGGTCGCCGCGTCGCACCGTATTCCACCCGCAGTGATCGAAATGCAGGTGCGTGTTGATGACGATATCGATATCCTCGGGCGCAAGCCCGGCCTCATGCAGGTTGTCGAGCAGTTTCGCCGGCTGCTTGAAGACCTGCACGAGTTTCTCCGGCAGTTTGTCGCCGATCCCCGTTTCCACCAGAATATTTTTATCGCCCGTCCGGATGAGCAGCGAATTCAGCCCGGTCTCGAAGCGGTTCTGCTCGTCGACCGCTGCCTTCTTCGACCACATGGTCTTGGGAACAACGCCAAAGAAAGCCCCTCCATCGAGAAAATAAGTCCCATCGGAGACGATAGTAAGCTCGAAATCGCCCAGAGTAGTTGTGTGCATGACCGATCCAGTCTAGCTCCCAGCTCTCAGCTCCAGGGAAAAAACCTCGAGTACAGCTCTGAGGTCCGGCCAATCGGGTTTGCTGTGAGCTGTGAGCTGAGAGCTTGGAGCTGCGAGCTCACTTCAACTCCTTATTCCAGAAATCTTCCATCATGTGAAACAACTGCGACCGCGCCTGCGGGCCCGCAATGCCGTGCGTCTTGTTGGGATACACCATCAGCCGGAATTGCTTTTGCGATTTGATGAGCGCGTCCACCATCTGCACCGTGTTCTGAAAGTGCACATTGTCGTCGCTCGTCCCGTGTACCAGCAGCAGCGACCCGTGCAGATTACCGGCCGCGCTCACGGTCGAATTGTCGTATCCCCCCGTGTTGTCCTGCAGCAGCCCCATATAGCGCTCTGTATAGACCGAATCGTAATTACGCTGATTGGTGATCGGCGCGACCGAGATGCCGGCCTTGAAGCGCTCTGAATGAGTCAGCGCGTACAGCGTCATGGATCCCCCATTCGACCATCCCCACATCGCGGTTCGCGTGCGATCGAGCTGCGGATACTTCTCAAACAACTGGTCGAGCGCGCTGAGCTGATCCTTCAGCTCCACGCCGCCAAACTGCCCGCGGATGGCGGCCGAAAATTTCCTGCCGCGATTCGGCGTGCCGCGGTTGTCCACCGAGAAAATAGCAAAGCCTTCCTTCGCCAGCATCTGGTGAAAGAGTGCGTTCGTGCCTCCCCATGCATCCTGCACGGTTTGCCCGGCCGGACCGCCGTAGATGTAAACGATCACCGGAATCTTCGCGCCCGAGCCGGCGTCCGGAGGCAGTATCAGCGAACCGTAGAGCAAAGTCCCGTCATCAGCCTTGAACTCCAGCTGCGTGGGCTGAATCGGATGGTATTCGGCAATGCTGTGGCCTTCCCAGATTTTCTTGCACGCTCCCGCCGCGGCGCACACCGAGATGCGTTGCGGAGTCAGCGTGGCAGAATGCGTCTCCACATAGTGCTGGCCATTCTCCGCGAAACTGGCCGTGTAGTTTCCCGGCTCCGAGGAAATCGCCCGCATGCCCGAGCCATCCAGCTTGACGGAGAAAAGCCCCTCCTCACGCGGGTCGTCTTTATTGGCCGTGAAAAAAACCGTGCCCGTGCCCGAATCGAACCCGTTGACGGCCAACACTTCGTAATCCCCGCTTTCGAGCTGGCGCTCAACTTGCGCCGGAGCGGCGAGCGGATCCTGCGCATTAAAGCTATATAGATAAATGTGGGTGTGGCCATCCCGCCAGCTCGTCCACAGAAAGCGGTCGCCAGATTTCAGCACCCGAAAATCGTCGTTGACATTCACCCACGCGTCCGGTTCCGACTCGCTGAGAACCTTGCGCGTCTTCCCCGATTTCGTATCGATGAAATAGAGGTCCAGCACATCCTGCTTGCGATTCAGCACCTCGGCCCACGCCCATTCTTCGCGAATCCAGCCGAAGCGCGGGACATAGGTGTCATCGTTGTCGGTAAGCTTCATCCACCGCACCTTACTTTTGCCCTCGGTGGCCGCCACGCCTATGCGGACGACGGGATTGGGATCGCCGGGCTGCGGATACTTTTCCTGGTCGACACGAGGATGCGTGGGGAGCCAGTCGGTGATGGGATAAATTGGTACGCGGCTTTCGTCCATCTGCAAAAAAAGAATTTCGCGGCCTTCCGGCGACCAGAAGAAATTGCTGCGGACCGCTAGCTCCTCCGCGTAAACCCAGTCCACTTCCCCATTCAGGATGTCGTCATCCTTGCTCTTGTCTTTATCCTTGTCTTTGCTTTTCTCCTTCTCTTCGTGGAAAAGCGGGTGCTCGCCTTCTTCGCCTGACACTGGATGCACATAAAGATTGTGTTTGCGGACATAGACCAATCGTTTCCCGTCGGGCGAAAACTTCGGGTCTTCGCTCGGATCGGGAGACGAAGTAAGCTGCACGGCGGTTCCGGTCTCGAGGCTGTAATACCAGAGCTGGCCGTGGGCATCGAACAACAGGTGCTTCGAGTCGGGCGCCCAGGAGTAAGCTGCGACGTGGTAACGCGTCACGCGCTCTTTCTCCCGCTCGTCCGTGATCTTGGAGGCCGGAGGAGCGAGCTGCGAAAGCTTGACCTCGCTGACCAGAATTTTGTTCTCGCCAGTCGCCGTGTCCACATACCAGAGCTCGCCATGCTCGCCGGAATCGTCACGCAGCACAAAAGATACCTTGCTGCCGTCGGGACTCCACTTGATGGTCTCGGGAGCGCGGCCGGTCAGCCCACCCTCGGCAAAAATGGCCTCAATGGAAAGTTGCTTCGCGGGCGCTGAAGTTTGGG
>JBEKOW010000234.1:0-7066 GCA_049521375.1 Terriglobales bacterium
TCGCTGCAGCCGATGTACGATGCGCGGACATTTAGCGTACGAGCCATTGCCGCCGGCACAGCACTTGCGGCGACCACCTACATTGGCTTTGATGGTGTAAGCATTCTCGCCGAAGAAGTCCACGATCCCCGGCGCAATGTTTTGTTGGCAACGGTGCTGGTCTGTATTTTTACGGGACTCTTCGCCGGTCTTCAGGTTTATCTTGCGCAAAGAGTCTGGCCCGACTACCGTACGCTGTCCAACCCGGAAACGGCATTCATGGACGTCGCTCAGGTGGTGGGAGGCTACCGGCTGTTTGCAGCTTTTGGCATCGTCTTGCTGGTATCGAGTTTGGCCTGTGGCTTGGCGGGGCATCTGGGCGCAGTTCGCCTTCTCTATGGCATGGGGCGCGACAACGTCTTGCCACGGAAGCCATTTGGATACCTTGATCCGCGGCGCGGCAACCCCACCTTTAATGTGGCGATCGTCGGAGTCCTCGCTTATATCGGAACTCTCACGCTGGGCTGGGAACGAGCCGTCGAAATGTTGAACTTCGGCGCGCTCATGGCATTTATGGCGGTCAATGCGGTAGCGCTGAAGTACTTTGGGTTTGGCCGGGACCCGCTCCACAAACTGAACGTGTTTCTCGACATAGTTTCACCCGCATTGGGGTTCCTGTTTTGCCTGGCGATTTTCCTTGGATTGCAATCTTCCACTCTGGTTGCAGGAGGCATCTGGCTGGCCGTCGGGGGCGTCTACGTTCTTCTAAAAACTCGGGGTGTCAGACCGATTGAAATTGATTTCAGCGAGTCCTGACATACCCGAATACCGGGTCCAGTCGCTCGGGACTGTTTATACCGGTAACGCGGCCGCCGGCGTTTTCGCTACGTGCAAAGCAAAGCCGCAGGATTCGCGAATCCGCAATTCCGGCGGCAACTTCCTGACCCCTGCTTTTTTTCCGCCCCCGGCAATCCGTTCTATCAGCAACTCGGCGGCTTCGCTTCCCAGTTGATGCTTAGGCAATTCCACCGTCGTCAATCTTGGCCGAAAGACTCCGAGCCATGGATAGTCATCGAAGCTGACCAGTCCGAAATCATCTGGACACGATAGGCCCATCTCCTCCGCAGCCTTAAGCAAGCCGATGGTCATCAAGTGGTTTGCGACATAGATCCCATCCGGGCGGTGGGAGAGCAAAGCATGACCCGCGCGGAATCCTGAGTCGATCCGATAATCTCCTTCCACCACTAATTGTTTTTCGAACGGCAAGCCTTGCGCCTTGAGAGCGTCATGAAACCCTTCCCAGCGCGCTAGTGCGTTGCTGACTTTGAGCGGTCCGCTGACCAACCCGATTCGCTGGCGGCCGCAGCGCGCCAAGTGGCACACCGCTTCGTAGGCTCCCTGATAGTCGTCGGTTATCACCGCGTCTTTGGTGAGCTTGGGATAAGTGCGCATCACCAGGACGAATGGGATCCCCGCCTCTTTGATCCTCTGGCGCAAGGACGGCCGGAAGTCTTCGGCTGCCTTGGTAAGCAGAATTCCATCGACCCGCTTGGAGAGCAGCAATTCGATGGCCGCCTCCTCTTTGTCGAGGCTGTCATCGCTGTTGCACAGCAGCAGATTGTATCCGTGTCGCTGGGTGGCGTCTTCGGCACCCCGAACCACCATCGGGAAAAAAGGATTGGCAATGTCGGGCACGATCATTCCGATGGTATGCGTGCGCTGCTTGGCAAGACTGCGCGCGATCAGGTTGGGCCGGTAGTTCAACTTGCGGATGGCCGCTTCCACGCTTTCCCGCAACTTTTTCCCAACGTGGCTCTTATTGTTTACGACCGCCGAAACCGTGAAGACGGAGGCTCCTGACTCACGGGCGACGTCATAGATACTCGCGGCCTTTCCCGGCTTCTGCGCTTTCTTTTGTCGAACCGTCATATCCTTCTTGCCGCATTTCTCGAACTACTTACGAGCCTATAGCATGCAGTGCGCTGGCGATACTACTCATACTGCACCACGACCCGCGCGTGTTTTCTGGCCGACTCGTAGATGGAATGGAGGATGACGACATCGCGATGTCCCTGCCTTCCGTCCGGTTCTGCTTTGCCGCCCGTTTGAATGGCCGCGGCCAGGGCATCCAGTTCAGGGGCGAACTCGTCGACCACCTTGAATCGCCGCTCGAACCAGCATCCCTGCAGCTTTCCGGTCAACCGCCGCTCTTCTTCAAACGGAAATGCCGGAGACAGCAACGCCCAGCCCTTTGCCCCTTGCACATGAATAAAAGAAGATGGGGCGGCCGAGTAGGTAGACGCCGCTTGCACGACCAAGCCGCTCCGGAAATTCATCCGGAAAGAGATCCCTTCTTCTATCCCGCGGAAGCGCTTCTTATCGTGCCGCCAAGCTTGCGCCGAGACCTCAACCGGATCTTCGTCTACCAGCCAGCGGCTTGTATTCACACAGTACACGCCGAGGTCCATGAGCGGGCCGCCACCCGCAAGTTTCTTATCCAGCAGCCAGGGGATGGAGCGGCCTGCCACATGTAATTCGCTGAAGGCCGAATGGATGACGTCAATGCGCCCGAGCGATCCATCGCGGATCAATTCCTTCAAGTAGACCGTGCTGGGATCGAAGTGTTTCCGGTACGCCGTCATCAGCAAAACTCCGTGTTGCCGGCAAGCCGTCACCATTCGTCCGGATTGTTCTACCGTGGCAGCCAGCGGCTTCTCGCATAAGACGTGCTTTCCCGCCTGGGCCGCCTTCACGGTCAAGACTTCGTGTTCGCCCTGGGGCGTGGCAATGTAGATTGCCGAAACATCAGGGTTCGCCAAACAAGCGTCGTATTCGTCGCTGCTGTAAGCACTATCCGTCTTGAATTTCCGTGCCAGTGCTCTCGCTTTCTTCTTGTCGCGGCTGACCAGCGCGATGAGTTTGGATGTCCTGCAGTTCGCGAATGCAGGCAACACGGAACTCTGAGCGATGCTGCCCAGCCCCACCACCGCGAAGCCGACCTTCTTCCCTGCGTTCATAGTTAGCTCTCGCGGTCTGCCCGGCTGAGCCGCTGGTTGCGGATTGCCTTGTGATCGAGGTTGCGCAGTTCCTCGATGTGCTCGAGCACTTTGTGAATTCCGTCCGCGATCGCGTCCACGTCTTTTTCGCTGCCCAGAAACATCTGGTGCATGAACCACACCGCCTCATGGTAGGCGGCCTTCTCCGACTCGGGACAGGAATACATATTTCGCAGATCCAGTGGTTTTTCTCGTCCCCAGCTCAACGCCGGAAAATCAGCCGGGTTCACCGGAAACAGCGAACTCTTATACACAGGCTCGTAGAAGAGACCGTCGCAGGGAATCCCTTCCAATTGGAGAGCAGCCACGAAAGCCGCGCGCGGAATGTCCTTTGCCTTCTCTGCAAAATATTTGAGCACATAGCCGTAGGGAGCAAGGCGCGTAATGCGCGGATCCGGCTTCAGCAGCCCAATCTCCGGAGTCCCGGTCAGGCGTTTCTCGAGATACGCCATATTTTTATCGCGAAGCTTGGATTGCTCCGGCAGCCGATCCAGCTGCGGGCCGAGAACGGCCGCCTGAAATTCCCCGAGCCGGTAGTTGAACCCGATGATGCGATGGTGGAACTGGTCGGTCACGCTGGCACGTCCGGCGTTGATATAGCTCTGCACCTTCTCCATGTATTCCAGATTATTGGTAATAACAGCTCCACCCTCGCCGCACGTTATAAGTTTGCTGGACTGGAAGCTGAAGGCTCCCAGATCGCCCATCGATCCGGCGCCTTTGCCCTTCCACATGCCGCCATGGGCGTGCGCGCAGTCCTCGATCACTTTCAGGTTGTGCTTTGCTGCAATGCGGAGAATCTCATCCATGTCCGCAAAACGCATTCCCAGATGGACCGGGAGAATTGCCTTGGTCTTCGGAGTAATGGCCTTCTCGATCAGCTTCGCATCCAGGCAATACGTGTCCGGATCGACGTCCACAAAGACAGGAACCGCGCCCAATAGAAGAACGGGACCTACAGTGCCCTCCCAGGTGTAGGCCGGGGCGATGACTTCGTCGCCCGGTAGAATTCCAATTGCTTTCAGCGCAGCCTGAATCGCAACCGTACCCGTGTTGACGCATTGCGCGTACTTGGCGGTCTGGACTTGCGCAAATTTCTTCGCGAATGCCTCGGCGTGCTTGCCCGGAAAAGGCTGGCCGCCCCACTTCGAACTGCCGAGCACGTCCTCAAGCGCGGCCGATTCATCTTTGGTCGCAAACGGCCATTGTGTGAAAGGTGTCTTTCGTAGAGGCTCGCCGCCGGTGATCGCTAGTTTTCCCACGTCGTTACTCCGCCTATCGGAATTTGTCTGCGTGACACATGCCGCGGTTGTTTCAGTTTTTGTCAGGATTCGGTATCAGAATGTCTCGTACCATCGCGTCCAGATCGTGGCAGGCCGAAATAAACTGGCGCAACGTCCGCCGCGTCGGGCCGAACGAATCAAAATCTTCTATCGTGATACCGCCTTCCTTGCTTGCGCGGCGGAAATCTGCAAATTTGCGGCCGAGCTCCTCGGTGATCTTGGGATTCACCGGCTCGTCGATACGATTGCGCACCTCTACGTCGCTCGCGTTGAAGCGCACCTGCCACGAGTACGGAGGCGAGATGACAACATCGCCCCCGATCATCTCGCTCCAGTGCATATGGTTACGAAACGCCGCCGAAAGCAGCCGGATCCGGTATCCACGCTGGCGGAAGAGCTGGTAGGTTTTCTTGAAAACCGCGACTCCCGCCCATTCCAGATAGCCCGGATCAATCGCAATATTCTCTTTTTCGACCAGCACCTTCAACCAGTCATCGAGGCGCCCCACCATGATGGTGCATACCGGACCCATACTGCCGATTTCCTTGCCCTCGCGTTCGCGCCGCTTCAGCCCTCTTTCAACTGCCTCGGCCACGGCAACACATTGCGGTAGCGAAAAACAAACTGTGGCATTGATGCTGACCCCCCGGTAAGTCGCCTCCTCGATCGCGGGAATGCCCGCTTTTGTAACGGGAATCTTGACGATCATATTCGGCGCAAGCTGGCTGAACTCCACCGCCTGCTCGACCATCGCTTCTGAATCGCGAAAGAGCCGGGGGTCGGTCTGGATTGACAGCCGGCCATTCCTGCCGCGCTGCGCATCGAAAATTGGCCGGAGCAGAGCCGCGCTTTTCACTGAAATCTCTCGCACCAGTTGCCAGGCCAACTCGTCTTCGGTCGCCGTCGGGCGTTCCTTTATGAGCGCCTGGATGCGTTCTTTCCACTGCCCCATTTCCTTTTGCAGAACGCCTACCACGATCACGGGATTGCAGGTCGCGCCCGTGGCTCCGTGTTCGATCGAGTAACTCAGTTCCTGTAAGGAGGCGGAATCGTTCCACAGGCAAGTCGGCGTGGTCTGAGTCATCTCGTGCAAAGGACTCTTGTAGGCAACGGCGCTCGTGCGATTCATTCTTCCCTCCTTCAGACGGATTACCGAACTGGAACGGTCAACCCTGGCCGCTAACCTTGCAGGGCTTGCCCTGCGCGTGCGAAGTTTCTGCGGCCACTGCAATTTGCAGGGCCTTCAACCCGTCTTCGCCAGTCACGCGCGGCGGACGATCCAGCAACATGTTGTGAACGAAATCGGTGACTTCCGCCAGGTAGGCATCGGCAAAGCGGGACAGGAAATGGTCGGAGAGAATATGCGTTCCCCCGCCCGCGCTCAGAAAAGTTTTCGGAGTCTTCTCGAGGCTTCCAATCAGGATGGAGCCTTTTGACCCGACAACTTCCGTGCGCACGTCGTATCCATAAATTGCCTGGACGTACGATTCCACATTGCCAATTGCGCCCCGCGCATATTTGAGATTGACGACGCTGGCGACCACGTCGCCGTATTGAGCAATCTCGGGACGAATGGCAACTGTGGTGTAAGCGTGGACTTCGGCGACTTCATCGCGCATGAGCCAGCGCGCCAGATCAAAATCGTGAATCGTGTTGTTGTAGAACACCATGCCATTGACGCCCGACTGGTAGGCCGCGAGCGGCGGCTCATCCTTGTCCCGGCCCACGGACTTGAAAATCACTGGCTCCCCGATGTCTCCCGCCTCCACTCTTTTCATCGCAGCGGCATATGCCGGATCATAGCGGCGCATAAATCCAATCTGGAGTCGAACTCCCGCTTTGCTCACCGCAGCCAGGGCGCGGTCCCCGTCCGCCAGGCTCAAAGCCACTGGCTTCTCGCAGAGAATATCCTTCCCGGCTGCGGCCGCCACTTCGATCGCCTGGGCGTGAAACTTGTCGGGAGTCGAGATCAGAACCGCTTCGAGGTCGCAGCCCAGCATCTCCTCCAGACTGGAAAAAGATTTGTCGACTTCGAGTTCTGTTGCCACTTGGCGGGCCCGCTCTACGGAGGCGTCGGCGACCGCCACTAATTGTGCCTCCGGCACGAGGCGCCTCAAATTTTCCGCGTGCCGCCGGCCCATCTCGCCGACCCCCAGAACTCCAATCCGCAGTTTTGCAGTCACGAATCCCCCAAAATATCTTACCGCTTTGACCGGTCTTGGCTTGTCTGGAACAACCGAAGTTCTCTTGTTTTCCTCGCCTCGAAACCGGGAAAAATTGTAACATCACGCAGCATCGGAAACCAATAAAATGCAGTTAAAAGCCGATGCCGGAGAATCGAATGATTTTAAGCTGCCGGGGTAAAGAACATTCTCTTCCAGGGTGAATCGGCCCAGCGCTTTTCTTGCCAATCCACGGCGAATCTGGGCAAAATTGCTAACCGATTAGACCAACAGTTACCGCCTGGAACGGCCATTCGTTTTTCCTCCATGCGATCAGGAGATAGGCGGCGAATCCCGCGGCGATGGTGCCCACGGCGTACAGTAAAAATCTCCAACCGCCTGGTTGCAGCGCCGGCGTCACAAAAACGCCGAGCCACCCCACGAGCGCGAAGAGAGCGGGCAGGGGATACAGCCACATTCGGAACGGCCGCGGAGCGTTCGGCCGATAGCGCCGGTAAACCAGCAGTCCGATGATTTGCGCCACAAACATCGAAAGTATGCGCGCCATCATCAGAGCCGTAATGAT
>JBEKOW010000235.1:0-7060 GCA_049521375.1 Terriglobales bacterium
ATTCACGCCGAAGAGAACGCGATGTAGTTCGCGTCCAGCTGGTTTAAACGCGTTTCTCTGTCGCGGCGGCCATGTATGACTGGCAAAGGAGCACGAGTTGCTCTCGTGCTTTCCGGACCGTGGCTGGGGATGCTTCAGACTCAAGCAGAGAACGCATCGCGCCCCCCATCGCCGAAAGCATGATTTCTATAGCGAACCTGTCGGGCGGCGACTTGACGTCCGGGGCTGTCTCAAACATTGTCTCAACAGCTTTGCGAGTCCGCTGGCTGAACTGTTTGACCAACGCGGGCCCGCCTACGTCGGCCGCGACGCGGTAGAGCGGCACGGAGATATCTGCGCGTTGCACTTTCGCGTGAACGAACGCCTCTACCATTTCTCTAATCATCTCAGCCAGGGCCTTGTGGCAGGAATTCTCACAGGCAGCCTCAACCCTGGATGCCACCTTATTGAAATGATTTTCCAGCACAGCAAAGAGTAATGACTGCTTATTCGGGTAGTACTGATACAGGGTCCCCACCGAAACTCCCGCCCGATCGGCGACCCGCGTGGTGGGTCAATCGCTCCGCCCCACGGGTTAGCAAAACCTGAATAGCCGCCTCGGAAATCGCTTCCACGGGGACGGTCGACCTCGCTTGAATTGGCGTTTTTCTTGGCTCAAATGCAGTTATCGTGTTGGTCGACATAATGCGAAGTCCAAACCTGAAGATCCTTCATCCAATGATCTTCGATGCACAAGAAAGCCAAGAGGAACCGAATGCTTCAACAAACTGAGCTTGCCGGCAGCTTCACACTCCCCGGGGACAACGATGAATCTGGACCGAATGGGATACGGCGCCATGCAACTTGCGGGCCGAGATGGCGACAAATTGGTGTGGGGGCCTCCGAGAAATGTCGATGAAGCGATTGCCGTGCTGCAAGAGGCGGTTGCGAGCGGGGTGAACCACATCGACACCGCTGATTTTTACGGTCCCCATGTGACGAACCAAATCATACGAAAAGCGTTGTCTCCGTATCCCGACGATCTGACCATTGTCACCAAAGTCAGCGTCCAGCGCGGTGCGGATGGATCATGGATTCCGGCTTTCTCACGCGAAGATCTGACGGCAGCGATTCACACAACCTCCGTAATCTCCGACTGGATGTGATCGATGTGGTCAACCTGCGCAGTATGTTTAGCGTTCATGAACCCCGCCGAGGGATCGATCGAGGCGCCGCTCACAGTACTAGCCGAGCTCCAGCAAAAGGGTTTGGTGCGTCATATCGGACTTAGCAATGTCACGCCGGCGCAGATCGCGGAAGCGCGACAGATTGCTTCGATCGTCAGCGTCCAGAACCAGTCCAACCTCGCGTCTCGAACCGATGATGCACTCATCGCCGATCTTGCTGGCGACGGCGTCGCTTACGTGCCATTCTTTCCGCTCGGCCGGTTCACTCCACTCCAGTCGGCTACGCTATCCGACGTCGCTGTGCACCTCTGTGCCACACCTATGCAAATTGCGCTTGCTTGGCTTCTCCAGCGATCGCCCAATATCCTGGTGATACCGGGAACATCTTCGATCGAGCATCTTCGCGAGAATCTTCAGTCTTCGCTGTTTCACATTCCCCCTGAAGTGATGGCCGATCTCGACGCAATCGGCACAAGGCCGACCGGATCGACATTGAGAAGGAGCACTTCTCTACATCACGACAGAGTCGGTTCCCGGTAGAAAAGATAAATTCCGTACCAAGAGCTGACATTACAATCTTGCAATCAGTCCGGGTTCGATTCGCCATCCAATCGGACGAGGATGGCGGACGCCAGACGATTCTGTGGCTAGCTTCGGAAAGCTAACACGTGTAAGCAGCTTCCATCTTAGGCGTGCCCGGATGGCCATCGATGATCTCGGTACTCAGCACGAATTCCACATTGGTGGCATTGCCGAAGCCGCGAACATTCTTCAATGCCTGCACTAGATGCGAGGGATCGGTGAGAAATTCTCCGGCGGCGATAGTGCCGCCGCGTCCAATGCCGGCCGCAACAATTGAGATTCTCCCAGTGTTACGGTCCGTAAAGCGCGCGACGATAGCATGGTCGCGATAATTATTCGTGGCCTGTTGCTTGGCCCGGTCGATGAACCAGTCCTCGCGGTCTGGATTGTTGCTGTCCGTGATCCAAAATCGGGTCATGTTGGGATCATTCGCAAAATGGTAGCGGAGGGGATTTGTAAGACGAAGGGTCCAGGCGTTATCGAAAGCTCCGACAAAGACTGCGGGGCCATTGCGTAGGTCGGTCAGGTTGGTGGACGCCTCCCCCCGTAAGCTGTAGCGCGTACCGTACGACTGCAGAACGCCGGCAACCTTGACCACCGTATCCAAATCATCGATCACCACCGCGCTCAGATTGTCTTTAAGTATCGTCTGGCGCGACGGATCCGACGCGTCGCGCAGCGCGATCGCGGTGTATTGATTTTGGTCGGCGATGCAGAAGAGTACAGGGTCGACAGATCTGACAATGGGCTGCCAGAAGGTATCAAAAGCCGAGCGCTGAATAGGACGCCACCAGAGAAAGGCAGCCGCCGCGCAAAGCGACACAATCACAATTCCGAACTTAGCCGAGAAACGCGTTGGACGGAGAGCCTCAACCGCAAGTGGCGCGGGCAAAGCGATCGTGGACAGGGATAGACTGCCGGACGACTCAGACGGAATCGTCGACATACCCTCCAAGCTTTTTCTCTCCAAGCTGGTACTCTGTGGCCCGGTCGGGAACTGAAACTGCGGGACATAAGAACCAGCAGGAAGTAAGAGTCGAATCTCATTCTCGTGGCCGGGATCCTGGTAGTACTGCGCGATGCGCTTGCGAATCTCAGCGGCAGTCACACGCACGATAGGATCGGAGGCGGTGTCGTAGTCGGCATCACGACCGAAGATCTCGATTCCGAGGGCTCGTTCTTTGACGAGGTCGGAATGCCCTGTCAAGGCATGCTGAACGACAAAACGGAGAAAAGTAGGAAAGCGGCGGCTGTGGCTAAAGTGAGAATTCTGGAGGAGACGTTCGACCTGCTCCTGGATGGCCGCCTTCTCGATCTCCGAAAAATCAGCCGGATTCGCCGCGGATGTGTCAACCTGCATAGACTCGCCGGTAAAATCGCCAAACGAGTATACAACGACTAAACACTTCTGACACTTCAATTTGGCGCGATTCTTAACATGATAAGAATGGTTTACTAACCGCAAGGACCTTAACTCGCCTTCAATTCTTCCTCTATAACCCTCGTCGGCACAAAGCCGCATTCAGCCGCGGATGTCCAATTGGCACATTGCAATCGATTTACCGACTGGCGCGGAGGCGTCAAGACTAGGGCGGAGGCTTAAAGTGAGAAAAGCAATTCAAAAATCCGGGGTTGGAGCGCGCAGGGCTGCCGAGAAATTCCGCGCAGAATTCGGGCATCTCCATATGAATTTGCTGATCGCAATTCTGCTATGCGCGGGAATCGCAGCCGCGCAGGTCGGCAGCGCCAGCCTCAGCGGCATCGTGCTAGACCCTTCGGGCGCGACCATCGCGAATGCAACCGTCACCCTGGAAAACATACAGAATGGTGAGCTGCGAGCGGTTAGATCCAATGGGACGGGAGGGTTCTCGTTCGCGGCGGTGCCGAGCGGCGATTACACCTTAAAGGTTGACCGCGAGGGATTCACCACATACGTGCGGAAGGGATTCATCTTAATCCGGGCGACAGCCGGACGCTGACAGGTGTGAAGCTGGCGGTTGGCTCGGAATCGCAGACCGTGATGGTCGAGGCCGCAGTATCGGGAATCCAACTCGACAGTGGCCAACTGATCGCGACGGTCACAGCGCAGGACCTCGATCAGCTTTCGATCGTGGGTCGCGACGCGACGGAGTTGCAACGCACGCTGCCCGGGTTTGCAATCCGCAACCTTGGGCCGCAGAACCAGGCCCCGGATTTCTCGGACGTGCAGATTGGCCAGCAGACCCCATATGCCTCCAATGGCGCGACGGTCGCTGGGGTGACGCTCAAGCTCGATGGAGCGAACCTGACCGACGCTGGCAACTTCGGCGCGAATCTTCAATAAAGAGAGGACCATCAATCGCCTTAATCATGACGAGCAGAACATCCTGCCGCGAACGAATTTGTACTTTTGGAATTTCGGGTTCTATGGAGAGGATAGCTGGCGGGTACGCAAGAATCTGGTCGCGACCTTCGGCTTGCGCCTTGAGCACCTGGCTCCCTGGCAGGATGCCTACAATCTAGGTGCAGCTGTGTTGGATCCGGCGACCATCGCCGATCCGGTTTCATCGACCAATCCGCTGCCCGGTTTTACCTGGCATGCGCTCAACCCTTCGGTGCCCGATTCTGGCACAGGCTCGCGAGCGCTGTTCTATGAGCCGCGCATCGGCGTGGCGTGGGACATTCGCGGCAATGGCGTGCTCGTGCTGCGCGGCGGCTACGGCGCTTATCGCATGCACGACTCGGTTGTCGATGTGACCAATGCATTCGCGAACTCCGGGGGACTGCGCGAGCCGAACCTGTTCGGTTTCGGCGGCTTGACTCTGGGCGGCGTTGACTCGCTGCACTTCCCCATCACGAACGGCCCACTTACTACGAGCGCCTTCGGCCTCTATCGCGGAGACGACAAGGAACCGGTGACGAATAATTACAGCGTGAGTCTGGCACAGCAGCTGCCCAAGAACTCAGTGCTGCAGATCACATATGCCGGCAACAACAGCAACTCGCTCATGAACAACGGTTCGACACAGGCCGTGGTGCTCAACAACCTCAATGCCTTGTCGGTCAATGCCCTTTATGAGGCGCCGCCGCGAGCTCTACCGCCCGGTATTTGCGCGAATCCAACCTGCACTCCTTATGAGGTGCAGAACCTGACCGCCACGCAGATTCAGCAATACTGGCGGCCGTATCCGGAGTACCAGTCGATCACCGTGCCGTGCCATAATACTTACGCCAACTACAACGCTATGCAGGTGGTATGGCAGAAGCAGAGCGGCCATCTCAACTACAGCTTCAACTACACCTGGTCAAAAGCGTTGGGAATTCTGGGATCGGCTGCGAACTTTAACTGGACGGGTGCAATCGATCCGTTCAATATCAGAAGTAACTATGGGCCGATGAACTTTGACCACACTCACATCTTCAACGCGACGTACTCCTACACAGTGGGCAAGTATGTCCATGACGGTGTGCTGGGTGGATTCGTAAACAATTGGCTGTTCTCGGGGATCACCAGCATTCAGAGCGGCGGCGATATGCAAACTGGTATCAGCGCGAGCCCGAACTTCAATCTCAACGGCTTCATCACGCCGTCGGGCTAGCCTTCCCTAACGGTGAATAGCCAGACTATTCTAGGGACGCCGGACGTGAGCCTGCAACCGGTTCTGAAGCGCGATCCACGTACTGGGCTCGGTTCTCATCAGTACATTAACGGAGCCTGCTTCGGTCTGCCGGATATCGGAACGAATGGGCAATACATTTTCCCGTATGCGCAGGGACCGACCTATTTCAACACCGACCTTACCGCCGGAAAAACATTTAGCCTGAGCAGCGATGGCGTCCGCAATCTGCGCTTCCGGATCCCGGCGTTCAACTTCCTCAACCATGGATTGAACAGCTTCGGAACCGGCTATGCTTCGCAGACGACCCTGTCGTTGAACGGAACCAGCGTATCGTCGGCGGCATGTTCTCCCTCATCCGGCTTTGGGTTTGCGCCCTACAAGTTGGGACGCCGTCTGCTTGAGGTGTCAGCAAATTTCTCGTTCTGACACTGCGCGGGGCGGAGACTCCCCCGAATCTCCGCCCCTCAACTTGCCACCAGAATCTTTTCACAAGATTGCGCGATAGCGGCATCCGCGCGATTCGCTATTCGTGTCATTGGTAGTACAGCGGAAGTCGATGCTCGCGGGTGGGAAATGATGAAGACGCTTTTAGTCACTGGAATTCTCAGTACAAGTGCAGGCACATCTTTGAAACTCCATTTTCGGCAAATGGTTGCGTCGGCTAGGTGGCGGCCCACGCTGTTTGTATTCCTTCTTATATTGATGACGAGTCGTCCGTTACTCTTCGGGGAGACACCCGGAGAGATCTCGGCACATGAAAGCAACTTCCGCTTCGATCGCGTGACTTCCTTCTCGCATCTGCCGGATGGAATCGACGTGCGGGACGGCGACGCGCATATGCAAGTGACGGCTCTGCGCGGGGACGTCCTGCGTATTCGCGTCTCGCGCTCGGGAAAATTCGGCGAGGACGCTTCATGGGCGGTCCTGCCGGAAGCGCGCCAGAGCCGCGCATCCGCAACTGTCGCGGACACGAAGGACAGAATCGGTTTCGCAACAAGCGCGCTGCGGTTTGCAATCGACCGTGCATCCGGCGCTTCGACAGTCTCTGATGTCGACGGAGATATTCTTCAGCAGGATGTGCGCCCGATCGAATTTGTTGGCCGCGCTTTCCGAGTCTTTAAGACAATGCCTCTCGATGAGCACTACTTCGGACTGGGTGACAAGCCCGGCCCCCTCGACCGCCGCGAACAGGCCTTCACAATGTGGAACACCGACGCCTACAGTTTTGAGGAATCGACCGATCCGATCTACAAGAGCATTCCGTACTTCATGACGTTTCGCGCCGGCCGCGCGCTTGGCCTCTTTCTCGACAATACTTGGCGTAGCAGCTTCGATTTCGGCAAGGCGATTCCGAACGTTCTTTCGTTTGGAGCAGTAGATGGGCCGCTCGACTACTACGTTTTTTACGGACCGACACCGAAGGGAGTGGTTGAGACTTACACTTGGCTGACCGGCCGAGTGCCGTTACCACCAATGTGGGCAATGGGCTATCAGCAGTCCCGCTATAGCTATGTGCCGCAGTCGCGCGTAATGGAAATCGCAGATCGCCTGCGCGCCGACCGTATCCCCGCCGATACCATTTATCTCGATATCGAGTTTCAGCAGCACAACCGGCCGTTTACCATCGATCGGGAGAAGTTCCCCGACTTTCCCGGAATGATCGCGCAACTCGCGGCGAAGAATTTTCATACCGTTGCGATCACCGACCTGCAC
>JBEKOW010000236.1:0-7042 GCA_049521375.1 Terriglobales bacterium
AAACAGACCCACGTCCACCGTGCCAGCACTGAGCCACGTGGTGGCTCCGACAGCTTGATACTGAAGCTGAATTGATATTACTGTGATGTCCAGCGGCGCATTCCATGCGACGAGAGCGCGTGGCGTGACGCTTCCATCAGCGCCGATGATTGCGGTCCCCGCCGAACTGGTGACAGTCACTTCAGTTGGCGCAGCGGGTGTGTTTGGGATTTGCCCCGTGCCTAACACGGGAACGTCGTATGGAGTCAACTCCTCAGATTCCGACCACTCATAAATTGAAGGATCGGTCTGGTGCATGTTTACAACGCTGGTGAGAGCTATCGCTCCGTCCTCGCCCGTAGCATCCTTGCTGGGGTCGGCGGAGAGTTGAATCTTGTCCAGTTCCATGTATTCGCCGTCAAGACCAAGCGTCGGGAACGTCATCTCGATAACATCCAAGGGAACGCTCTCTCCCCACATCTTTATACTCATGGGGAAGGTGCCGCTGGCCTGCCAGCGATTGCGAAGCAGTTCAATTTTTGCTAACCGTTGTGCCTGGACGATGCTCAGCACGCCACGAAGTGTCAGTTCATGAGGTGCGGGAACCCCGCCGTCTTCGACAAGCCACTGGTTCGCCGCGTAGCCGTGCAACATGTCCTGCTGGTACATGGGATAGTTGGTCGACTGGAATGCGAAGTTCCACAGGTTGTCCCTTGAACCAAAGTAAAAACCGTTCGTGTCATACAGGTTGGAGAACGGAGCAACCGCCGAGTAGGGATAATTTGGGCTTATAAACGTCCCCGAAACTTGATTAAAAAGTTCGCGCTCTTTGCGTGTTGGCAACCATTCGACCTCACCGATAACCGCAGACTCGGTGTACTCCGCGCTGGGGCCGACCCAGGCGCCCGGAAATATGAACCATTCCCCACCGACACGCGAGAAGCGGCCAGCGGCGGCGGGCATCATCATCGTCAGTTGGTCACCCGGTGCGGTGCCTGTGTCGAAGTGAAGGCTCTGGGAGTACCTGCTCTCATAGCCTTGACTGGTTGCTATCTGCTCGTCACAGATATTCGCGGCGGCTATGAGTTGAGCCTGATTCACGGTCGGGTCGTTCAGACCATAAACGGGGTCCGTAATTACATCAGCCGTTTGCAAGGCCCAGTTGGTCGTGAACTTCAGCTTGCCGTCGCGCGGATCGAAGATGGTGTTTTTGCCATTCACGGTCATGCGAATTTCAGGCGGGTTTGGAAAATTCGCCGCGTCGAAGCCGACATTCAAATAGATATAAGCATTCCCACCGAGGTTCGCAGTCGAAGGCCAAGTACTGTCGTTGGCGGACAGAGAAGACATATAGTCCGATGGTGGTTGGTCACCGAAGCGAACCTCGCAATAAACCTTGCCTGCGAAATCGTAGTGAACGCCGTTCGGACCGATTGAAAAACCTAACCCAAATCCAGAAAGTGAAGGGTCTTGTTGGTCGGCAGCACCGGCGCCACCGAAGGTATACACGCCTTGAATATCGACATCAGGGGCGCTGGTGTAGCCAGTTCCACGCTCCACCATGGTGACTGTCCAGGCACCAACCACAAAGTCAGTTCCGTAACCACCGGCTCCTGAGTTGGTGGCGTAGGCGTAAGCGCCTGAGCCGCCGCCCCCCGTGATGCGAACACGGTACCGTGCTGCCTTGACGTGATTGAACCCCGACCCACCTGTCGCGGTGATGCCGGTGACTGCACCACCAGAGATAGTGGCGACGGCTACGGGCGGGGCAGACACATCGGTCGTGGGGATTGTTCCGCACCCCACATTGCCGTTGCCCTCGAACTGTGACCAATAGACCTGACGACCATCGAGATATAAATTCTGGATTGCATCAATTTCATGAGTGGCGATGCAGGCGACCCAGTTGTACACGTAGTTGCCGCCCGACCCCCCTGTTCCCGTGGTGCTTTGGTACACGCTCGTCGCGCCTATACGCTGAGTCCCATAGATTATCTGGCGCAATCCCGCTGCTTGACGGGTGGTAATGCCCACGCCACGGTTGTCAGTCAGAGCGGTAGCTATCGCTCCGGCTTCCATCGCAAGACCGCCGACCATGAGGCCAGTCATCACGCCGGTTAACGCTTCAAAGGCGAGTGCTCCTACGGGGATAAGAAAGGGATCGAGCGAGATGGCCGCAAAGATGGCAACATCAGCGGCAATCATTGCAGCGCCCATGAGTGCTTTAGACATGGAATGCTCTTTTCACTTTTGTAATGAGGATCTTTTTTAGGCCAGCTTCACCAGCAGCCACAATGTGGCGACCGTTCAAATGGACAAGGCCGGTGATGAGGCGTCCCGAATCTTCTAGGACGCAAAGGTCTCCGCGCTGAGCGAAGAGCGGGGACTTCCATTCCTTGAGGCCGTGTTTTGCAGCACAGTAGGCGGCGGCATCTTCGACCGTTGTCCCACCAGTAATGTGCTTGATGAGAGCGAAGGCTTCTTCCTCGGTGCTGTACTTGCCCCTGAAGTCTGCTGCAATATCCACGCCGGTCATCGCCTTGATTCCGTCAGCAGCGAAGAGCGCACAATCGAATGTGCCCCACTTGAACGGAGTCCTGGCGTTGGCTCTCAGGAACAGATGAAGGGAGCGTGTCGCCCAGTGAATTTCACGCACGAGTTTTGGCGGCACAATGGCCGCTGGAGTGGTAGACATAGGGTTTTCTCTGGGAGAGTTACAAAGTCCAGACGAGAGCCTGATCGTTCAAACTTTCAACGAATGCGAACCCAGTGTCGCCGGGGTAATACACTTGTTGGTCGGCGTTAGTCCAGCGGCGTTGGTTCGGTCGGAGCAGATTGGCGAGTTTGTTTTCGAGCGCGAGGGTAATCGTCACCGTGTCGGTGCTCGCCCGGATGGACGGCTGGTCAATCGTCCCCACGAAAAGCGGATACGGCGTGCCGTAGATGTTTCCGTTGTTGTCCAGCAAGGCGAAGTAGAGGATTGCCGGGGCACCGAGTTGAATGTCGTCCAGGCATTCGGCGAGAATCACCGGGTCGATACCACTCAGCCCGAGGGTGGTGCCATACGCCTCTGGCGCAGAACCCTCGGTAATTTTGCCGATCTTTCCGAAGCTGCCGACGCCGAGATAGATGTTGCCGCCGTATACGAGAGTGCCGACGCCGTTCCAGCAATAAACAGTTTGGGTGTGGAACGTGAGCATCGCGAGAAAGCAGAACCTGATATTGTTCGTTTGCAGCGGAGTCTGCATCCCCGTGGAAACGTCGCGGGGCACCTATCGCACCTCGCTTAGCTTGAAGCTGATTTGAGTCAAGCCGGTAAAATCTCCATGCCACGCGCGTGTGTTGGCAGCGAGGCGGAACAACCCAACGCAGCCGGTCAGAGTTATCGCCGTCAGGTTCGGGGGCGACTCCCTCAGTGAAGGCCAGATTGAAATAGTCGCGTTGCCTTCCGCATCGGAGTTCACATCTTCCGTACACTCGTGCAGCCGATAAGCGATTTGGAGGTAGTCTCCGGCCTTCAATTGTCCGAATACGTTCGGCACCCACCCACTGGTGTAAAGCTGAGTTGCGCTGGTGAGATTATTCGTCCCTGTGGTGTTGCATACCGGCGCACCCTCTGCTACGCCAAGAGGACCGGCAGCGGCAAATGGGTCTCCAATTTGGAGCACGTTCATCATGCCTCTGAGACCGCCAAGTAGACCTCGCCACGGTGAAGCTACCCACCTGTTCATCTTGGGAAGCGTGAACTCTATCGACCATGCGTCGGCTCCGGGAGTGGCCTGCGTCTGCGTCTGCGATGGAATCCACGGAGACGATACCACTGCGACAGCATCGACAAACGTCACAGATATGTTGTCAAGGCCGGGGTACGCTGGAAGCGCGACGAGGTTATAGACATTGCCGTTGGACAATGTAATAGAAGTGGACATGGGGCATCCTTGATAGGCCGGTGAGTATAGTTATGGTGAACTTAGTTGCTGCGGCTGGATCGACGCGCCCGCTGATCCTTCTGCAATCCGATGGTGGCCGCTGCAATGTGAGGAACGGCATCGACGATGCCGCGTTGTACTTGCATCCGGGTAGCTGCGGGATCGGTCGCGCCACGGGCGTCGATGTTCCACGAGTGGTTGGTCACGTTGCCGCCACTGCCAGCCATGATGGCCGAAGTGTCGCGGGCATTGTTGATTTTCGACGTGCTGCCCACTTGCAGAAGTTCTGGGCCTTGCTCGCCCGTCATGTAGAAATCGCCTGGAGACATGACGCCTCCGCCAGCTAAGCCAAGAAACGGGAGAATGTCGCTGATGATTCCGGTAATTGGGTTAGGCGTACCACCTCCGGGAGAGCTGAAGACTGAACCGAGACTCGGTGGCAGCGTCGGAGGAAGCATCAACGGGGGAAGCAAGCCGCCCGAGCCCGTGCTCTTGACGCTCGTCATCCGTACCCACATGGCATTCGCTTCGGATGCACCCAGCTTGCCAGCCTTCATGAACTCGCCTTCAGCGCCTTCCAAGCCCTTCTTGGCGGCGTCGGTGAAGATGGCGTGACCAGCCGCCCTGAATGGGTGCGGGTCGTTCTTGGTGGTCAGAAGTTTGAGTATGGCGTCGTTCACGTGATTGATGCTCTCGGTGAACAGACCGCCCATGATGGATTTGAGGTCTGTAGCTTTGAAAATCCACTCATCAAGAGCACTCGACATCGTGGTTTTATAAACAGCAAGAGCGCCTTCCTGAGCCGACAAACCGGCATCTCCTTGGAAGCCAGCTATCTGGTTGCGGATGCCCTGTTGCTTCGCAGCGTTGTCAATGCCCGCAGATGAGCCGCGTGTTAACCGCGTACTGTCGGCTATCAGCTTGTCGAGGACTTCGTTTGCAGCAGCGATCTTGGCAGCAAATTCCGCAGCGTTCGCAGCGGCAACCTGTAGAGCGGCGGAATGTGGACTCATCGTGTGCGTCTCTACACCCGTGTGGGCAGCGAATACTTGCTGCTTTGCCAACATTGAAGCGGCTTCTTCCGCCCCTTTAGCAGTTACCTCAGCAAGCTTCTCATTAGCCGCAATCACCTTCTCAGCAGTCTCAACAGCTTTCCGGGCGTCCTCATCCTCTTTCGCGATCCACGCTTTCATGGCTTCGGTTGTCTTGTCGTATTCGCTGGCTCCCAGAGCGATGGCTGCGTTCTTGAGTCCCGCCGTGAGTTCGTCCAGCTTGGCGGTCAGCAGCGTCTTAGCCGCGCCGCTGGCGGGGGTGGCGCCACTGAGGGCGTCGTATTCACGCTGATCCTTACCGGAGTTCCACTGCTCCAGAGATGCGCGCCCCGTGATTGAACCGGGGGCGGGCACATCACCGGCCTTGAAGGATGCCTCCAGCGCCTTCATCCACGCTTCGGCGGCAGTCTTGGCAGCTTTAGCGTTCTCGTCGGTCTTGACATCCGTGACGTTCTGGACTTGAGCGGCAGTGCGTTGCTGAGTGTCTTTGACGAGAGTTATCTCATCGCGACTGGACGCCTGCATATCCTTGGTGTCGTTGATTTCCCCAGAGTAATCCACTCCGTAGTTGGCGTGTTTCGTGTCGATGTTTTGAGTTTTCCCGTATCCGTCCAGATAAGAGTGCTTGCCTGTGCTGAGTGCTGCGAGTTCGTTACCACGGGTAGTCAGTGAGATGCCGAAGCTGTTCGCCTCATTCAGCATGTCCTCTGGCGTCTCCGCGTCCCTCATGTGAATCCGGTGCTGTTCGACCATCGTCTGCTCGTAGGGGTTACGAGCCTTCTGCTCAAAGATAGAACTGATTAAGCCCACATCGGTTTTCTGGAGAGCACCTTCAATCAGCTTGATGTCAGTGCCGAGTTGTTTCTCCAACTCCTCGGCGGCTTTCTTAGCCTCTAAGATGGCGATCTGCGGCCCGTTGGTCTGGGGCTTGTGCTCCAACTTCCGGTTCACGTTCTCCAGCTTCAGAGTGGTTAGTTCGATTTCGGTGTTTGTCGCCCGCATGGAGTCGTGAATCGAACCCCACGCCTCTTCGTGCTTCTTTGCCGCTTCTTCGTTCTTGTGAGCGAACTCTTCAACTTTTTTGGTCACCTCGATGAGGGTGTTGATCAACGCGAACACGACCACGCTCGAAAAGGCGAGATTCATCGCCGTAGCGACTCCTGGGGCATAGGCAATAATCGACTGCAAACCACGCGGAATTCCAAGGTGCAGTTCTTCGCTGAGAAGGCGGACAGACTCGCGGCTCTTGCCCATCTCCTCGCGCATCTGAGCGGTCATCTGCTTAGTCACATTTTCTGCGTCGCGACAGGACTGCTTGAACTGTGCAAGTTCAAGCGTCATGTCGACATTTACGCCCGCGACCTTTTTTCCATTTGCCATCTAGGCACTCCAATATGCTGTAAGTTAGTAATTCGCGTTCTGATAGAAGCCGTAGAAACCGTTCATCTCAAAATGTTTCAGCGTCGTGTTTTCGGTCGTGTTGTAAAAAACGTCATATAACAAGGCTGTGGACGCGGGAAGCGTGGCTGTGTTGGTGACGGTGGTGCCGTTCACTGTGCAGGATGCGGAACTCGCGTTGACCGTGACATTCATCACGACCGGATTCACGGTCGGAGCCACCGCAATTGAAGTCACTGTCTGCGAGGTTCCATTCGCAGTCACGCACTGATAGAAGGAATCGCCAGCGACAGTGCTGAACCTAATCAACACGTATGAGCACGCCGGATTGTCGCCAGCAATGAGCGTGTTGACTGAGCAAGAGTTTCCCAGTAGTCCCATCCACTGACGCACGACAGCATAATCACCGGCTGCGGCATACGCCACGATCCACGTCAGTGACGGTTGTTTGCTATCGAGATAGGGAGCCGAGTATCCGTACCAACCAGCGGAAGAGCCGCTGGTTGCCGCTGAACTTGCTTCCAAGAGAATGGGCGTAGTCGATGTGGCGGATGCCAGGGCGGGCGTGCCGTTCGCAGATGTCATGTAATCCCCGCGACAGCCGAACGTCGAAGCGGATGCGATCTCGCACTCTTCCACAAAGCCGGTGTTGAATCCCTTGTCACCTGTGCCCGCAGTACCAGT
>JBEKOW010000237.1:0-8876 GCA_049521375.1 Terriglobales bacterium
CGCTCGGCATAGCCCACTCCGAAGGATTGACCCTCGACCTGCGCGTCCACGTGCCCGTTGGCAATAAAAATGTCGGGCCAGCCATCGTTGTCGTAGTCGAGGAACTTCGCCCCGAAGCCGAGATAGGGATAACTGATGGCGCCGATGCCGGCCGGTCCGGCCAGATCGGTGAACTCGCCGTTGTGGTCATTGTGGTAGAGATTGTTGGAATCGTCGGAAAAATTCGTTTTCAGGATGTCGGGCCAGCCGTCGCGATCATAGTCGGCGGAGTCGATGCCCATGCCGGCCTGCTCGCGGCCATCCGAACTGTAGGCGACGCCGGCTTCGGCCCCGACCTCGGTGAATCCGCCCTTGCAGTTGTTGTGGTAGAGCAGGCTGGGCGACGAGTCATCGGCGACGTAGAGATCGAGGCAGCCATCCTTGTCGTAGTCGAGCCAAAGAACACCAAGCCCGTAATAACTTTCGGTGTCAATGCCGAGTTTTTCAGTCACGTCGGTAAAAGTGCCGTCTCCATTGTTGTGGTAGAGGCGGTCGCGAGCGCCCTTGAGGCCGCGCGGCCCACAATTGACAGGAATGCCGCGGTACTGGCAGAAGGGCCCGACGCCAAATGCAGGGAGCTTATTCATGTCGACATCAACATAGTTGGCGACATAAAGGTCGAGGTTGCCATCGTTGTCGTAATCGCCGAAAGCCGCACTCGTTCCCCAGCGGCCAGCATTGGCGACGCCAGCCTTCGCCGTCACATCGGTGAAGGTGCCATCATGATTATTGTGGTAGAGCGCGGAGTGGTCGAAGCCAGTGATGTAGACATCTTCCCAGCCGTCGTTGTCGTAGTCGCCGATGGCGACGCCGTATCCCCAGCCGCAGAAGTTGAGTCCCGACTTACGTCCCTGAACGTGCCATCGTGATTGTTGTGGTAGAGCTTCGGGGGATGGCATTTGCCCGCTTTGTAATCTTCAATGGAGGATCCGTCGATAAGAAGGATGTCGAGCCAGCCATCATTGTCATAGTCGAAGGCGGCCGCGCCTCCACACTGGGTTTCGACGATGTAGAGCTTTTCCTTGCTGCCGCAGTTGAGACGGAAATCAATTCCGGCGGCGCGGGTTACGTCGACGAAGAGAGGAGGGGATGCGGGCGAAGTCTTCGTGGTCGCTCTTGGCGCATCCGATTTCTGCGGGGTCGACGATTTCTGAGCAGCCGGCGAGGACGGCACGGCTGGTCGCGCGGGCTGGGCCGCGGCTGGGACAATCCACGCGAGTGCAAGAAGCAGGGTCGTTATCGCACGGCGCTCCGAAGGTCCAGGCTTCATCATCACTGGTCGCGCCCTGTCGCCATGCCTGCGGTAGGACGTTGCGACTTTTTGAGTTCGGCGAAACGCTCGTGCTCGCTGCGCGCCTCTTCGTTCTTGCCCAGCTTCTCAAGCGCCCGCGCCAATTGATAATGCGGGCTCGGGTCAGTGGGTTTCAATTCGATTGCTTTGTGCAGAGAGGTCTCGGCTGCCGCGAACTGGGCGGCGAGCGCCTGCGCCTTGCCGAGGTTGTACCAGACATCTGGATTATGCGCGTCAAGTTGTGATGCCCGTAGTAAAGAAGCTATGGCAGCATCGTATTGTCCACGCTCCATCAGCGAGCGGCCCAGTTCATAGACTACGGCTGGGGATTCGCCAGAGCGGCGCAACTCTTCTTTGTACTCGACGATGGCTTCATCGTCGCGCCCGAGGCTGGAGTAGGCAAATCCCAGGTGATAGTGTCCGAGGCGGATGCCGGGTTCGAGTTTCAGCGCAATCTTGAATTCGTCGATCGCTTGCAGGCTGCGGTTGGAATTCAAATACGCGCGCCCGAGCAGCACATGAGCGAGGGCATTCGAGAAGTTCAACCGGGTGCAGGCTTGCAGTTCATCGGCGGCGTCGGAGTAATTCTCCTCGCTCAGGAACACGAGCGCGAGATCGTAATGGATAGCGCCATCCTTCGGGCTGAGATCGCGGGCGCGCGCCAGTTGATCCTGGGCCGGTTTGAGATTGCCGGACTTGAAGTAGGCTATGCCGAGGTAGTGGCGGAATTCGGGATCGCGCGGCCAATGCGAAACTGCCTGCTGGCCGGCGATAATGGCGTCCTGCAGCCGGCCCGAGTCGATTTCCTGCAACATTTTTTCTCTGACTTCAGAAGTCGTTTGGGCAGACGCCGTAAGACACAGCACAACAATAATGATGGGAAAAAAATACGTCGTTCCTGTGGCCCTGGCCGCCACGCCTGTCATACGAGTCATTGTCACGGTTGCTGTGGTCATCGTATCGTTTTTGCGCGGAGGGTCGCAATGTAGTTTCGCCGGACGCGGGAGGGTAACTCAACGCCGGACTCACTTCACCAACCGCTGCCTTTTTGCATGACGAGAAATCTGAGCGTCGCTGATACCAGAGATTTGGGAAAGTGAAACAATATGCCATGGATCGCGCGACAATCTGGCGGGTCTGGCTCCCCTTGGTTGCGGGCCTCGGGGCCCTGTGGGAGATCTTCACGTTCGGTCCCGGCCCGCATGGCGCGTCTCGCTGGGTAGGACTGGTGCTTGGTCTCAGCGGACTGGCGATGGTCATTATTGCGCGCTATACGCTGGGACGGTCATTTTCGGTCCGCGCAAAAGCGACTGCGCTAGTGACCACCGGGATCTATTCGCGGATTCGCAATCCCATCTATGTCGGAGGCGTGATCCTTTTGATCGGGATCGCCGTCGTCTTGTGGAATCCATACATCCTTGCCGTCCTGGTCGTCGTGATCCCGATGCAAATCTGGCGCGCGCGCAAAGAAGCCCGCGTGCTGGAGGAAAAGTTCGGGGACGAATATCGCGAGTGTCGACGCCGGACATGGTTCTAAGCTCGCCATTCCACGCCGCATTGCAGCTCAATTTTCGCTGCTATCATTTCTCTCGATGAATTCCATCCCCAAGAACTTATTCCTCTTGCTCTTGTTGTTTTCTGCGACCGCGCTTTGGCCCGCCGAGTCCAAACTCGATCCGCTTCCCGCGCCCGTTTCGAATAACGCTGTCGCCGTTTCCTACGGAGACCCCGGGACCAAGATATTTTCTTTCATGGGCATCGGAGCGAAGAAAACCTGGGACGCGGCCACCAACAACGCCTACGAGCTCGATGTGAAGACAGGCAAATGGGAGCAGAGGCGTCCCGTGCCGGGAGTGGTCGGACGGCTGGCCGCATCGGCTGTCGCCCTGGGCGGGCAGGTTTTCATCTTCGGCGGTTATGTAGTCGATGGCCAGGGGGAGGAGACAACGCTGTCGGATCTCAACGTCTACGTTCCCTACGAAAGCCGCTACTACCGGGGCAAAGATGTCCCGGTGCCAGTCGATGACGCAGTAGTCGGGGCATACGGCGACCACTACATCTTCCTGATCGGCGGATGGTCGAAGAATGAAGCCGTGCGCAATGTCCAGGTCTACGACACGGACAAGAATGAATGGATGCAGTCCACGCCGTTTCCTGGGACTCCTGTATTCGGTCACGCGGGCGCCATCGTCGGCGACACCATTGTTTACGTGGACGGAGCCTATAAGAATCCCGACAGCAAAGGGCCAAAATACATCGCGTCCGACGAATGCTGGATGGGCAAGATTCACAGTTCGAAGAGGGGCGCGATCACAGGAATTGAATAGACAAAATTGCCGCCGCATCCGGGAAAGGCGCGCTACCGGATTGGGGCCGGCGCCGATCCCCGCGAAAAGAGAAAAGGCAAGATTTACTTTTCTGGCGGAACCGACAATCCCTACAACTACAACGGCATCGGCTATAACGGGCAGCCGTCCGAACCGTCTCCTGTGACCTTCGCGTTCGATGTTCGGTCGGGAACTTGGGAGACGATCAACGAGAATACGCCCGACCCGACCATGGATCATCGCGGCCTGGCCGTCACCAGTCAGGGGTTGGTCATGGTAGGCGGGATGGAAACCGGCCAGCGCGTAACCGCAAAGGTAACGGTTGTAAAGCCGAAGGCTGGGAAGTAACCTTAACCAAGGCCCAGCGTAATGTTTGCCGGATCTTGCCTGCGAACCGCACAATCTGTGCGCCCAATCATCACTAACTCGGGTGACAGGTATCACGGCAGAGCATCTCCGCCGGGCATTGAATAACTATGGCCGCAATTTCAGCGGCGTTCTGCGTTGAACATCTACGATTAACCATCCAAAATCCGTTCAGCTCTAAAAATTCGGAGGCACGCTTATGACTGCAGTGATGGAACCGCCCAGGAAGCACGCGGCGGGCGACTATATTAATCAAATTCTCAACCTTGTAAAAGCCAAGAACCCGGCCGAGCCGGAATTTCACCAGGCTGTACTGGAAGTGCTCGACTCCTTGCGGCTCGTGTTGGACCGCCACCCGGAGTATCAGGAAGCGAAGATTCTGGAACGTATCACGGAGCCCGAAAGAGTCCTGATGTTCCGTGTGCCCTGGTTTGACGACAAGGGGAAAGTGCAAGTCAATCGCGGGTTCCGTATTGAGATGAACAGCGCGATCGGGCCCTACAAGGGCGGGCTGCGTTTTCATCCTTCCGTGAACCTTGGCATCCTGAAATTCCTGGCGTTCGAACAGGTGTTCAAGAACTCGCTCACCACGCTCCCCATGGGCGGCGGCAAGGGCGGAAGCGATTTCGACCCCAAGGGCAAGAGCGACAATGAAGTCATGCGGTTCTGCCAGAGCTTTATGACCGAACTCTATCGGCATATCGGGCCCGACACGGACGTTCCCGCCGGCGACATCGGCGTGGGCGGACGCGAAATCGGTTTCCTGTTTGGCCAATACAAGCGCCTGAAGAATGAATTCGCGGGCGTGCTGACGGGCAAGGGCCTGGGATGGGGCGGTTCGCTGATTCGTCCCGAGGCAACCGGCTACGGCTGCGTCTACTTCGCCGAGGAAATGCTGAAGACGAAGAAAGACAAGCTGGAAGGCAAGGTGTGCCTGGTTTCCGGCAGCGGCAACGTGTCGCAATACACAGTCGAGAAACTGCTCGACCTGGGCGCGAAGCCGGTCACACTGTCTGATTCCGACGGCGCGATTTATGACGCCGACGGCATCGACCGCGACAAACTCGCGTTCGTGATCGACCTGAAAAACAACCGCCGCGGCCGCATCAAGGAGTACACCGAGAAATTCAAGAAAGCCGTGTACAACCCAACCGACAAGAAACTCGACCACAACTGGCTCTGGAACATCAAGGCCGATTGCGCGTTCCCGAGCGCCACACAGAATGAGATCAACGCGAAAGACGCGGCCAACCTCATCAAGAATGGCGTGAAGGTAGTGAGCGAAGGCGCCAATATGCCGAGCACACTCGAAGCGACGAAGCTGTTCCTCGAGCACAAAATCCTGTACGGACCGGCGAAGGCTGCCAATGCGGGCGGCGTCGCCACCTCTGGACTGGAGATGTCGCAGAACAGCATGCGGCTCTCCTGGACCCGTGAAGAAGTCGACGATCGTTTGCACAAGATCATGATCTCCATTCACAAGGCTTGCTACGAGACGGCCGAGAAGTACGGCACGCCGGGCAATTATGTGAACGGGGCCAACATCGCGGGCTTCCTGAAGGTAGCGAACTCGATGCTCGACCAGGGACTTGTGTAGGCGGTAACGAAAGTGGGGCGACAGCCGCTCTCGGCCGTCCGGAAAATGGCGCGGGCAGTCAAAACAAGGCTGCCCGCGCTTTTTATAGAGTCATCCCTTTTCGTTAGTTCTTTCTCCCACTACTGCTTGCCGCCATCCAAACGGCTGGCCGGTGGCACAATGCCGTTCATTCGCAGGTATTCGACCATTTGCCCGTAGTGATTGTACCCATGAATCAAGGCTTCGACCGCAAGTCCGAGGCGAGTGGCAGTGCCTTTTGGCATGGGCGAAATCTTGCTGATTTCGATGACCGCGTTCATGTCGTCGATGTTCGCCACCGCTTTGTGAAGATAGGCGAAGGAATCGTTTACGTACTCGATCACATCCGCTTTGGTCTTCAACGAATCCGGCCCTGTCTCGTCACCCGCGTCGGCGGGTGGATTCTCCCGCAGGATGGCGGCGCCCAAAATATAGTTGTCGGCGGCCGCGTGTTTCAATTGCTGCGCAAATGTGCGCGTGCCCTTGTATTCACCATTTGTCGGCGCAAAGGCGTATTTATCCGCAGGCATGGCTTCGGCCACGTCCAGTAGCTTCTTCTCCTCGCTGGTGACCCAGTAATCGACGACCTGACTGGATGCAAGATGCGAAGCCGGCTGACTTGCCGCAGGCACGCGCGCCTGCGACGTCACCAGAAATAGTGCGGACAACATCCACGCGATGTTTTTCATGAAGTTCCTCCAATGGACGGGGCACAGCTCGATCCGCCGCCAGTGCCTTCCAGACAACACGCTAAAACTTAAAGCTGACTTTAAGGCAAGAGCTAGCTTTAAATATTGTTATTTTCCCGATTGCGAGGATGCCCTAGAATCTCGTTGATGAGTGGAATCCCCATCTCCAAAGTGGCCCGACAAGCCGGAATCCGCGCTTCTGCTATTCGTTACTACGAGCGAATTGGGATATTGCCTCCCGCCAGCAGGGTCAGTGGTCAGAGGCGATACGATGAAGCGGTTCTCCACCAGCTCGCATTGATTCAGAGAGCAAGGCAAATAGGCTTTACGCTGGATCAGGTTCGCCAACTCTTTTTCGGCTTCCGAGAGGGCACTGCGGCTTCGAAGAGGTGGCAGAAGATGTCTCAGAGGAAGCTTGCCGAGCTCGATCTGCAAATAGACCAAATCCGGTCGATGAGGCAAATACTCCGGAGAATGATTCGCCGCTGTCACTGCGACACCTTGAACGAATGCGGGAGGTCAATCTTTAAGAAAGCGCGCAGGGAGAAATCGTCAAGCCGGTAAACACTCCCACCTGGTTATGTTTTGCCCGTTGCACGCGGGCTTTACCGCCATTGCACCTTGACGGCGGTCCCCGCTGGGATGGATGATGTCGCTGGAGCAAACGCGCCGGCTGGCGGCCGCGAAATGATGCCCGGATAAGACCAGGTTGAACTCGGTTGATTTCCCGCTCCCCAAAAGGAAGATGCATTCATGAAAAACTGGAACCTTGCAAGGCCTGCAACGCTGGTTGCGGGGACACTATTAATTTGCCTGGCATTCGCCCAGGTTGCGCTTGCCGACGAAGGCATGTGGACCTTCGACAATTTTCCCTCCAAGACCGTGGGCGAAAAGTACGGCTTCACTCCATCGCAAGCGTGGCTCGATCACGTGCGCCTCGCCTCGTTGCGCATCGCCGGCGGATGCTCGGCATCGTTCATATCTCCCGAAGGACTGGTGATGACGAATCACCACTGCGTTGTGGAATGCGTCGAGCAGATCTCCACTCCCAAAGACAATTTCGTCGACGACGGCTTCATCGCAAAAACGGATGCCGAGGAGCGCAAGTGTCCTGCGTTCGAACTCGACCAACTGGTCGAGATTCGCGACGTCACGGCGGACGTGCAGGGCGCGCTCGCCGGCAAGACCGGTCATGACGCGAACCGGGCGCTGCATGCCAAAGAGGCGGAACTCCAGCAGAGTTGCGGTTCGGGCGAGAGCGTTCGCTGCGATGTGGTGTCCCTGTATCACGGCGGCATCTATGATCTCTACCGTTACAAGCGCTACACCGATGTGCGCCTGGTATTCGCGCCCGAGTACGCGGTGGCGCAGTTCGGCGGCGATCCCGACAACTTTAATTTTCCGCGCTTCGACTTCGACATCGGACTCCTGCGCGCCTACGAAAATGGCAAACCGGCCGCGCAACTCGCATTTGAGCGCGACACCTATTTCCCGGCCCGCATGCCTTACCTCGCTGAGTATCGCGGCCTGTTGGAGGAATTTCGGAAACTCGGTCCGGAGCAGGCGCGCGAGGGAAATGAGGATTTGTTCTTTGTAGAAAACAGTTTTAAAGCTTATGTGGGGCGCTGGGGAGCGCTGCTCGATCCTCAGTTTTTTGGCACCAAGGTGCAGGAAGAGAAAAAGCTTCGCGCCGCCACGGACGCTGACCCCAAGCTGGCCGGTGATGTTTCGGCGTGGGATGACATTGCGAAGATCCAGGAATTGCGCAAGCAATTGTTTGTGCGCAACGCGGCGCTGGGAAACCGTATGTTCCGGTCGGGGTTGCTCGGTGATGCCGTGACGCTGGTGCGGGCCGCGTCCGAGCGTTCCAAGCCGAACGCGGAACGTTTGCCCGAGTTCACCGATCAGGCTCTGGTTCATGTACAGCAGGAGTTATCGGCGCCCATTCCAGTTCATAAAGATATTGAAGAACTGAATCTCGCATTTCTGTTCTCTACCATCCGGCGCGATCTGGGCACGGACGATGCATTCGTGAAGAAGATGCTGGGCAAGGAGTCGCCCGAACAACTGGCGCACCGGCTGGTGAGTGGCACACGTTTGGAAGAGCCCAAGGTTCGCGAGGAGTTATACAAGGGCGGGAAGAGCGCAGTGGAGTCGTCGGCGGATCCCATGATTCGTTTCGCCGCTTCCATTAACGACGACCTTCTTGCAGTCCGCAAAGACTACGAGTCGCGGGTGGACGCGCCGACCCGAGCGGCGGCCGAGCGGATCGCGAAAGCACGCTTCGCGGTCTACGGCACGAGCGTCGACCCCGATGCAACCTTTACGGCCCGATTGAGCTATGGAACCGTGAAAGGCTTCGAGGACGGAGAGGGAAAGTTTGTTCAGCCCTACACGACTATCGGAGGCCTGTTCGAGCGCGCTACGGGTGCGCCTCCGTATAAGCTGCCCGAGAGCTGGCTCAAGGCCAAGGGCTCGTTGAATCTCTCGCTGCCCATGAACCTCTCGACGACCAATGACATCATCGGCGGGAACTCCGGCAGTCCGCT
>JBEKOW010000238.1:0-9890 GCA_049521375.1 Terriglobales bacterium
CATTGCTCGATCTCGGAACGGTCGGAGGGATCGGTCGAACTTCGGAGTTCCAATTCGAGGTGCGAGAGGATTCCGAGAAGCGGGTTGTTGATTTCGTGGGCGGCCCCGAGGGCCAGTTGGGCGAGGGCCGCGAATTTTTCGTATTCGGAGAGCTGGGCCTGGAATTGAACTTTCTGGCGGTCGAGTTCGCGCTGTTCGTAGAGGCGGCGAAAAAGTTCGTCCTGAACGGTCTTGCGCTGCTGATCGCTTTCGAGGGTCTGCTTGCGGGCGTCCTCGAGCTGGTGACGCAGCTGGCCTACGCGGTAGAGATGGAAGACGCAAGCGCCCGCCACCACGAGCACGATCGCGGATAGTAAGTCGGACGGAATCATCCATTCTTAGAATGGACCGTGGGAGACCTCCCTACAGTGATGCGGGTCACGCGCGGGGGTGGTCTGAGGCCTTGGTTCGCGTGATGTGGCGCGAGGGCGGATGTGTGCCTGTGTGGTGTGCCAGAAATTCGTGGAACAAGTTGCGGGGAGATGGGGCCCGACTCCGCCAGAGTTTGTGACTTTTTGAATCTCCAAAAAGTCATTGCGGCGAGCAATAAAGAAGTCCCGAATTGTCGCGGCTGGTTTAGCGAGTAGGGGTCCTTCGACTGCGCGGGGCGCGCTTCGCTTACCCCGCTTCGCTCAGGATGACTTCGGTTCCAAATGAGATGGTGGAGGTTGAAAAGCACTAAGGCCGAAGCGAGCGCCTCGGCCTTTGGTCTGCGGTTAACGCGGGGTTATTTTTCGCTGATTTCGAGCTTGGCGCGGGTATTTTCCCACTCCATGCGAAGCGTGCATTTGCTGCCCGCCTGGTCGAAGGCGATGGTGAAATTCTCAACCGGGCCGGTGGTTTTGGAAACCATCATCGGGACGCGCACCAAATCCTCTTTTTCTCCGGGATAGTCGGTGCCCCACTCTCCCGTTTTCTTGCTGATGATGAGCGTCCAGGCATCGGCTTTCGGAAGGGTAAAGAGGGTGTACTTGCCGGCGGGAACGGCCTTGCCATCGAGGCTGACGCTGGTATCAGTGACGAAGGTGGTCGCGTCGTTGGCGCCGGTGCGCCAGACTTGGCCGTACGGGACGAGGTCGCCGAAAATCTTGCGGCCCTTGGCGCGCGGGCTGGAATAATCGATCTTGACGGTCTTGCCGTCGGAGAATTTGCAGGTAGCGCTGGCGGGTGGACTGGGGCGCTTGGACTTGTCCTGCGACATATCCATTTGCGCGGACGCCACGGTTGCGATGGCCAGCAAGGCTGCTGGAATCAGTAGAAATTTCTTCATGTGCTCCTCCTGAGTGCTTACGAATTATACCGACTTCCCCGCTACAATCTCTGCATGGCAGTCTTCAATGAAAAGCAGGAAGAGCTGGAGCACTTCGAAACCCGCATGGGAGTGCCGCGGGGGCGGCTTGCCGTAACAATGGACCTGGTGACCGATGCGATGGCGCTGGTGGGGCAGCATGGCGTCTATTGCCAGAGCCAGCGCTGGCCGGGCAAGCCGGTCATGGATGTGCAACTCATCATGAAGAACCTTACGGATGCGAAAGAGCTGATTCAGAGCGTGATGGAAGAGCTGAAATCCAGGAGCTGAGCGACGCGCCTTGGGCGTCTTCGTCTCTGTCTTCGTTTTCGCCTTGGTCCTTGTCTTCGTTGCTGAGGCGAGCCCGCTCTCGTCTCTCAATGTGGGTCCCGGCTACAATCCTGAGATGGAGAAGAAGATTTTCTGGCTGGTGTTCTTCGTGCTCGGAGTGGCCGCCGATTTTCTTTTGCCGATCTGGTGGGGGCTGGCAGCGACCATTCCTATTGTGTTTATTTCCTGGTGGGTCGCTTACCGGAGCGGGTGGTTCGAATAGGGGTGCCTCGATCTGCCGTGTGGGCCGATTCGGTCTGGTTGAGATGTCGTGGTGTCCGCGAAAGTTGGAGAGCGAGTAGGGGTCCTTCGACTTCGCCGGAGCCTCACTTTGTGAGGCTCTGGCTGCGCTCAGGATGACCTCGGTGTTGGTTCCCAGATGACCTCGGAGTTGGTCTCGGGGGATGCAACATTCTTAATCGCTCATGTTGTGGTTGATCGCTTTACGAGATGCTAGGCTGAAGGCTCATGCGGCGCTGGTTATCGATTGCGGTTTTTCTGATTTTTCAGGTTGCCCAGTTAAGCGCCGCTCCGGGCGAGACGACGAAGGGATCGCCCGTCCCGGAGGGCTGGACCCTTCGCTACGAACCTGCCCGCATCGTCAACGGGGCGCCGGTAATTTTCCGCGTCAGCACCGTCAAACACTTGGAGAAACTTGAAGGCGAGTGGCTGGGGCGGAAATTCGCATTCAGTTTTGATGCGCACACTAAAACCTGGTTTGCGCTTGCGGGGGCCAGCCTGGAAACGAAAGCTGGTTCTTATCCGATTCAGCTTCACGGCGAAACGACTGCCGGGCAGCCGGTTTCGTTCGAGAAGGAAGTCAGCGTTGCGCGGCAGCGTTATCCCCGTGTGTTGCTCAAGGTGCCGGGAAAATATACGGCTCCGAGTCCGGAAGAGCAGCGCGAGATTGAGCAGGACAAGAAGACGAAGGAAGAAGTGTTCAAGACGGTCAGCCCGGAGCGCGAGTGGCAAGGATCGTTTGCGGCTCCGGTGAAGACGGAGATCTCCGACCTGTTCGGAGTGCAGAGAGTTTTCAACGGCTCGGTGCAGAGTACGCACCAGGGGCTGGATTTCCGCGCGCCGACGGGGACGCCTGTGGCCGCCGTGAATCGCGGGCAGGTGCTGTTCGCGGGACCGTTGTTCATGGAAGGGAACTTCGTCGTCATCGATCACGGACAGGGGCTGCTGAGCCTCTATCTTCACCTGTCGAAGTTTTCGGTCAAAGCCGGCGACGTGGTTGAAAAAGGACAGCAGATCGGACTTAGCGGAGGGACGGGACGCGCCACCGGTCCCCATCTCCATCTTGCCGTGCGCTGGCAAGGCGTGTATCTGAACCCGCAGACGTTGCTTGCCCTCCGTCTGCCGGGCGACTAGGGCGCTGACCCACAGGTTCGCGGCATTTGTCATCCTCAGCGGAGCGGGCGGATTCGCGAATGCGAATCCGTTTAGCGACCTTCGGGGCAGAGTCTGCCACAAGAAAGTCGTCCACATGGGACGGCTAAACTTCAAACCCCGATACTTTGTTTCACGGGAGATCAAGGGTGATCTTTAGAGCTGCTTCGATACTGGTCATAACAGTTCTGTCAAACTTGCCGCGTTGCTGACGTAGTCTACTCTTACTGATTGCCCGGACTTGTTCGCATACAACGATGGACTCGAGTGTCAATCCCCCAGTTCCAGCCGAGACTCTCACGTGACTTGGATAAGTTTTTTTCTTGTTCGCTGCCTCGGTGATCGAGCAGACGACCACTACGGGGCTAACGATGTTTAAGGCATCCCGGCTGACTATGACGACCGGCCTTGTCCCGCCCTGCTCGGACCCCTCATGCGGTTCAAGGTTAGCCATAAACACATCTCCCCGGAGCATTTGCGCCATCCTAAATCGGCCCCCCCTCCAGGTCTTTCTCCTCAAGACTCAGAGCTTCCCAGTCGCTGAACTCAAATTCCTCCGCGAGCAGCTTTGCCTCCTTTTGGTAGTCTGCGTCTTCCGCCATACCCGCGAATGCAGCATCGATCTGCCGACGCCGATACATTTTCAGGTATGCCTTGATTGCAGCCACGATGAAGTCGTTTAGACTGATACGGGTTTGACCCGTGCCTCCACCCCGCCGCTCCTTGTCCACAACACACTTCACTTGTTCATAAACAGGGCGGGGGAGTCGGACGGTCGTAGTCCGGGTTTCCGCCTGCGCTAACGCCATTCTTGCCTCCCTTTGCACGTTTTGAACACAGTGTTGACATCACAAATATATCACAATTATGGTTTCTAATTGGTTACCGAACTCGATGGCATGAAACATCACAAATCTGTATGTATATGTCCTTTCTGGCCTGAGGGTGCAGTGCAACGCTGTACCCTACACTCAGCGGTTTCTGCTCACCTACCCGCCAATTTATTCGTAAGTACTTATTATTCAGAGGTCTGGAATAAAATGTCTGCTAAGTCTCTGATTCCAAAAGATCGGTAAAGGGGGAGGGCCCCGATACTAACCAGTAAACAGGCGCGATTCAGGAAGCGATCCAGAGCCGGGATTCAGACTCACACTCTCGCCACTGCTAGCATTTCCCCTTCAGCTTCCCACATGCCGTCGCGGAAGGTTAGGCTGCGTCCTGAGATTGCCGGGATGCGCTCGCCGGGAACCACGATTCCCACCAGGTTGAGCGGATCGGCGGCGGCGATGACTACGCGCTCGCCGTTCATGGGGAGCTTGCGGTTGGCGCGCAGCGACTCGACGGCCACGGGAAGAGCGAACTGCTCGCCCTGAAATCCATCGACAAAGCGGCCGCCTCGGATCTCTCCGCGATCTTCCAGGCGGCGGAAACCGATTTGCAACTCGCGCCAGCGGGGAAGATTGGTTTCGCGGGCTAGGAGATCGCGAAAGACGACTCCGTAGCGGCGGAGCAGCATCCAGCAGGAGGATTCGACGTGGCGGTCGCGATCGGCGCCTTCGGTGTGCAACAGCGACCAGCGGCCGGCAGCGTGCCTGGGTCGCCGCACTTTGGCCAGCGCCGAACTTCCCATCGGCGAGCGGGCCATTCCTGGTCTGCTCGTTCCGGAGCCAACGGTGGAAGATGTTTTGGGCGCCACCAGGGCGCGCAGGTTTTCGAATCCGTCGGCGGTTACTAATCCGGCGGCGACCAGCTCCCATAATCCAGTTTCAACTTCGGCTTTGAGTCGTTCGGTGGCGCGCACCATGTCGGGGAAAAACAAGGCGCCGCGCTGCTTCATCAGCTCCAGCAGCTCCTGCGCGACGGGACTCAGGAATGAGGTTGCGGAATCTTCAGCGCCCGGATGATGCGGGCGCATCCAGTCGGCTTCTTCACGCACGAAGAATGCTATGGGAGCGACGCGGGTTGGAATTACACGGCGGATTCTTTGGGGCGCGTGCTCGGCGCCTTCGCCGTCGTTGCTGGATGCGGGGCCTGTCCGGTCCATGGTTTCGAGCGTCGCCGGATGCGGGGAGAGTCGTCCCCATCCTACTGCGCCAGCGAGACAAAGCTGATCGAGATAGGCGGGATCGTAATCGGAGATTCTGCGGGCGAGCACGAAGCGCTCCCAAGTGTTGGCGGGAATTTCGAATCCCTGCAACTGGCGGATTACTTCAAGCGTGCCATGCTCGCCGCGTACCTGCGTTCCGGGAGCGATGTGCTGCCAGCGCAACAGCCAGTTCATGAACTGGGCGGCTGTCACCGGCTCAATTTGCTTGCGCAGGGTGGCGACCGTGAGGCGATGAATGCGGGCCAGCAGGCGGCGCTCACACCACTCGATTTCGGGCTCGGCTGCGGGGGGTGCCGCGCGCGAGGCAGTGGGGCGGAACTTGCCGCGGAGTATCGATCCGCTCGCCTCGATGCGGAGAAGAGCCTTTTCTATCTCGGTCGCGGGCAGTCGTAGCAACTCGCCAATCTCCGAGGCGGTGGTGGGGCCGAGATGGGCCATCCAGCCTTGAACGGCGGTCAGGACGGCGTCGTCAAAACTGGGGTTGCGTCCGTTTATTGGGGTTTCTGCCGCCGTGGTTGTCACCACTCGGTCGGTGGGCAGAGGGTGCAGCGCCTCCAGCCACTCTTTGCGCTCGGCAGCAACCCAATATTGCTTGCCTGAGATATTGGCCACGAAGGCGCGATTCTCCAGTTGCAGGCGGTCGAAGAACCTGGCCCAGGCTGCGTTTGGCGTGTACTGCAGGGAATCGGAAGCGGACAGCCGGGAGCTTTCTTCCCGCGGGCGGCCTTGCTCCGGCACCAGAACGAGCGTGTGAAGGACGTCGTGCAGTTCATCGGCATCGCGGACATCGGGCCAAGCTTCGGCTTGTACTTGCGCGATGGCGTGGGGATCGAGGGCTCCTACTTCTTCGAGAACCGACGCGGGCAGGACACGGCGCATCTCGACGGCGCGGGCGCGGCGCTCTTCGAGCGGCGCATCGTCGAGATAGGCGTAAGGATTCGCATTGAGTATCTCGTGCGAGAACTGCGAGGGCACGGGCGTATCGACGGCAAGGCAACGAATGCGTCCCTGCTCGATGCCGCGCAGGACTTCGCCGAGACCTTCGATGTCGAGCGCCTCAGTGAGGACATCTTTCATGACCTCGGCGACGAGCGGGTGGTCGGGGATTTTGATGTCGCCTTCGATATTTTCGAAGCAGGCTGCTACATCGGGAAAGACCGAGGCCAGTAAATCATCGGAACGGATGCGCTGAATCTGCGGGGGAACTTTCTTGCCGCCCTGAAAACGAAGCAGGGCGAGAGCGCGAGTTGCATCCCAGCGCCAACGGGTCCCGAAGATGGGCGAAGCCAGGGCGGCTTGTTCGAGAATGGGGGCCATCGTTTCCGAATGCAGAAACTGAAAGACGTCGGCTAACGGGAAGCTATGCTGCTCCGCCAAAGCAATGTTGAGGCCGTTGTCGGTGGCGGCGGCCTGTAATTCAAAATTGAAGCCGCGGCAGAAACGTTTGCGGAGCGCCAGTCCCCAGGCTTTGTTGATGCGGCCGCCGAAGGGAGCGTGGACGATGAGTTGCATTCCGCCGCCCTCGTCGAAGAAGCGCTCGGCGATGATGGTCGTTTGCGTGGGGACATCGCCCAGCACGGCGCGGCCTTCGAGGACATATTGGATCAATTGCTCCGCGCCAGACTGATCGAGGCCGCATTCGGCGGCCAGCCAGGTCACGACTTCCGCGACCAGGGGCAGGTTGCGCCAGCCTTCTACCGGGACAACGCCCTTGAGACGATCACTGATGTCCTGGCGCAGGTCGCCGAGTTGCTGGGAGAGTTCGGCGGTGCGGGCGGGCGCTTCTCCGCGCCAGAAGGGAATACCGGGAGGTTGTCCGTGGGCGTCTTCGACCAGAATGCGGGACGATTTGCTTTCAATCCGGCGAATTCTCCACGAGGTATTTCCGAGGAGCATGACCTCGCCAGCCATGCTTTCGACGGCGAAATCCTCATCGACCGTGCCGACTATGCCGCCGTCGGGTTCGGCAACGACCGTGAACAGGGCATTGTCGGGGATTGCGCCGCCGCTGGTGATGGCAGCGAGGCGGGCTCCGCGGCGCGCGCGGAGTTTGCGGTTGATCCGATCGTGATGGAGATACGCGCCGTAACGTCCGCGCTGGGCGGCGATCCCTTCCGACAACATTTCGACTACATCGTCGAATGTCGCGCGCGCAAGATTGCGATAAGGATAGGCGCGCTTGACTAAGGCGAAGAGGGCGTCTTCATCCCAGCCGTCGCTGGTTGTGGCTTCTGCGGTGGTGTTGCCGTCGTTGGTTTTCGGGGACGCCTGGATGGCGCTCACCGGAACGCTGCTTACCGCGCAGCAGGCTACAATTTGCTGGGCCAGAACGTCCAGGGATGCTTCGGGGAAGATCAGCCGATCCAGTTCTCCGGATTGGATTGCTCGGACCAGGACGGCGCACTCGGCTAGATCGTCGCGGGTTGTAACAAAGAATCTTCCCTTGGGAACCGCGCCACGCCAGTGACCGGAGCGGCCCACGCGCTGCAGGGCGACGGCTATCGAGCGGGGAGAACTGATGTGGCATACGAGGTCTACTGTGCCGATATCGATGCCGAGTTCGAGCGAGGCCGTGGCTACCAACACTTTCACCTGGCCTTCTTTCAGCTTTCTTTCGGCCTCGAGGCGCAACTTGCGCGACAGGCTTCCGTGATGGGCGGCGACGTTTTCTTCGCCGAGGCGTTCGCCCAGTTGATGAGCGATGCGCTCCGCCATGCGGCGCGTGTTCACGAACACGAGAGTCGAGCGATGAGAATTGACGAGCTCGATAATGCGCTCGTAAATCTCTCCCCACATCTCGTTCGACGCTACGGGGCCGAGTTCGGAGTTGGGGACTTCGACGGCCAGATCCATCTTCCGCTTGTGGCCTACGTTGACGATCACGGGATCCGGGCGAGTCTGTTGTTCATCGGAGTTACCCGCCAGGAAACGCGCTACCTCCTCGATCGGCTTCTGGGTGGCGGACAGGCCGATGCGCGCGGGAGGGCGCTCGGTCAGCGCTTCCAGGCGTTCGAGCGAGAGCGAGAGATGGACTCCACGCTTGTCATCGGCGACGGCATGGATTTCGTCGACGATCACGGTTTCGACGTCGCGCAGGATGGCGCGGCTTTTCTCGGCGGTGAGGAGAATATAAAACGACTCGGGCGTCGTCACCAGGATGTGCGGTGGACGCTTGAGCATGAGGCGGCGATCTTTGGCGAGCGTGTCGCCGGTGCGGACGGCGGTGCGAATCTCCGGCATCAGGAGGCCGCGCTCACCGGCCATCTGGAGGATTTCCCCGAGCGGGATCTCGAGGTTCTTCTGGATGTCGTTGCCGAGCGCCTTGAGGGGGGAGATGTAGAGGACTTCAGTACGGTCGGTTAGCTGTCCGGCGAGGGCTTTGCGGACGAGGCGGTCGATGCAGGCGAGGAAGGCGGCCAGAGTTTTTCCGGAACCGGTGGGCGCGGAGATCAGGGTGGTGTGTCCGGCCAGAATGTGCGGCCATCCCTGCTCCTGCGGCTCGGTGGGAGTGCCGAAGCGCTGGACAAACCACTCCTGAACTAAGGGATGGGCCCAGGCTAAAGAGGAGGGAAGGGACGACATTAAAGGTATTCTACCCGGAACGGGGAGTTTCGTAAAATGTTCGCCCCAAGATTTCGCGTAGCGGTAGAAGTCCCCCAACTCGGCCGTGGCCTTCCCTCGCCTCATCCTACCCGGCGCCGAGGTTTATTTAGCCGGTGTGGTTGAGTACAGTCCGACCAGCCTGGCGGTTGCGAGAATATGGTGAAACCGGCCAGCAGAGATCAGGGCATGATAGAGAGTCTCCGCGTTCGGGGCAAAGTTCGGCGAGCCCGGTAGGCTCAGCGTGGTATCGAGAGCATAGACGGTGAACACATAGTGATGGACGGTTGGGGCTACACCCGGGGGCGGGCAAGGACCGTCATACTCGGCTGCATAGAAGTCATTTGCGATTTGCGAGCCATAAGTGCTTCCGGCTACTCCGGCGTTCGCGGGCAGCCCGGTTGCGGTGCCCGGGATGTTGTACATTCCCCAGTGCGTGAAGGCGGCCGTGTCGTCGTAAGTGACCACGACATAACTCTGGGTGTGCTCGGGAGCGTTGCTCCAGGAGAGTTCGGGTGATTGATCTCCACCCATACTTCCATCAATCGAGCACAAGTTTACGCCGTTCTGGACAACGTTGAGGATCATGCTGATGGGCAAGGTGCTGTCGCTCGAAAACTCCGAGCTCGTCAATTGGAATGGCATCGTGGGCGCTTGCTTCTGTTGGGCGGTCACTGGGGTCGCAAGTAACACGGCAAAAAGCAGGCCAAGCAGAGTGCTTGCCAAGAGGTCGGTGCGTGCGGATTTCATTTTTCACTCCTTGGTTTTCAAGTTACATGAATTTTCCCGGGAGCCCGAAGTCGAGTCGATCAGGGTGGCGGCAATTGGCGCTCTGGGGGCGCGGTCATACCCTGATCATGCGGAATCGTAGCGCGATCCTGGCTTCCCGGCAACTGCCTTGTGGTGCGGTAAGGCGGAGGCGCTACGCTTATGTTTTCGGATTTGAGTTCGACCCGGGACTTCGAATGCTAGAATCTCGCCGATGTCCAAACTTCGCGCCAAGAAGATCAAGCTCATTCTGTTCGATGTGGATGGAGTTCTCACTGACGGGAAGATATGGATCTTTCCTGCTCCTGCGGGAGTTGAGACGGCGGGCTCAACTACTTCGACTTTGCTCGAACGGTCCGGCCAGCG
>JBEKOW010000239.1:0-6995 GCA_049521375.1 Terriglobales bacterium
TGTTCGTGATCGCGATCCTGATCGTGGATCCCGAGCCTGATCCTTCGGGATTACATGGCGTCGGCGGCGGTGGCTTTTACGGCTGGGAGCATGGAACTGGAGCGGAGAGTGACCCAGTCGGTCTGGATGCTTTCCCAGCCCTGAATGAGGAAGCCGTAGGATTCGAAGAGCTGGCGGATTCTGGGACGCGTCCATCCGGCGATTTCTTCGAGGATCGGAACCAGCGTAGCGAGGGCATTATCGCCCAGGACAGTGCGCTTGGCGATCTGGGCTACGTGTTTGGATTCGGAGACGGCGATGGTGAACCCGTCGTGGCGGTTGACGTGGAGCATGACGTGAATATCGGAGCTGCCGTCGCCGACGTAGACTACGTGGTCGAGGGGCACGCCGAGATCTTCGGAGAGTTGCTCGAGGCGCGCGACCTTGCCGTATCCGGCAGTGGCGCGAACCAGGCAATCGATTTCGCCGTTGGCATGGTACTTGAACTCGGTGCCGAAGATTTGATCCTTGGGCACAATGCCTTCGAGGGCGGACTGGATGACCTCGACGGGCGCGGCCGAGAGGACGTAGAAATCAAAATGGAAGCCGTCGATGCGGCGGTCGAGGATCTCGTAGATCTGGCCGATATTTTCTTTCAGACGGATGCGCTTGCCGACCTCGATGAGATCGTCACGGCGCACGCGCGAATGGAACTCGGGATCGTGGAGAAGCAGGTAGGAGAGTTCCGCTCCCTGCTGAACCAGGTTCAGCTTGGCCATGCCCTTGATCTTGCGCTCGAACTCTTCGACGGAAATGCCAACCATTTCGCTCAAGACGTAGCCGGTATCGTTAAAGGTCAACGTCTGATCGAAGTCGCTGGCAAAGAGGTAATGTTTTCGGTTTTTGCTAACCATGTTCTATCTTAGATTCAAATACCCGTGAACGGACTATTAAATTTACCTATGGAAGCGATTACAACAACCTGCAATCCGTGCGAAGCTGTAGAAACGCCTTGGGTTAGGCGGTATTGCGCGTTTCGCACGCTTGGGCGTAGCCTAAACTTTAGTAAGCAACAGAGCGCACATTCGAACGCAATCAGGAAGGTCCTTATGCCGGGCAGTGTGAGCGATCATCTTCGCAATGATGCCGACCGCGGAAAGGGCTCGCAGGAGCCCGACGACCGCAGTCAATCGGGAAACAATTCGATGACGGGACAGCTTTCGCACCGGGATCAGAACCCGCTGGTGGAGGGGGCAGACAGCGATTTTCCGGAGCCGGGAGGGAGTCCGGAGCACTCCTTTGAGGGGAAGCTGCGGGGGAAGAAGGTCGCCAAGAAGAAGCGCTGAGTTCTAGCCGTCAGCCTTCAGGTACAGCCTCAACATCGACGCCGCCGGAGGATGGCGGGTGAGTCTTCTTCACGTTCTGGTTCATCTTCTACTCGTGATTCCATATTCCAAACTTCTTGAGGAGAACTATGTCTCGAATGAAGGCTGTACGAGTCTCAAAAGCGGGCGGCAATTTTGAACTGGTGGAAAGAAATATTCCCGAACCTGGCCGCAACCAGGTGCGGATTAAGGTTGAGGCTTGCGGGATCTGCCACAGCGATGCGCTGGTGAAAGAGGGCTACTGGCCGGGGATTCAGTATCCGCGGGTGCCGGGACACGAGATTGCCGGGCGGATCGATGCGGTCGGGTCCGACGTCACGAACTGGAAGGCCGGACAGCGGGTGGGAGTCGGGTGGCATGGCGGGCATTGCTTTGTTTGCGAACCTTGCCGGCGCGGCGACTTCATCAACTGCAAGAACGAAAAGATCACGGCGATCACGCACGATGGCGGTTACCAGGAATATATGGTGACTCCGGCGGAAGCGGTGGCGGCGATCCCGGACGATTTGCCGGCGGCGGAAGCCGCGCCGCTGCTGTGCGCGGGCATCACGGTGTTCAACGCGCTGCGCAATTCGGGCGCTCGGCCGGGAGACCTGGTTGCGGTTCAGGGCATTGGGGGACTGGGACATCTCGGGATTCAATATGCGCGGCAGATGGGTTTCCGGACGGTGGCGATCGGACGCGGCGGAGATAAAGAGGCGCTGGCGCGCAAGCTGGGAGCGCACGAGTATATCGACTCGGCGGGTGGAGATCCTTCCGCGGCCTTGCAGAAACTGGGCGGGGCAAAGGTCATTCTGGCTACCGCGCCGGATTCGAAGTCGATTTCGGCGGTGGTCGATGGACTCTCTACCAACGGCAAGGTGGTGGTGGTCGGAGCTAGTGGCGAACCGATAGCAGTGACGCCGATTCAACTGATTCGAGGCCGAAGCGGCCTGCTGGGATGGGCTTCGGGGATCGCCACGGATTCCGAGGATACGATGCGGTTCAGCGCGCAGTCGGGAGTGCGTCCGATGATTGAGAAGTATCCGCTGGAGAAGGCGGCGGAAGCGTATGAGCAGATGATCAGCGGGCGGGTGCGGTTCCGGGTGGTGCTGACGATGTAGGGGGGCCCACCGGGATGGTCGGGGATTGTTGATAGTCGCGACGGGAGCAGGGGTCGTTCGACTCCGAGTGATCCATCGCTTCGTGCTGGATCACTCTCCGCTCAGGATGACTTCGGAGTTGGACTCAAATTTGGGGTGCTAGACATGATTGCTACACACGGCGGGGGCGAGTCGCCCCCGCGACTGCCGGTGGGGCGCCGGCGCTACTTTCTTGTTACCGCTTCTTGTTGCTACTTCTTGTTACTACTTTCCTGGCGCTACTTTCTGGTTACTACTTTTTTGTTACTGCAATTCTGCCATGCATTTCGCCAGGGCTTCCCTGCTGGGCCTTACGGCCGACTCGGGCAGCGTGGCCAGCGGCTGGTCGGTCACGTTCAGCATGTCGATGAAGCTGGGAGCTTTGGCGTTGATGTAGAAGACTCCGGTGAGGACTTCGCCCTTGGCGTGCGATTCCATGAGGCGGCTTACGGCTTGAATCTTGTCGGTGGGGTCGTAGTCCTGCTCGAGCTTTTTCAGGCGCAGGCTGGAGCCATCGTGCATGGTGACTTCGAGCGTGGTGCCGGGATCGTAATCGACGTTGATCTCCTGGAACGACGGGACGAAGCTGACTTCGTGCAGAGGCTCTTCGTGGGTCTGCATGTACTTGTAGGATTTGGTCGAGCCTTCGTGATCGTTGAAGGTTACGCAGGGAGAAACCACGTCGAGCATGACGGTGCCGCGGTGCGCGATCGCGGCTTTGAGCATGGTGTGAAGTTGTTTTTTGTCGCCGGAGAAGGAGCGTCCCACAAAAGTTGCGCCGAGTTGGATGGCCATGGCGCAAGTGTCGATGGGCGGAAGATCGTTGGCGATGCCGCTCTTGAGGGTCGAGCCCAGATCGGCGGTGGCGGAGAACTGGCCTTTGGTGAGTCCGTAGCAGCCGTTGTCTTCAATGACGTAGATGATGGGCAGATTGCGGCGCATGAGGTGGACAAACTGTCCGGCGCCGATGGAAACGGTGTCGCCGTCTCCGGTAACGCCGAGAGCGAGCAGATTTTTGTTGGCGAGGATCGCGCCGGTGGCTACCGAGGGCATGCGTCCGTGGACGGAGTTGAAGGCGTGGGAGCGGTTCATGAAATAGGCGGGGCTCTTTGAAGAGCAGCCGATGCCGCTGAACTTGGCTACGCGCTCGGGCTTCACGCCCATTTCGTACATGGCGTCGATGATGCGCTCGGAGATGGCGTTGTGTCCGCAGCCCGCGCAGAGCGTGGTTTTGCCGCCGCGGTAGTCGATGACCTGCAGGCCGATGCGATTGGTTTTTGGCGCCGGAGCCGAGGTTGGTTCGGTGGTCGTGGTCCCCATTTACTTTTCCTCCATCATCATCAGTTCGTCGGTAACGGAGCGCGCATCCATGGGCAAGCCGTGAATGTGGCAGATGGAACGCAGGCGCGGCGCTAGTTCCGCCCTGATATCGAGTTTGAGCAGGCTGGCCATCTGGCCGTCGCGATTCTGCTCGACGACGTAGATGCGGTCGTGCTTCTCAATGAAATCGTGCACCTCGCGCGAGAACGGATAGGCGCGGACGCGGAGGTAATCGGTTTCGAGATTGTACTCTTTCGCGAGCTGGTCGCGGGTTTCGATGATCGCCCAGTGCGAGGTGCCGTAGGCGAGGATGCCTACTTTCGCTTTGCCGGAGCCTGCCAGTTCGGGGCGCGGAACGAAGGAGCGGGCGGTTTCAAACTTCTTGTTGATGCGCTCCATGTTGCGCTCGAAGTCGTCGGGGCGCTCGCTGTACTGACCTTTCTGGTTGTGGCCGCTGCCACGGGCGAACCAGGCGGCGGCGGGATGATCGGTGCCGGGCAAGGTGCGGTAGCCGATGCCGTCTCCGTCAACGTCTTTGTAACGCTCGAAACCGCCGAGTCTCTCGATGTCTTCCTTGGTGAGAATCTTGCCGCGATCGAGGGGCTTTTCGGGATAGGGGAAGGGATCGGACATCCAGTTATTCATGCCGAGATCGAGGTCGGACATGACGAAGACGGGAGTCTGAAACCGCTCGGCGAGGTCGAAGGCATCCTGCGCCATGGTGAAGCACTCGATCATCGAATTGGGAAAAAGCAGGATGTGCTTGGTGTCGCCATGGCTGAGAAACGCGGTGGAGAGCACGTCGCCCTGGGCGGTGCGCGTGGGCAAGCCCGTGGAGGGGCCGACGCGCTGGATGTCCCAGATGACGGCGGGGACTTCAACGTAATAGGCGAGTCCGGTGAATTCCGACATGAGCGAGATGCCGGGTCCGGCGGTAGCGGTCATGGAGCGGGCTCCGGCCCAGGCCGCGCCGATGACCATGCCAACGGCGGCCAGCTCATCTTCGGCCTGCACGATGGCGAAGGTGGCTTTGCCGTCGGGGCCGATGCGGTACTCCTTCATGTAGTCGATCATGGTTTCGACGAGCGAGGACGAGGGCGTGATGGGATACCAGGTGACGACGGTGCATCCGGCAAACACGCATCCCAGGGCGGCAGCCGAGTTGCCGTCGACAATGATCATGCCCTTGGTTTTATCCATGCGCTGGATGTAGTAGGGATCGCGCTTGGTGAGGTTGGCGGCGGCGTAATCGTGTCCGGCCTTGGCGGCGGCGAGGTTGAGAGCGGCGGCTTTCGCCTTGGTGGAGAACTGCTTCTTGATGGCCTTTTCGACTTCGGCGAAGTCGATTTCGAGGAGATGGGCGGCCACGCCGACGTAGATCATGTTCTTGATGAGCTTGCGGAGCTTAGCTTCCGAGCAGACGGCGGCGACGAGCTTGTCGTAGGGGACGGCGTAGAAGATGACGTCGTCGCGCAGCTTGTCGAGGGCGAGCGGTTCATCGTAGAGAACGCTGGCTCCCGGGGCGAGGGTTTTGACGTCGTCGTGAGCCGTTTCGGCATTCATGGCGATGAGGAGGTTGATTTCCTTCTTGCGGGCGATGTAGCCGTCTTTGCTGGCGCGAATCGTGTACCAGGTGGGGAGACCGGCGATGTTCGAGGGGAACATATTCTTGCCGGAGATGGGCACGCCCATCTGAAAGATGCTGCGGAGCAGGACGGTGTTCGAACTCTGCGAACCGGATCCGTTCACGGTCGCAACCTGAATGCTCATATCATTGACAACGCGCTTCTGCCCCAGACTGCCGGATGCTTCCTGAGGCACGATATCCGTAGTGGCCATTTCCCTTGCCTTCCTTAGTTGATCCCTGGTCGATCATTGCTTGGTTGACCGCCGGGTAACCCCGCACCCGGAAGTGTTGCCGGATGGATCGCCTATCCGGACGTCAGTTTTAGAGGAGAGCGCAAAAACTTCTATGATTATAGCGCCTTGAAACGCGTGGTGGTTAACGGGGACAGTACTAAAGGAACGTGTGCCGATGCGGCGGGATTTTCGTAGGAATTGTGAGGTGGAAGCGGCGGGGAATTTCACCGTCACTTCGCAAAGAGCGCGGCTAGATGGGGCGGCGCGGCTTTGCCACTCGCTTCCCTGCTGGGCGGATTTACGGGAGGGGGTAGGGGTCCTTCGACTCCGCCGGAACTTCACTTCGTGAAGTTTCGGCTGCGCTCAGGATGACCTCATTTCTAGAATGAGAGGGTAGGGAAAGAAAAACGTCACACACTCTCAGGATGACCTCGCTGCGTGCGGCGGGGGAATCGCACCTCTTCGGCTTCGCTCAGGGCAGACTCTAACGTCGCAAAGAGCGCGACGTTAGGATGGGGCAGCCCTCGTGTGCGTTGGGAAGATTGAATTCAAGAAAGGGTTCCGTAAGTAACCGGTTCGTTTTCCCGGGGAGGCGGAGCGGGTTGCGTTCAATATATGCTTGAGGGACGGGAGACCTGATGCCCACTTCTTCGAACCTCGAATCCGCAAAAAGTCCATCGTCAACATCTCCGTCTTCGAAGCATCCGTCCGCAACGCGTCAGCCGTCGACACTTAGCTCGACCGGCGGAGGAGGAGGGCCTTTGTGCAAGGTGGCTTTGCTGGGCTTTGGGACTGTCGGGAGTTCGGTGGCCAAGATTATCTGCGAGCGCGAGGATATGGGGCTGCGGCTTACCCATGTTTGCAACCGGAATGTGGCGCGCAAGAAAGTGGATTGGCTGCCATCCTCGGTGATCTGGACGGAGAACATCGACGACGTGATTGCTTCGGAATGCGACGTCGTCGTCGAGGTGATGGGCGGACTGCAGCCTACCGAAGAGTGGATCCGGCGGGCGCTTGCGGCGGGCAAATCGGTAGTGACCGCCAACAAGCAGATCATCGCGCGAAGCGGGCCGGAACTGATTGCGTTGGCGCAAGAGATGAAGCAGCAGATTGAGTTTGGCGCGTCGGTGGCGGGAGGCGTGCCGGTGATTTCGGGGCTGCACGAGGGGCTGGCCGGGGACAAACTTTTCAAGATCTGCGGAATTCTTAACGGGACTTGCAACTACATCCTGAGCCAGATCGAGAGCAACGGCGTTTCATTTGCCAGCGCGTTGGGCGAGGCGCAAAAGCTGGGATTTGCGGAGGCGAATCCTACCGAGGATATCGACGG
>JBEKOW010000240.1:0-14863 GCA_049521375.1 Terriglobales bacterium
AGCTTAAGCTGCTAAGTGCTTTAGAATGAGTGGCCAGATATTACTACTTCGTTACCTCTACTTCGCAAAGTATCACATTTACAGGACTTGGCTTGAAACGGCGAGTCGTTCGGTCTTCAAGTTCCATTTTTCGGCGGATGCCTGAAAGTGTACTTGGTGAAATGGGGATGTTTCAACAACGATCTTGGCCTAACTTGGCTTAAACCTTTCGGCTATCATGGGGTTCCATGCAAGACGCGCACTACGACACCATTCTTGCGAAACAGCTTGCGATGAATAGCCAGACGTGGGCTGCCTTACAGAAACACGGTGTAACGGCTGAGAGCACGCTGCGCTTAGATTTTTTCTACAACTCAGCGAGTCGGGAGGCTGCCGAGAGTTTGCGCGCTCTGCTTCGGGAACAGACGGATTACGAAGTCAACGTTGAGTCGAGCGGCTCATTTCTGCGCCGAAAATGGCGAGTAGAGGGCAGAACCCAAAAGACGGCGGTTTCTCCTGAGATTCTCGACGAGTGGGTGACGTGGATGGTAACTGCTGGCAAAGAACGTTCTTGCGATTTTGACGGGTGGGGAACATCGGTGTGAGCCGGAGCCTGAGCATTTCACAAAACTGTAGAAATCAGGCGTTTGCATTTAACTGGGAGCAGCGGGTTCCGATGATGTCGCCGCCTTCGCAAGGGCATCTGCAACTTGTGCTTTCAATCGAATCCAGTATTCCGAGCGCTCTTTGTGGCTTGGATTCCACGAAGCTCGGGCACGTCGCTGGCAATATTCGGCTGCCCACTCAAGTTCTGATTTTGTACCTTCCAAAATAGCGGCTTCAACACGCGCCAACTCTCTTGCCTTCCGAACCTGCTGCGTATTCTTGCATGCGCAAGGAGATTTTCCGCAGCCGATGCACAACCCCTTCTTTAGCCGTCCTCTGATCTTTCGCCCTGCCAGACTCCTAGCCATTGAACCGACTCCGATTTCGCAGTTCTCTAAGCTACAGCATTACAATGCACGGTCATTCTTGCATAATTGTTGTAAGCAGGCGATTTCACTCACGACACAATCACTTTTGAACAGCAATGGCGTCGGCAGGGTGAGTGGGATTATATCGAACCCGGAAATCGCAGCGATCGGTGCGAGCATCAACCTTATCCTGAACAAATTGCCTATCCGGGTCAGACCAGCCGGCGTTCGCCCAAACATAGTAGTCCTGACCTTCCACGACATAGCGAAGCCGATACTCGCCCCGATACATGACAATAGCCCGAAATGAGTCCGCAACATCTGAGCGCACCACTCTGGTTCCGGCCACTGTGCAATCAGTTTGCGGCCATGAGTCCGTGTCGCCGACGTGAATCAGATAAGCTCCCCCAACTGCGGCTAAGACAAGGGCAACAGCAACAGAAACCGCCAACCTGAAACGATTGCTGCGTCTTCTCGATTCAGGGTCGTGCATGAGGGATATCTTAGCAGTGACTTTCAGTTGACGTAATCAGGCGATTTCGCAAGCTTGCGCCCTTTGTTCGCCCTTTTCCGACGGATTGTTGGTGAAATGGCGATATTAGGCCGGCTGACTCGTATGGGAGAGCGCGGAGATGACCCGTTTGCCAAAATCTCGCAATCGTGCCGATAGCGTGTCAATCATCTGGCCGCCGTGATATGCTCACGTCCCATTTAGGAGGTATGTATGGCTGCGAATCCGCTGCCCGCATCAACTCTCACGCTCGTTACCGAGAAAACTCCCAACGAAGCCACGATTCGCTGCTCCGGCAAAATCACCATGGAAAACACGGATCAGTTGCGCGAAAGCGCGCGCACGCTGATCGCCGAAAGCAAGCGTCTCGTGCTCGACTTCAGCGATGTCAGCTACCTTGACAGCTCGGGACTGGGCATGATCGTCGGCTTGTATGTCTCTGCCAAGAGGGCCAAGTGCCAGTTGAGGGTCATCAATCTCCGTCCGCGAGTAAAGGAGATCTTTACTCTCACACGGCTGGAGGAGGCGCTGTCAGGCCACGAAGAGTATCTGGGGGCTACTCCGGACTAGAAGCGACCTCCTCGGCGCACGCGTTCCAGGGCTAACTCGAATACCTGCTTAGGATCGTCTGCGGTGAACAGGGAATGACGATGATAACAAGAGAAGGTCACGAAGTGCGTCTGGCGGGAATGTTGATAGCGCTTCAGTCCGCGGGGCACAAAGGTAGATTACGCCGCGTAAGTTCCCCACTCAAGCCAAAAGACGGCTTGAATGGGGCACCGGGCAACGGTCCGCGAGCGCGTAGTCTCCGGGTCGCTAACGAATTCGTCGAACCGATCTCAGCAATTGGGTGAACTGCCTCTTATCCTGGCCCGATTGTGTTTTCGGGCGCCTGGGCGCGACTCAAACGCAGCTACGAGTAGAGTAGAATTTTGCGCCAGTTCTCTACTCCCGCCTGGGCGGTTCAACCGTCGACTTGTGCGGGCGGCAGTCTGGAAGGACTGTAACGGGATCAGTTTCTCTTCCGAGGGCAACATGGGAAGCTCGGCTACGGAGATCGTTGGGGCTGGTCGAGGTACCACGGTTCTGTCGCCCTCCGTCACTCTCGATGCCATCGCGCAACAGTTCTCACTTTCCCGGGTCTCCTTTATCAAATGCGACGTGGAAGGCGCGGAACTGCATATCTTCAATTCAGATTTCCTCCGCACGTTCCGTCCGAAGATCATCATCGAGCCGCACATCGTGAAGGGCGTGCTGTGCCACGAAGCGGTATCCAGCCGGTTGCGGGCTCTCGACTACAGCACAGAGTGCATTCACCAGACCGGAGTCGCTTTGCCGCTCGTTTGCGCCACTCCCATGGTGTGAACCGCGAAACCGCGTGAGCAGCGACCAGTTAGCTTAATATCCAGGATTTCACTGCCCGGGACCACTCTGTTCCGGAAGCAGCCCCGGCGGAGGCGCTGGAATCGCGATGTCCAGCTTGTGAACTTCTCCCAGCGATGCCGGCTGTTTATCGAACTCGCTGGCGTTGCCGACGACGAGAACAGCCATCTGATCGCGGTGCAGATATTTCATCGCCACGCGGGCCACATCCTCTTTGGTGACTTTCTCAATCTGCTTCTGGAAGTTTTCGAGAAAGTCGAGCGGGTAACCGTAAAATTCGTAGGACATTTTCTCCCGTAAGACTTTTTCGGGAGAATCGAAGCGGAACACGAAGGAATTCAGAATCGCGTCTTTGGCGCGCTTGATCTCATCGTCGTTAAGGGGATTCCTGGGCAGTTCCGCAATCTCCTGATCCAGCGCTTCGATGGATTCGAACGTAGTCGCGCTCTTCGTGCTCACCATCAGGCGAAGCATGCCATCGTGATCCCAGCCAGTGCCGATTCCTCCGCCGACTGCGTAGGCCAGACCTTTCGTCGTGCGAATGTCGCTGAACAGGCGCGACGAAAATCCTCCGCCAAAGGCCTCATTGAACACCGAGATCGCGTAGTAATCGGGATTTCTGCGGGTCGTGCCGAGCGCGACCATCTGGATGTTGCTCTGGTTCACATCTGTCTTATTCACGAGGTAGTAGGCGGGCTTCGCGGGATCGGGCTTGATGTCAGTCTCTTGCGCCGGCGCGCCTTTAGGCCACGACCCGAAAGCTTCGCGCAGACGAGCTTCCATCTTCACACTATCGAAATCGCCTACGACTCCGAGAATGATGTTGTTGGGATGAACGTAAGTCGAATGCCACTCCACCAGATCCTGACGCGTGATCGAAGCCACCGTTGCGTATTCCGGATTGCGCACATAGGGGCTGTTTGCGCCGTAGACCAGCTTGGCCGCTTCGCGTCCAGCGATCTGCGAGGCATCGTCGTTGCGCCGCGAGATAGAATCGTATTCTTCCCCCTGCGCGATCTTGATCTTCTCCGCACGGAACTCTGGATTGCGCAGTAGGTCGTCGAACACTCGAAACACATCTTCGAAGTCCTCTTTCAGGCAGGAGAAGCCGATGCTCGTCGAATCGCTCTGGCCGTCAGTCTCCACCTTCGCAGCGCGCTGTTCGAGATAGTCGTCGAGTTGATCGCCGGTTTGGGACTTCGTTCCGCCCGTGCGCCAGACTTCGCCGTAGATGTCCATCAGTCCGGTCTTGCCAGCCGGAACTCTGGTTGCGCCACCGCGAATGCGAGCCGTTCCGTCAATCGTCGGCAGCTCGTGATCTTCCTGCAGAAAGATGACCATGCCGTTCGGCAATTCGACACGCCTGGGCTGCGCCGGATGAAACGCGGGAAGTTTCGGGATCGGAATCTGCTTCCAACTGGTCTGCGCCGCCATCCGCGCATTGCCGCTGACGAAGATCGCGAAGACTGCTACCACAACGAGGGAGAACAGCGAGTTTGCCGATGTCCGTTTCACTGTCCACCTCCTTGCGCAGCCGCGGCCGCGCTTTGTGGAGGCCCGGAAAACTCGATGATCCCAACCGTACGATTGTCGGATACAAAGGTCTGATTGGCGACGCGCCGGATGTCAGCTTTAGTCACCTTCTCGATGCGATCCACCGAGCGGAACAGTTCGCGCCAGTCGTCGTAACGCGCCTGGTTCATGCCGAGAGCAAAGGCCAGGCCTTCATTCGATCCGAGCGAGCGGATCAGGTTTGCCTTGGCGCGCGTCTTGATCATCTTCAACTCGTCGTCGGAGATATCCTCTTTCTTCAGCCGTTCGATTTCGACGTGAATGGCATCGCCAACCTCTTGCGGAGTGTGCCCCGGGAGCGGCAAAGCATAAAAAGCAAATAGCTGCGGATACTTGTTTCCGGGCAGTCCTGTATATCCCTCCGAGTCCGAGGCGATCTGCTTGTCGCGCACCAGGGCGCGGTAAAGGCGCGAGGTGCGCCCATTCGACATCAGGTCGGCGATCGCGTCATACACCTCATCGTCAGGGCTGCGGTAATCGGGGCGATGATAGCCCTCGATGTAAAGCGGCTGCGATTGCTCATGCAGCACGACGCGGCGCTCCGAGTTCTGCGGAGGCTCGGTCGTCGTGCGCTCGTCGGGCTTCGGATGCGACGGAATCCGCGCGAAATACTTCTCGATCACGGGCACGGCTTCGGAAGCCTTCACGTCTCCGACAACGGTGATGACCATGTTCGACGGTATGTAGTAGGTGTCGAAGAAATGCTGCGCGTCGGTCGCCGAAAACGAATTCAGGTCCGATATCCAGCCAATCGTGGGACGATGATAAGGGTGCGCGGCGAAGGCCTCTTCCGTAAATTGTTCGAGCAGGCGCCCGATGGGATTGCTGTCGGTGCGCATGCGGCGCTCTTCGATCACCACATTGCGCTCTTTGTAAAACTGCCGCATGACCGGATGCAGGAAGCGCTCCGATTCGAGATAGGCCCACAACTCCAGCCGGTTGATCGGAAACGAGTAGTGGTAGGCGGTTTCGTCGTAGTTGGTGAAGGCGTTCAGCCCTTCGCCGCCCTCGCTCTCCACGATCGCGACCGCGTCTTTCCAGGACTGCTCCAGTTGCTTCATCTTCCGATCGTCGCGATCCACACGTTTGTCGCGCTCGTGTAGGTACGCGGCGTAGGTTTCCTCAACCTTGGCCAGCGCCACTTTCTCATCGGCGTAATCGCGCGTTCCGATGGTGTCGGTTCCCTTGAAAGCCATGTGCTCGAACATGTGAGCCAGGCCAGTTTTGCCCAACGGATCCTGTACGGAGCCTGCGTCCACATGGGTGAAGAACGAAAACACAGGCGCCTCAGGGCGTTCGCAGATGATCACCGTCAGGCCATTGGCAAGTTTCTTAACCGTAGTGCGTTTTTCAAAGGAAGCCAGATCCTGGCTGAAAGAAAGTGAGCAAAACACAAAACAGACAGCAAATGTCAGCGTTACGCGGAACTTCATCCTGCCTCCACCATATTTTGGGCCCAAAATTTGAAGTTACGTGCTGGCGGGGAAGCTTGTCAAACAGAGCGGCGGAGCCGGTAGCGTTCTAATTTCAATTCATTCACCGCAGAGTCACGGAGAACACGTGAACTTCTAGAAACCAAAGAAGCGGAAGATTTTCGCCAAGAAGTTGGGGTTCTCTGTGTCTCTGTGACTCGGTGGTGAGAAATCAGATTGGAAACAGCTCACGACTCGATTCACCATGCACGACCCAGGCAGAGCAACTATACTGGCTGCCCATACCTCTAAGGTCACGACCCCATGTCTACGCCAACTATCGTCGAAGTGGCGGGGCGCAAGCTCAGCCTTACAAACCTGGACAAGATCCTTTATCCAGCCGCGAACTTTGCGAAAGGCCAGGTGGTGGATTACTACGTCCGCATCGCGCCCGTGCTGGTGCCGCATCTGGAGGGGCGTCCGCTGACGATGAAGCGCTATCCGGGAGGCGTGAACCAGGAATTCTTCTTCGAGAAAAACGCGCCCAAGCATCGCCCCGACTGGGTGAAAACCACTCCCGTATGGAGCGACGGGAACGGCCGCACGATGGATTACATCCTGGCGAATGACCTGCCCACACTGGTGTGGATCGCGAACCTGGCTTCGATCGAGTTGCACCCTTCGCTCTCGCTGGGCTCCGATCTCGAAACGCCAACCATGATCGTGTTCGACCTCGATCCCGGCCCGCCGGCCAACATTGTGCAGTGCTGCCAGGTGGGACTTTGGGTGCGCGAGATCTTCGAGCACTTCGGGTTGCAATCGTTCGCGAAGACCTCGGGCTCGAAGGGGCTTCAGATTTACGTCCCGCTCAACACGAAGACCAGCTACGAAGAAACCAAGCCTTTTGCCCACGCGATCGCGCGCTTGCTGGAGCAGGAGCACCGGGATCTGGTGGTCTCCGACATGAAGAAGGCGCTCCGCACCAACAAAATTCTGGTTGACTGGAGCCAGAATGACCAGCACAAGACGACGATATCCGTCTACTCGCTCCGCGCCCGCGAAAGGCCCACGGTCTCGACACCGGTAACGTGGGAGGAGGTAGAGCGAACACTGAAGAAAAAAGATGCCGGGCTGCTGGTTTTCGAAGCGCAGCAGGTGCTCGCCCGGGTCGCGAAGATAGGGGACCTGTTCGAACCGGTTCAGAAACTCAAGCAGAAGCTGCCGCAGTTGGCGGGGCTGGCGGCCGGTACGAAGACGGAGGAGGACGTCACGAAAAAGTCGGCCCATGGCACAAAGGCACCCCCGAAAGTGAAGCAAGCGGGCGGTTCGAAGAAAAAGCCTCAGCCTGCAAGAAAAGGCCGCAAGCTATAATCGCGTTCGACGGCAGTCACTTCTGCAATCTGACCTCTGACTTCTGCAATCGCTATGGCTCAACTTTATGTGGGCACCTCGGGATGGGCTTATCCAACGTGGAAGCCCGCTTTCTATCCCGAGAAACTCGCGCAGAAAAAGTTTCTGAATTTCTATGCAAGCAAGCTGAATGCGGTGGAGGTGAATTACACCTTCCGCCAGTTGGTAAAAGAAACGACGGTCCAAAACTGGCTGGCGGACACACCCCCACATTTCAGGTTCACGATCAAAGCGCACCAGGTGCTAACGCATATCAAGCGACTGAAGAGCGCGGATGAGTTCCTGCAGCGTTTTCTCGGCACGCTTGAAGCCCTGGAACGCGCGCAGCGGTTGGGCCCGATCCTGTTTCAGCTTCCACCAAATTTCAAGGCGGACCAGACCGTGCTCTCCGAGTTCCTGAAGATTCTGCCGCGCGGCGCTCGTGCCGCGTTCGAGTTCCGGCACGCCTCGTGGTGGGACGAGCCGACATGGCAAACACTGCGCGACCGCAACGTCGCGCTCTGCGTTGCCGAATCCGAGGAGCGTGACACCCCTGACGTGGTGACCGCCGACTTCGCGTACTACCGCTACCGCAAGCCGAGCTATACGGCTGAAGAACGCAAAGCGATGGTCAGCCGAATTCAGCAGCATCTCGCCGAGGGGCGCGACGTCTTCGCCTATTTCAAGCACGAGGAAACACCTGAAGGCGCACTTTATGCGGTCGATGTACTGGAAGGTTGCGCGCGGTCGGGCGGATAGCGCGCTCCCAGCCTTATCGCGAGGCACCCTGCTCGTTACTTTTGCGCTTGCCCCGCGAGTACGATACTCAGGGCGTGGCCTCTGAACTGAACCCGCGCGTGCTCTCAGGATTTCTCGACTACCTGCGCGTGGAGCGCGGTTAGGAACTGTTTTCCAATCAGCTCGATGGCCGCTCGGTTGGGAGAAAACTCTCAGCCGTTCGGCAACTCTATCGCTACCTGTTGCTGGACGGAAAGGTCGACAAAGATCCGACGCTCAACATCGATTCGCCACGGCAGTGGAAGGTCCTCCCAAAATCTCTGAGCCGGGATGAAGTCGAATCGATGCTAGGCAGGGCGCCGCTCGCGGGCAGCCCGCTGGCGGCTACTCCTTCGAGGGGGACGCGATCCTCTGATGCGACTGCCCGCGCTCAGGCGCTGGCGCTGCGTGACCGCGCCATGCTGGAACTGCTCTATGCCGGGGGCCTGCGTGTGTCCGAGGTCTCCGATGCACGATTGGAAGATTTAAAACTCGATCTCGGCTACATCCTGGTGAAAGGAAAAGGAGACAAGGAGCGCATGGTGCCGCTCGGAGTTCCAGCCCAGCAAGCCTTGCAGCGATATTTGAATGAGGGCCGGGGAATACTGGCGAACAAGAAAGCTTCCGCGCTCCTGTTTATCGCGTCGGCCGCGAGGCGTTTGAGCCGCCAGCGCGTCTGGCAACTGGTGGGTAAAGCCGGGGTCGCTGCCGGCAGGCATTCCAGCCCACACATGCTGCGCCACTCCTGCGCGACGCATATGGTGGAAAACGGCGCCGATCTACGAACCGTGCAAACGATTCTCGGGCATGCCGACATTTCCACGACGCAAATTTATACGCACGTGGCGCTCGACAGACTGAAGAGCGTGTATGCGAAACATCATCCCCGAGCTAAGGCGAGGCCGTGAATCCACCTCGGGGGCGCCGACACGCGGAGAAAACCTGAATAAGCTTTCCGAGCAGGCAAGTCCCATTCCCTATGACGAGCAATACGAAGCAGCAGAACCGCCGCACGGTCGTCGAACGCGCCACGGACGACTTTCTCAGGCATCTGCGCGAGCGCAATGCTTCGTCGCATACCATCAAGGCTTATACCGGCGATCTCGATAACTTCGCTGCTTATGTTGGGACGCGCGATTGGAAAGCGATCGACCACATCGCGATCCGCGGATTCCTCTCGCATCTTTACGACCGAGGCTTGAGCAAGACTTCGGTCGCGCGCGCGCTGGCCGCGGTGCGCTCGCTCTATCGCTGGCTGGCGCAGGAAGGCGCGGTCGAACAGAATCCCGCCCGGCTGGTTTCGACTCCTCGCCTTGCGAAAAAATTGCCGCGCGTGCCTACGATCGAAGAAGTGAATTCGGTGCTCGACGGCAAAATGCCGGAGGTAGCATCGTTTCCGGAGCGCGACCGCCTGCTGCTCGAACTGCTTTATGGGTGCGGCATTCGCAACTCGGAACTTGTCGGCATCGATCTCGACGACATCAGCATGAGCAACGAAGCCATCCTGATTCGAGGAAAAGGCAAGAAGGAACGTTTCGTTCCGTTTGGCGGATCGGCACGCGACGCTCTCGCGATTTACCTGCCGTGGCGTCTTGGACTTCTGCGCACGGTGAAGAGAAGCACGCCCGCACTCCTGGTGAACCAGCGCGGCGGACGCCTTACAACACGCAGCGTGGGGCGCATCGTCAAGCGTATTGCCGTCGCCAAAGGGCTCTCGCCCGATGTGCATCCGCACACTTTGCGGCACGCGTTCGGCACGCACATGCTGGAAGAAGGAGCCGATCTGCGCGCCATTCAGGAATTGCTCGGCCACGAGCGGCTCGCCACTACACAGCGCTACACGCAACTCTCCGTCCGGCACGTGATGGACGTCTACGACCAGACCCATCCCCGAGCGAAAGCCAAGGCGTCCAATGGATGACGCCCGTCATAATCTTGGGAGCCTTTCCAGAGTCTAGCTCTGTCATCCTGAGCGCAGCAGGAACTTCACGAAGTGAAGCTCCTGCGGAGTCGAAGGACCCCTGCCCCCTCCCATACTCGTTCCGCAAATTTCGACGCCGCGCTAGCCCAGGATCAAATCCGAATATTCGGGATGAGTTTTGACGTAGCCCGCTACGAACGGACAGATCACATCCACTCTCAAATGATGCTCACGCGCGTAATCCAGAGCCGTCTTCGCCAGCCTGCCCGCGATGCCCGTGCCCCGAAGCGCTTCCGGCACCTCCGTCTCAAGCAGCGCCAGCACATCCCCGGACAACGTGTACTCGAGCGTCGCCACGTGGCCGTTTAGTTCGAGTTCGAAGCGCCCCGATGTCACCAGCGAAGGAGCGCTCTTCTTGCCGCCGAATAGCTTCATTTGCCTCTAGCCCGTGAGCGAACCGCAGAAACCCAAAATCCGCCGCCAACAGCTTTGAACTGAGAATGACAACTGGGAACTGGCAACTGACCGCCCACAACTAAGAACCAACCGCAGCTTTACGAAAATGCTGCAATATAGCCTCCGCCTGCGCCTTCGTCACGACCGCCGACAGCGCCGCAACGTCTGCCTGCTTCACGGCCTGGAGGCTGCCGAAGTGTTCCAGTAAACGGCGCGTGGTCGATTCGCCGACGCCGGGGATTTCTCGCAACTCGGTGGCGCGGTCGCGAATCTGCCGCCGCTTGCGATGGAAAGTGACCGCGAAGCGATGCGCCTCGTCGCGGATCAACTGCACCAGGTGCAGCACTGGAGAATGATGGTCCAGCACCACCGGATCATCCTCCTGTCCATAAACGTAGATCGTCTCCTCCCGTTTGGCGATCGAGGCGAGTGGCTGGTTGATAATCTCGAGCGCCTCGAGCGCTTCGGCGGCGGCGTGGAGCTGGCCAATTCCCCCGTCGATCAGGATGAGGCTCGGGAAGGGCTTTTTCTCTTCGCACAGCCGTTTGTAGCGGCGCGTGATCACCTCGCGCATGGAAGCAAAATCGTCGACGCCGTCGACGGTCCGGATGATGAACTTGCGATAGTCGGACTTTTTCATCTTGCCGTCTTCCCAGACGACCATGGAGGCCACCGTCTCCGCTCCCTGAATATGCGAGATGTCGAAGCACTCGATTCGCTTCGGCAGTTCGGGGAGAGCCAGCACGTCCTGGAGAGATTCGGCGATCGCGCGCGCGTTGGGTTTGAGGACGCGAAAGCGCTGGTCGTAGGACTGCTTGGCATTGTTGCCGGCAAGATCGATAAGCTCGCGCTTGTCGCCGCGCTGTGGCACGACGATGTGAACGCGGGTGGCGCGGGAACCCTCGCCCGCCAGTTGCTCGCTTAGCACATCTTCAAGTTCCTCACGATCTTCGAAGTCGACCGGGACGTAGATGTTGCGTGGGACGTAGGGCTGTCCGAGATAGAGTTGGCTGAGCAGGGCAGAGAAAAATTGCGCCGGCTGAAAGGAATCGGCAGAGGGAATGGCGCCCTCGCCCGCCATCATTCGACCTTCTCTTATCGGCTCATTTTGCTCATGCAGGCGGACGGCGGCGTCCGACTCTTCGTGTGCCGGGGCGGGTTCGGCCGTGGCTCCGGGGGATGCGAATTCAGGCAGATCCTCCCAGAAAAATTCACGGCGATCCAGCACGCGTCCCGCGCGCATGTGGAAGAGATTGACGGCCAGCATTCCGTTTTCGTAGTGATAGCCGAAGACGTCGGCGTCGTCGCCTTCGGCGGCCGCGATGCGCTGCTTTTCCTGCAATTGCTCGACGGTCGAAATGAGGTCGCGATACTTGGCGGCGCGCTCGAACTCCTGCACCGATGCAGCTTCCGCCATCCGTTCACGGAGAGACTTCACCAGGTCCGTCTGGCGCCCTTCCAGAAACAGCTTCACGTCGCGGACGGCTTCCGTATATGCCTCCGGCGTGGTCAGGTTTTGCACGCACGGTCCCAGGCAGCGCTTGATGTAGTACTGCAGACAAGGCCGGGCGTGGAAACGCGTGAGATCTACCTTGCAGGATGGAATGCAGAAGTGCCGGTGAATAAGATCGACAATCCGATAAGCGAGATTGGCGGGAAAGTAAGGCCCGTAGTAAGCGCTTCCGTCCTTGCGCAGCCGGCGCGTCACGTACACTCGCGGCAGCTTGTCCGCCAGCGTCAGCTTCACGTAAGGATAAGTCTTGTCGTCGCGGAGGAGAATATTGAAGCGCGGCTTTTTCTGCTTGATGAAGTGATTCTCGAGAGCCAAAGCCTCTTTGTTGTTCGCGACAACGATGTAGTCCACGTCGACCGCTTCGCGCACCAGCGTGCCCGTTTTCGCATCCTCCCAGCGTCCCTGGTGAAAATACGATGAAACCCGCGAGCGCAGATTCTTGGCCTTCCCGACATAAATGACTTCGCCTTCGGCATTTTTGTACAGGTAGATGCCGGGCGACGTGGGAAGGGAACGTATTTTCTGCTGCAGGTCCATCGGAATATATAGATTCAGTTTAGGGTAAAACGGACGGTGCAATGAAGTTCAACGCCCAGATTTTCGAGGCTGGTTGCTGTCTCCGGCTCAGACGTGATCCCTACGCGTGCCCGCCGCAGGCCTGGAAACGGGATTCGTTAGCCATCGTCTTCCGCAGGGCGCACAGCAGCAGCAGGGTGAGAAGAACAATGCTCCAACTCGCGTGCGGGAGCACGAACATGTTCCACCACCAATGATTTCGAACCGAAGCAAAGTGCCCCGCCGCCTGGAGGCGCTCGATCGTGGCGGCGCCCGGCACGAGGAAGACGAAAATTATCGTGAGAAGCACACCCCTCGCGATCGCGCTGGTCCGGCCGCGAAGAGCCGTCAGACTCCATGCCAGCGGAAAAATCAAAAGAGTTGCATCGTAAAACCGATGGTAGATGGGGAGCAGGCTGATGATGGCGAGCGCGCTGAGGCTGAGCAAATCGGTATCGCGGACCTTATCTTCATCCTCAACCTTGCGCTTACGGAGGGACAATAACCAGGCAATGCCGGCAACGGTCGCGATGACAAAAGCCGTGACCATGGCGCCTGCACGATTCTGGAGAATGGCGTAAGCGGCCACCTGAAAATTGATCAGGCCGAACCGTAAAGGATTTTTCTCCGTGAAATCCCCAAGGCTTCCGGGAGCGAACAGAACCCGGTTATCGTAGAGATAACTCTGCAGCCACGGCGTTCCGCTGATGGCCAATCGGCCCGCTGCTCCGGCCAGAAGGACCGCGACGACTCCGCTGCCAACCGCCGCGATGCGCCAGCGCTTCCGGACCACATAGTAGAAAAGAAATGGCAAACCGATCTGCGGTTTCAGCGCGACGGCGACCGCCAGCAACGATCCGGCAAGGACTTGTCGCTCGCGGCCGGCGGCCCAGACAGCGCCAGCGCTGGCTGCCACGGCGACGGTCACGATGCTTCCCGCGGCTAGAGCGGTATGAAACGGCGCTAGCGCGAGGACCAGCGCAAAAAAAAAGACGCTCTGGCGGGATCCCGGACGGAGCTTCGCCGCGGACGCCACGGAAGCGACCGTCACCACAAATGACAGCAGCAAGACAAGCAGCCAAACTTTGCGCGCGACATGCCAGGGAAGGCATGCGAAAGGAGCATTCAAGGCAAAGGCCGACAGCGGGTAGGCTGTGGGGATGCCTCTCTTGAAGGCAAGTGAACCGTCGGCGAGTTCGCGGGTCAGAAACTCGGGATGATCGGCATCGGGCGGCCAGAAGCGGACGAGGTTCTGCAAACTGTACGGGTCTTGGCCACGCATCCAGGCGCGGGTCTGGACGTAGGGCGAGACATAATCATTGAAGCTGTCGGCGTGGGCGAACCTTACGGGCCCGCGCAGGAGGAACTCGGCAGCGGCGCACAACAAGAGGATGCCGAGGAGCACGTCCAAAATGAGGCGCGACCGCTGCTTTGGGACGGGCATAGGTCCGAACCGCTGGTTCATCCCACCTTGGTTTAAGTACGGCGTGCTGCGCGGAGAAATGCGGCAAGCCCTTTCTCTCCGACGAGAATCGCGGGCTATGCGCTCCAGCTTTTTACAAATTCCACCAGGCTGCGCAGCGCTATGCCGGATGGGCCTTTTGCGATCCATGGCTTCTGGTCTTCCATCCACGCGGTGCCTGCAATATCAAGATGGATCCAGGGCGTGTCTTCGGCAAACTCCTTCAGGAACATGGCGGCGAAAATCGCGCCTCCCCAGCGGGTGCCAGCATTGGTCATGTCGGCGATGGTCGACTTCAGCAGCTCTTTGTACTCATCGTCGAGCGGCAAGCGCCACATTTTCTCGCCCGCCCGCTTCATGGCTTGCGCGAAGCGGTCGTACATCTGATCGTCGCTGGCAAAAATTCCGGCATTCACGTAGCCGAGAGCGACGACGACAGCGCCCGTCAGCGTAGCCGCATCCACCAGATGCGTGCATCCGAGTTGGCGGGCATAGCTCAGTCCGTCGGCCAGCACAAGGCGGCCTTCCGCGTCGGTGTTGATGATTTCGATCGACTTGCCCGACATCGCAATCTGCACGTCGCCGGGTTTCTGCGCTTTGCCGGAGGGCATATTTTCCGTGGCCAGAATAATCGCGGTGACCTTCACCTTCGGCTTGAGCAGCGCAATGGCGCGCATCGCGCCGATCATCGTCGCTCCACCGGCCATGTCGTATTTCATCTTCTCCATGCCATCGGCGGGCTTGATGGAGATGCCTCCCGTGTCGAATGTAATTCCCTTGCCGACCAGCCCGAGGTGAATATTGGCGGGAGCGCCGGCGGGATTGTAGCGCAGCACGATGAGCGCGGGCGGCTCGTCGGAGCCCTGGGCCACTCCCCAGAACGCGCCCATTTTCAGCTCCTTGATTTTGTCAGGGCCGAGAACTTCGCAGCCCAGCCCGACCTCGGAGGCCATCTTGCG
>JBEKOW010000241.1:0-6961 GCA_049521375.1 Terriglobales bacterium
GTGGTCAATCACCTGATGCGCATAGTCGCTTGCCAGCCCATCATAGGAAAGCAACGCATCAGTGTACAGTGCCGCGCCAGCTTCCACGTGCTTTTTTACTTCCTCTTGCAGAACGCGCTTGCGGCGAGAACCAACCACCACGGTACGGACTTCGCCGTCACGCTCCAGCATTCCCATGACAGCCATCTTGTCTTTTCCGCCAGTTCCTGTAATGCGACGTTGCCGCTTGCTCAGGTGCATGTTCCGCGCTTTGCCCCCGATAAACGTCTCATCAGCTTCGACGTGACCCGACAGCTTCTCGAAAGAGCCATTCATAAGAGCGAGTCGGATGCGGTGATCCATGAACCAAGCGGACTTCTGCGTTACGCCGATTGCCTTGGCAACTTCATAGGAACTGATGCCGTTTTTACAGTTCACGATCTGCCACATTGCCATCAGCCATTTGTCTAGGCCGATGGGTGACTCTTCCATAATCGTTCCGGTCTTCAAGGTGAACTGCGGAGCATCGTGCTTAGCACGGCAGTGCCAGCGGTTATACTTCTCTAGGAACAGAACGTCCTTGCTGCCACAGCGCGGGCAGATGACGCCATCGGGCCAGCGCCGCGCTACCAGATATTCACGGCAGTTCGCGGGATCGGAGAAATACAGGATTGCTTCTTGGAGGGTTTTCGGTTCGCTCATGGCCTTGTGCTCCATGACCAAATATTAAGCCGAAACCGTTATTTTGTCAACTATATTATTGCCCTAAAAAGGAACTGCTCACACTCACGAGGAACTGCTCACCCTAAAAAGGAACTGCCCGCACTAAAAAAGAATTGTCATCCCGAGCGAAGCGAGGGATCTGCAGTTCGTAGCAAAATGCAGGTCGCGCGGGATGACAATCTTACCTGCCGCTTCTGTGTCCCGCAGGCAAAGAATTTCCCGCCAACTCCGCATGCTTCGCCCGAGCCGCCGCAATAAACGCCCGAAAGATTTGGTGCGCCGATTCCGCCACCTCCGGCCCATCGTTCACCGACCTCTCCGGATGCCATTGCACGGCCAGCACAAAATGATCCCGCGCCGTTCCTTCCAGCGCCTCGATCACACCATCGGCGGAAGAGCGCGCCACGATCCGCAATCCCTCCCCGGCAATCTCGGCCGATTGGTGATGCGAAGAATTCACCGCGATCGGCTGCTCCACCGTCCCGATAATTTCCCCCAGCCGCGACCCCGGCTCGACTTCCACCGTGTGCGCATTTGCCACCGCCCGCCCCGCGCTGTGGTTGATTTCGGACTCGATATGCTGCACCAGCGACCCCGCACAAAATACGTTCAGCGACTGCAATCCATAGCAGATCCCGAGCACCGGTTTGCGCGCGCGATAAGCATCCTCCAGCAGCAGGCAATCGACAGCATCCCGCCTCGCATCGGTCTCGGCGGTTTTCTCGTGCCGCGCTGCGTGGTATTTCTGCGGATCCACATCGGCCCGGCTCCCCGGCAAAAGCACCGCATCGCAGCCTTCAATCTGCTTTCGAATCTCCGCCGGAGATTGATCCAGTTCCACGCGCACCGCTTCTCCGCCCGCCTGCCGCACCGCATTCTCATACTGCGTCACCGACCGCTCGGCATAATCGCGGTCGCCCGAATGCGGCATCGGAATTGCAATTCGGGGCTTGATCGTCGAGTTGTCGGATAAGTTGCCCATAGATCAATCGTTCATCATGGTATGTGTAAAACATTCCCCCCATGGCAGATAGCTTGAAGCTCCCAGCAACTCATCTCCCTGACGTCATCGTGCGCTCCAAGCCTTCCAGCACCTTGCCCTGCCGGTAATTCCGGATCTCCACCACCAGCGTGGTCGTCAGCACAACCGCTCCCGCTGAAAGCGCAGCTGGAAACGCAATGTGCTTGTAGGCAAACATAAGGTTGGGCGGAAGATGCTCTACTTCTGCGTAGATGATTGTCCCTAGAATGCTGAGAAGTAGCGCCACCGCGAATGAGAGCAGCGTCAAAAGAAAAGTGAAGCCAAACACGCGCGCCGGAATGCCAAGCCAGCGCCGGCGAGTTAATCCGGATTTCAGCATAGTCCTAAATTACACCAGGTCCGACCTCTTTGCCTCCATTGCAGCCGCGACCGAAACCCGGGGCCTGGAGCCGATAAGCCCAGAGCCGAAAGCCCAGAGCCCAGAGCCGAGAGCCGAAAGCCCGTTCCCATACGCTACAATATAAGGATGTCGCAAGCCGCTTCGGCGATCACCCGCAGCCCCGCGGAGATCGTACAACTCAGTCCCGTCTCGCAGTCCGCCAATGGCATATGCTATGCCCGGGCTGGTGAGGTCACGATCGCCGAAAACGACCTTGATCGCATGATCGCCGCCGTTCCGGGATCAATCGCCGCTTCGCTCACTCGCAAGGCCTACTATTTCGTGCCTCTGACCATTAATCAGGGCGACGAAACCGTGATCGCCGACCGCTACGATGTCGTTCTCAGCGATGACGCCGTATGCCATCGCAACCTTAATATTGGCGACGCGCAATGCGTGTTCATATCAACCCGCCTGATGGACGACAAATTTTCCATCGCCTTCGAGTTCTATATCAACGTCGGACACGCCCTGGTCGAGCGCGCCGGAGTTTCTGCCGCCTTCGCCGAGTTGGCTTGGCAGCAGGTCGAGTCCGGAGTGCGCGGCGAAACCTCGCTCGATGCCTGGGAAGCCCGCAAACTCGCCACCGGCCACGGCCCCGATGCGGAGAAATTCAAGAACGAGTACCTCGCGGCCAGCTTTGCCGACGCGATTTCGATCTACCTGCTCTCGCTCTACCTCGACGTCGACTACCACGATCTGCGGGAACGCGACTACCCCCTGCTCGCCCCAACGCCGATGGCCGAGCGTCTCCGCAAGATCGCCGAAATCTTCCCGCCCAATCCCGGATTCGAATTCAACATCTTCTATCGGCGCCGCGGCTGACGCCTTAGCGAAATACGTTGCAGTCCTGAGCATCCGTCATCGTCAAAACAACGCGGCTCGACTGTGGCCCGGCCTCCGCTTTTTCCTCAATCGACCTTGCGCGTGGTCTAAATAAACAGCCTCTTGGCCGCGTCTCCGAGTATTACTCAGGCAAAGCCTGACCGCTCTCGCGCATCTAGTTCGCAAACAAGGTCCTTCGTCTTAAGTCAGGAGCCAGGAAATGCAAAGGTTGTGGTTAGTTTTAATGTCGTTAGCAGTGCTGTGCGTGTCGGCCGCAGCGCAAGTCCCCAAAGGCAATCTGTTCTTCGGATATTCGTATGACCGCACGCCCGTCGTTTCCAACGACACGATCAACACCAATGGCTGGGATGCCTCGCTCGAAGGCAAGATATTCCCCTTCGTCGGATTAGTAGTCGACGTCGACGGCCATTACGGGAGCGGCACCTTCGCCGGAATTAATGCCGACGTAAGCGAGCATAATTTTCTGTTCGGCCCAAGGGTTTCCTTCCAGGTCTCGCGCGTGCGGCCCTTCGCGGAGTTTCTGGTTGGTGGCGGCCACATCAGCCGTTCCAACGGTATCTCTGACTCCAATACGTCATTCGCGAACGCGGCCGGTGGAGGCTTGGATTACCGCGTAGCCGGCCCCGTCTCCATCCGCGGTCAACTCGACTGGATCGAGACCCGCTTCTACGGCAATACCCAGAACGGCGTCCGCTTCTCAACTGGAATCGCGTTTCACTTCTAGCGGGATGAGGGGTGATCAAGCGAGCCATCGCGAAACGTGCTGCGGCACCACCGGTTCCGGCTCATCAACCGGTGCGTTCGGCGTCTGGTTCTCCGGATCGTCGTTTGGTGGTTCACTCACCGGCGCCGGCGCAGGGTCCGGCCCCGGCACGGGATTTTCATGTGGGTTTGGCTCGCTTGTCCGCATCAATCCATCCTGACCGCCGGGAAGGCCAGAGTCGATACATGGATCTCCTGACCGTGACGGACAACTCACTGTAGGCAGAAGGAAAAGAGCGAACGAACGAAAAACGTAGACCGAAGAAACGACGCCCGAAGAAACGACGCCCGAAGAAATCGGTGACGCGGTCAGTCCGCAGGTCCAAACTCTCGACTATGCGATTCTCGCTGCCCTGGTCCCCGCATGGCATCTCTCAAGAATGTCGGCCACTTCCTGCAGTGCCCGGTTCGAGTATGTTGAGGTCTTCCGCCGCACTTCATCAAAGTTAGAAGGTTCAATCAGTCGCTGCACCGCCGGCGCGATCTCCCGAAAGCTGTTCACGACCATTCCGAAGCCTTTTTCAGCAACCCACTTCGCGTTGTAACGCTCCTGCGGAAGCGTCTTGGCATTGCATTCCACAATCACCGGCAGGTGGAACTGCAAAGCTTCGCTGATCGAGCCCGGCCCCGGCTTGCCGATAAAAAAGTCCGCCAGCGCCATGTAGTGCTCGACGTTCTCCGTGAAACCAAGAACCAGCTTGGGCTTCCGCGTTTTGAGCGTGTTGATCTCCGCCGCCAGCTTCTGGTTGTGCCCGCAGATCAGAATCAGTTGCACGTCCGTCCCGCTCTCATCAAGCCGCTTGACGATGTCGACCATGACCTGCGAACCGTGGCCCCCAAACAGGACAATTCCCGTCAGGCAGTCGGGCTCAAGCCCCAGCCGCGCCCGTTCGGCGATCCGGTCCGTCCCGCTACTGCCGGCAATCTTCTCTTCGTAAAATTTCGGTTTCAGAACCATCCCCGACGTCTGAAAAACATGATCCTCCGGATGGCCCATGCTCAGGGCTTGCTCCCGAGCCCAGTCGGTCCCGGCAATCACGTATTCCGATTCGCGCTCCACCCAGAAATGCGGAGGATAATCCGCCAGATCGGTGATGAGCGTAACAAACGGCGGCTTGGGCTGGCTCTTTCGCAGGCTCTCCGCCAGTTCGCGATTGAAATGCGGAATCACCGACAACACAACATCGGTCGGATGTTTCGCCCAATACCCTTCGAGCGCTTTCACGATCGGCCCGTGGTACAGCCAGATCGTCCCCTGCAGGATGCGCAGAAGTTGCGGCGTAAATCGAGTCCATCCGCGCCGCAGGATCTGGTTATAAGTGTCCTGAATCCGTATGCCCGTGAATCGCCGGATCAAATCCAGCGAGTCGAGCAGTTCCTGTATATCGAGAAGTTCGACATCCCAGGGCTGACCTCGCAGCGCGCCGCTCGGCTGCGTCAGTGTCGTTCGTAGCGCCTCGGCTGCGTTTCGATGCCCGCCGCCCGCGTGGTGGAAGACAATCGTCAGTCTTCGCCCGCCGGACTGCTGTTCGAGGTGTGAGTCAGTAACCAACGCGTTGGTACTGGCCATCTTTCATTGCTTCCTTAGTAGTCCCCGCCACCGCTTCTTCGTCGTCAGAGAATATCTCATCGCCGAAACCGCCGAACTCGGAGTCGCGTTCGTCGTAAGTCTGATGTTCCTGGAAATGATGCTCCCCCTCGCTCACTTCAGCCCGCTCCACATATTCGTGGATCCTCACACCGTCTTCGCCGACCGTGATGTAGGTAGGCCGCGCATCGATCCAGGCCCCGCAGTTGTAGTAATCGGCCCCTGGCTCATGCTTGTGCAGCGCGACATGAGTATGTCCGCAGAAAATTCTCTCCGCCTGATGGTGCTTCGCATGGGCCAGTGCCCCCTCGGCGACTTTCTCCGAAAGGCGCTGCCAGCGCGTGCCCAGGCGATCGAGAAAGCGTGTCAGCGCTTTATTTTTCGAATCCCACTTTTGCAGTTGCAGATAAAGCAGCGTCCCGAACCAGTAATTGAAGCGGACATTCTTGACCACGAAGCTGTCGAACTGGTGCCCATGCACCGCAATGTGACGCAGCCCCAGGTAATTCCATTGATACTCCTGGTACACGCGCACTCCGACCAGGTGCGACATGATTTCCGTCAGCCCGTGGTCGTGGTTTCCCTCGACCCACACCACTTCGACTTTCCTCTTGGGGTTCGAAAGCTTTCGGATGTACCCGAGAAATTTCCAGTGCTCTTTTTTGAGCCGCCCGAAATTCAGATCGGCAAAAATGTCACCCAGCAGGATGAGCCGCCGGTAACTCGTCTCCTGCAACACGCGCAGAGCTTCGCGCGCGCGGCTCATGTCCGCGCCCAGATGCAGGTCCGACAGAATCAGCGTGTCGTAGACCGGGAGCCCCATGACATTGATTGTTATTGAAAATTGTTACGAGGTGATGAATTGTAAACTAACAACCTGGGAAGGGTAACCCGTCAGTAACCATGCGGCAACCGTCGCATGATCCCGCTGATCGCCGGGGTTGGCCTGACCAGCGGGCCTTTTCATGCCTGCGGGAAAATAAAATGTGGACGCGCCTCAGTGCGATGGCGGGACATATTCCTTAGGAGGCGCGGCCCCTTCCCCAAAGAAAAATTGCTCCATCTGCTTCACGATGACTTCCTGATCCTGCTTGCGCGCCGGATTCAGACGGTACTCGTTGAGCAGCATCTTGCAGTGCTCCATCCACTGCCCCCAGGCCTGCTGCGATACATGCTCATAAATTCTTTTGCCCAGGTCGCTGTCAAACGGAGCCTCGTCGAGGCCCGGCAGTTGCTGTTGTAACTTTGCGCAGAAAACAGTGTGCTCAGACATAGATTTTTTCTACTGAAATTATCGCACAGCGCTTGCTCCATTGACTCTTGCTGCAGAGTTGAATGCATCGCCTGCGCTCCCTCTAAATTGAAAATTCAATCATGAATCACGGATGAGCGTTGGCACGTCATCCGCCAAAATCGCAAAACTGCGATAGATTTGTGTTGACAAATTACAGACCCATGGCAATATCTTGTAGTAGGACAGCTACTCATACCACAAGTGGGGTAGCACGGGCATCAAGGTGCCCTGTCGAACCTTGGGAGAACAAAAATCGTTCAAACGGAGGAATCACTTCATGGCAACCAAGAAGAAAGCCGCCAAGAAAAAGAAACACTAAGCGGACGATGCTCGTCTTAGATTTTCCCC
>JBEKOW010000242.1:0-8334 GCA_049521375.1 Terriglobales bacterium
AACCGGCTTTATTGGACCGTAATGGACCGTGGATCTCTGGCGAAGGCCGAAAGCTGTTCCAGTGCCCGGCGTTGCGCTCGGGGCGGTCCGCCTTGCCGCTTGACCGGGGGGTCAATGAGCGCTATCGCCTGATTTCAACAGGTGACCCACTCGCGGGCTATTTGGTCTAAACTAGCGCGAATATGGAGCCTTCGTCTCGAAGGGCTCGGTAATGGGTTTCTTCGATGGGGTGTCTCCGTTTTCCACTGTTTCGTGGTTTGGGAGGACGCATGCGGCTGCGAAGGTGTTGCTTTCCAATAGCAATTCTGATTCTGCTCCGGGTCATTCCTTGTTTCGCGCAGGACGCTCTCGCTGAGAAGCATGTCACCGATATTCTCGCCGAGTACAAAGCTAAGTATCCAAACGGACCGGCCGACAGCCTCCTGTGCAAACGAGCTCTCGGTCAACATCCGCCTTATTCTCGTAGTCGCCTCCGCGAGGTGAACCCAGACACTTTGGAAAAAGACCTCGCCGCGTTAATGAAGGCGAGTGACGAAGTGGTGCTGGTTGGGGTGGACCTTCGGAACGCAACCGTGCTCTCTCCCTCCGGGGAGGATGCCCTTACGTACACAGATTGGAAAGTTTTGCGCGTTTGGAAGGGCTCTTACAAGGTGGGAGACCTGCTGACGCTCGGTGTGTGGCAAGCCATTATCACATGCGACTCAGACACGAAGGACTTCACCGCAACGCAAGTCGGCCCCGTTCCTGTCTCCATGTTTCACACTAGGAATCCCAGTTATGCTCCTGACGGGCCTTTTGTTCTGTTCTTGCAAAGGGACAAGACCGGTGAGATCGAAACTCTTCGGCTCGCTGGCGGAGGTGGCGTACAAGGGATGTTTGATCTACGTCCCCCTGATATCTCGGATACGCACTCCCCATCCTCCGCCTGCTACACGGCCAGCTACGATCACCTCGCCTGTCAGGCTTTTTACAAACGCGCCCACGGAAGAGCTACTCCTGAATGGTGCCGTGACCCTGCCGTGGATCTGCGGAATATCGCGGCCTGCAATGGAATCCTGAATAACCTTAATGAACCTGTCGTGGCCTTTGGCTTGAATCAAGACCCGGTGCGCGAGAAGTATAACGGCGTGCCGGTTGCGCTGTTCCTGAAAGAGATGCAGGCGGCCGCCGATTCCTGCCGGGCTTCCGCGTCGAAGTAAGCTGTGCATTTCTCCGGCGGAATGCGATTCCGAGGCGCAACAAACAACATTCGTTGTTGAAATATCCCCATTTCACTAACTATGCAAACCGGGGAAATTGTTGAGGCAACCCACCGGCGAACCTGTCGGAACTTGGACCGTTTTGGACCGTAATCGGCTGCCAAGTGCACGCCAATTTGAGGTGTTTTGGGAGAGCGCATCGTTCGCAACGATGAGGTCGTCGGTTCGATCCCGACTAGCTCCACCAATCTTCTCAATCACTTGCCGAGGTTTCCCGCGGGTCATAGGTCGGACGATGAGCTCCAGTCGGGACGATGAGCTCCAGTCGCGATCTCTTCCGGGGTACCGCGACCTGGGTGCTTTCTGCAATGAGTCTGGACGTGGATTGTGCAATCGGGCCGGAATGTAAGGTATGGGATGGGCCTGCCAATAGCGCGCACCATCGTCGAAGCACATGGTGGTCGGCTTTGGGCCGACAATAACCCATCTGGGGGTGCGACATTCAATGTCGCGCTAACTCTTCTTTCCGTGTAATCGAATTCCGGTTCGAGTCACAGTTGGCAGGCGGATCATCCGCCGATCCGAAATCTGCCTCTCAAAATCATCCGTCATCCTTGGAAAATCCCCGGAGCGCACCTTCGGTCTGAGAGGTTCAACCGGGGTACACAACTCGAATACCTGGAAGCGCTTGGGCACGACCAGCGAACGCGTCTAAGCTCCGGCTCTCTTACCCTGCGCTTCCCGCATCCGCAGCAGCAGCGTCAGGCTCAAAGCCATGAGAAGCCACACCATGTAGCGGACGAAAAATGCATCCCACCACCACGAGTGAATAACAGGTGGGCTGAGGTGGTAATGAAGAAACTCGGTGATCGAACGCCCCGGCAGCATCATGAGAAAGAGACACCCGCAGATCAGTTTTTGTAATCTTGTCCACTGCCGCAGCGAAGCTGGGAACCCGTCGCATAACGAAAGCGTCAGAACGGACAAGTCCGGGATGCTGTGATAGAGCGAGAGGAAACTGAGGCTCGACAGCGTGGCAATCGCCAGCGAACACGGAATGCGGTCTCCAAAACGCCACACTAGAATTCCCCAGGCTCCCGCGCCGCTCAAGAACAGAAGATGCGCCATCAGGTTCGATGCGAAGACGCTATGCGTTCCCAGATAAAATATGCCCTGCGTTCGCAGCAGCAAGAAAGGCACGGACCCCTCCGTGAACCCGTAGGCCCCTCCCGGACCGAACCAATGCTGCATGTTGGATCGGTAAAGACCCATGACACCAGGGTAGGGAATTGGGTGCAAGAAAAATAGCGCTGTAATGAACAGACTAATTGCCACTGCCGGCCACAGGATTTTGAAACGTCCGCGCAGCAGGTAGTACGCGCCCACCCACAGTCCAATCTGGGGCTTCAGGCAAACCGTAAGCCCGAGCAGCAAGCCCGCCTGCCAGTCACGCTTGCATTCCGCCAGCACGATCGTCAGGATCAGGAGCGGCAACACCAGCACCACAATGTTTTCCCACTGAAACGCGATGCGAAACGGGCTGAAGCTCAACAGAAACACAATCATCGCCGCTGTTTCGAGCCCCCACGACGAACGTCCCTGCAGGCGCAAAATTCCGAACGTGGTTACCGCGAACCCGGCCACCCCCAGCATCAGGAAAAGGAAATTTGCCCAGCCCCAGGGCAGAAGCGTAAAAGGAGCAACCAGAACAAGAGCAGTGGGCACATTGACCAGGAAGATCTCGTCCGACGATCCTCCGACAATATGCTGGCGGGCCGCGGTGGCAGGCGCGGAGTCGTACGGGTTTTGACCTTGGCGCCAAAGCCACGAACTGGCATAGAGCTCCGAAAAATCCGAGTTCGATGGACGGAAGGATGGAAGAAGAGCCCGCGTCAGATAATTTGAAACCATCAGCAGGGCGACCGCGCTGAGAACGAGCCAGATCGCTTTCCTATCCATGGCAGCCCCACCTGTCGGCGATGAGGATCACATTTTTCTCCGTTTTCCAGCAGCGTGCTTTGCAAACCGCACGACGTGGACGGCTGGCTCTGACATCATTGGATTCTAAGCGAAGCCGTCCGCAGAACTTGACCCGGTCGGCGGGCAGGGAAGCCGACATCATAATGGAGGCAATTACCCGAGCCTTGTACTTCGTGGAACGTCCCGGTGGCGCAACATCCTGATTTCACGAATTGACTGGATTTACTGGCAACCCACGCGCAGATAATCCAAATAAGCTATCCTTAGTATCATGGACCATCTTGAAGTTCTGCGAGCAAAGATCGGGCGTCTCCGGGCTGAGATTGCTCAAATCCAGGAGTTGAACGAGCAATATCGCCGTCAACACAGAAATGAGCCCGATGCTCATGTCGCTCACGGCCTGAGGCATGAACGGCTGCAAGGTATCCAGCAGGAGCTTTCCCAACTCGCCAGCCTTGGCAGGAAGGTTCGTTCCATCGAAGAGATGAAGGAGCAGCACCGCTCCCGTTTGCATCTCGTCAAAGCGGCCCCGCCGACGACCAAAGCGTCATAGCCCCAGGGGAGTTTGCCAACAAAGTCGCACAGCGGAAGAGCGGGCTCCTCAGGCGCGTGAGTGTCTTGCATGAGCTGGGCTTTAGTCCCAGTGATCGTTCTTTTTCACGAACGCCGACTTTTGAGGTTATCGCGAGTTGCTTTGTCCCTTCAGGATTCGCAGCATGGCAACGATCGTGTTCCAGTTTCGTGTCGTGGCGGGCGCGCCGTAGAGTTTGTCGATCTGGCCGAGATAGCCGATGGTTTTCATGTGGCGCCGGTACATGCCAAACACGAACTGGCCTTCGGACGCCATGACCCGCACCAGCCACTGACCATCGGACGGAATCGAAACTGGAAGCGCGGTGCGCACGGCGCCCGCCTTCGACAGAATGCTCACGAAGCGGACAACATCGGGCGGCGAGGGCTGAATCCCGAACGGGTTCGCCGTTTCGATTCGGAGAAGATCGCGCCCCTCGCATAGCATCACGTCCGTTTCGAATGGCAACTTCGGCAGGAGCGCCGCCCGGAATTTTGCGCGCGACTGCGGCTTGCGGACAACAAAAGTTCCCGCCGCGCCGACGTTTACGACATCGTATTCGCTCAGTTCCCGTGCGAGAACGCTGGGACGAAATGTCCGGTGTCCGCCCACATTAACACCCCGCAGGAAGACGGCGAGAGCCATACCTCGGATTATGAAGAAAAGAGCCAGGATTCGCCAGAGACGTGTAGACCTGCAAACGCGCATGATCTACCGCCGTTTCGCTTGGCGAAAAATGTCCATTCGCCAACTGACGTAGCGATCTTCTTCCCTGAAATTTCTTGACTTCAAACGAGCACTGATCTCAACTCAACTGGGGCACACATAGTGCCGACGCTCACCCGGTCTTTGACAGACGATCTATGAAATTGCTTGTTCCCCGCCTGGCGAATGGCTTTGGTCGCGGAGCTATTCTCTGTCCCTAAGGTAACGAATAAGTCCTTATCTTGGAATACTTTAGTTCTAACTATTTATTTTTTGAATACTTTACAAGGAAGAGGAAGAAAATTCATGCGTTCTTGCCAGTTAACTCAAATGTAATGAATATTTTACGTATAAGTGTCCTGTGTTCAATACTTTGGCGGGGAAAATCTCCTAAATCGATGATTCTAATAGACCGGTCTATAGGGGGTAGGGTACCGCCAAGCAGGGAAAGTTGAACCGCAGATGGGACCTCCTGAGCCGCTCAGCGCTTCGGCGCTGAATGAAACGGATCATTCTCGGAAGTATTGGGGCCATCTTCCGGGCTCGCGATGTCCAGATTGACCACGATCGGCTCCTGACCGCTCCGCACGATCACCGCTTCCACGGGCTGGTCTTTGCGAGCGTTCAGCTCCTGGTGCGGAACGTACGGAGGCACGTATACAAAATCTCCTGGCCCCGCCTCATCGACAAACTCGAGGCGATCTCCCCAGCGAAACCGCGCCCGCCCGCGCACCACGTAGATGACGGTCTCCAACTCTCCGTGATGATGAGGTCCGGTTTTGGCATTGGGATGCACGACCACCGTTCCGGCCCAGAGTTTTTGCGCGCCCACGCGAGCGTGCGAGATTGCTTCGGCTCGCGTCATGCCCGGAGTCTGTGGCGTATTGCCGTCCAGTTCGCCGCTCCGGATGATGCGCAGTCCGTGTTTTTTCCAGTCCGGCTTTTCGTCTGGTGTCATGATGCGATTCTAGGATACGCCTCCACAACCGAAAGCGCCGTATCAGAACCATCGCTCAGCCATTCTTCACTTTGCGTCCGCCGCCCGGCCTCCCGAACGAAGCGCCCCACGGTCCGCCGCCAAAGCACAGCAGGCCAAACGCAATCGTCGCCAACGCCAGCGGAAATTCATATCCCCCCGGGCCGGTCAGCCCGTTTTTGAAATGCACTTTCCAGATGGCGATTCCCATCTCGATGAAAAACGCCAGCGAGAAGAAGCGGGTAAACAGACCAAGGATGATCGCAATGCCGCCAAAAAATTCCGTTCCCGCCGACAGGTACGCCATCGCCCGAGGCAGTCCGATAGAACCGACCATATCCATATGATGATGAAACCCGCCCCACACCTTGTGATAGCCATGCGCAATCATGATCGCTCCCAGAACGAGCCGCATCACCAGCAACGCGAAAGGCTGCAGACGATTCAGGAAATCAAAACTCAAGCCATCACCTCCAGGGAAAGGAAATGAATAACGTAGCAGAAAACAGAAGCCGAACAGTTGGCACCCATGGTGACCGGGCCAAGCCGCGCGCTCCGGGCGCGAAATAGCGCCGGGAATCGAGCCCGGAGAAGGGAACGGAAAGAAAGCGATTGCGAATCAATGAATTTTAGCGGGATCCAGGCCAGGTGCGGCGCAGAAGGCGCCGCAGCTTCCGGAGTCTACCATTCCGAATATGCCTTGCCATTGCTGCCGACTTTATTCGAGGAGCTGTGCACTCCGTAGAGGCCGCCTTCTTTTTGCCCTAGCGACATGATGGTGGAATCGTCTTCCTCAGTCTCCCAGGTTGCGCTTCCGGTGATGTCTTCCGGTACTTTCTCGATGTATCCCGCCGATTTCAGGTCTTCGAGAGACTTGGGCGCTTTCTGCTTGTCCAGCGTGTACTGGTAGATGACGCGATTCAGGGTTTCAAGATTCTGCCGGAAATTTTCTTCCTTCGCCTGCCGGATGCTGGCACTGAAAATAGGAATCGCCATTGACAAGAGGATGACCATGATAGCGATCACCACCATCATCTCGATGAGCGTGAATCCCCGGCTGCGGCTTTGGCGAGCTCTCTGCATTTCCAGGATCACTTCTTCCGGGTCACCAGCTTGAGTAAGTGCTCCCATCGAGAGAGGTCTGATCGGAACCGCTGTGTACCGACACGATCCCGGGCTGTTCGGGATTCAAGGCCTTTTCGCCATCCTCCTGATCGGGATGCCACGTAGTATTGCTGCCCGTAATGTCGTCCGGGATGGACCTCAAATATCCCGCGGTAACGAGGTCGTCGAGTTGCTGGGGCGCTGCATGTTTGTCGACCGTGTACTCGGAGATGCACTTATTGAGGATCATCAGGTTATGGTGCAGCTTGGCTTCCTTGGCCCGCGTGATGGTCGTCGTGTAGTTTGGTATCGCGAGCGCCAGCAGCACTCCCATCACGACGATGACAATCAGCATCTCGATGAGGGTGAAGCCCCGCTGCCGCGCTCTGCATCTCAATTTCATCTACCAGTCCTTGTACTTCGTGCCATCCAGACCTTCGCCTGTCGACTTGGTATAGACGTCGAAGACGTTCTGCTCGCCCCACGAATCCGAAGTGGGATCGTCCTGCATGGAACGCATTCCCCACTCATCTTTCCCCGTCATGGGATCAATCGGAATCTTGCGCAGGAACTTCAGCTTCTTGCCCGCAACATCCACGCCCTTCACGAGCGTGTCGAGATCCGGAGGATAATTCTCGCTCCCCACTTTGGTCTGGAAGGCATTGCTGTCGGCCGCGGCCTTGTAGCGGTCGATCGCGTCGCGCAGCGTCCACAGTGCCTGGCGCAGTTGCCGTTCCTGCTCGCGCTTGACGGTCACGCGCACCATCGGAACTGCCATTCCGGTCAGGATGATCAGAATCGCGGTGGCGACAATCAGTTCGATCAGCGTGAATCCGCGCTGCCTCCGCCGCAACACAGGAGCCATTTTCCTCATGCTAGTTAGATGATCCATAACGCGCTCTGGTTCACTGGATGGTGATGGCAGCTTGCGCTCCATTCATGGTGATGGCCTGCATCGCGGGATCGCGCGCGCCTCCGCGCGTGATGGTCAGCGCCGACTGGCCCGCTCCCTTGGCCATGAACGTAAGCGTCACGACCGCTCCCTGGCCCGAAACGCCGCCCACTCCCGGAGGCCGCGTGGCCGTCACCTGCAGAGTTCCCGTCGTCGGATCGTCCCGATGCACCAGCGCAACTGCCTGCCCATCCTGCGACAGGAAGCCGCCATTGGAGACGTTGATGACCTGCAATTGGTTGGGATCGTAGTTAAGTTGCACGGGCACGGAATACACGTTGTTGCCGCCGGTCATCATGACGTTCACCGTAAACGTCGAGCCCTTCGCCTGCGTCAAGGTGGGCGGATCAAACAGGAATGCTCCCGCGCTCGCCGTCGAAGGTGGCGGAATGTTCTGGACCGTAGCACCAGGAGCACCCGGATTGGGCATGCTGCTCTGTGGCGTCGGCGGTTGGGTTGGTGTAACGGCCGGCGAGGCCGCAGGCGCCTGGGTCGGCGGAGGCGCTGGAGTCGCCATTACTGCCGGCTTCGGCCGCAGGTAGATTGAATTCGCGGTGCCCACGTCAAGCACGTCGAGGCTCCCGTGAGACATCTCGGGTCCGCGGATAATGTGGGGCACGATCACGAACACAATTTCATCTTCCTGGTGTTCGGTGTTGGTTTGCGAGAACAGATATTTCAGGATAGGAATCGACGCCAGGCCCGGAATGCCGCTGATCGCCTTTGTCTGCTGGTCTTCCATGATCCCGCCCAGCAGGTTCACTTCGCCATCCTTCAGGCGGATTTCATGCTCCACCTTGCGCTGCCCGATGATCGGCTGCTGAATGCCGCCGATGGTCGCATAGGA
>JBEKOW010000243.1:0-12458 GCA_049521375.1 Terriglobales bacterium
GATCCGGCGCACGCCGCGCCCCAACAGGTGTTGCCGCCGGTGACGCCATAAAGATTTCCCATGGCATCCATCACCAAGCCGCCAGCGGGATAATATCCGTCGCCTTCGCCAGTGAACTTGTGGAGCACGGTAAATTTCCACGTTCCCCCGGCTTCGGGGGAAAGCTCATACACGGTCCCGCAGCCCGTCGGGCAATCGCGATTGAGTTTGCCTCCGTTCATCGCCGTGCCGTAGAGATTGCCCTGAGCATCGCGAACCAGGCTGCCGACAGGGTACGCCCCATCCGCCGCGCCGGTAAATTCGTGGAGCACGGTTTGGGCGCCACTTTGACTGAGTTCGAAAACCAAACCGCAGCCGTTGGCGCATGCGGAGCCACTGCCTCCCTGCGAGGCTGTGCCGTAAAAATTGCCGGACGCCTCGATTAAACTGCCCTCAGGAAGGGCCCCATCGGTACCGGTGAAGCTGAGGAGCGCGGTCTCCGAGCCTTGGGGAGTAAGTTCAAAAACCGCCCCTTGGGATTTGAGACCCCCGCCCAAGGTCGTGCCATAGAAATTGTCCTTGGCATCGCGCACCAGCCCTGCGTCGGGGGAGGCTCCATCCGATCGCCCGGTAAACCTGTAGAGCACCGTTTCGGCGCCATTGGGAGGGACCTCGAAGACGGTGCCATTTCCGCCATTTCCGCCGCCGACCGTTGTGCCGTAGAGGTTGCCACTCGCATCCATCATCAAACCGGAAGCGGGAGTTTGCCCATCTCCATTCGTCCCAGTAAAGCTGTAAAGAACCGTTTCGATGCCGGCCGAAGTTAGCTTAAACACTGTTCCGCAGCCGTTACTGCCGCAGTTGTTGTGGAAGATGCCGCCCTCCGAGGTCGTTCCGAAGAGGTTGCCGTTCGCATCCAGTACCAAGCTACCATTGGGTGATTGGCCATGCGGTCCCTTATTGAAACTGTAGAGGATGGTTTCTGTCGGGGCGGCCAACAACGGAGTAACTGCCGTGAAAACAGCGAGCAATGCCCATGCCAGCGCGCTTTGTAGGGTCGCAACCGTCATTTGAGGAACTTGGATCTTTGACATTTTCGGAAAGCTCCGCATTGGGTGGGGCACGCCGGTGGCTTGAAACACACGCATGAATCGAAAAACCTCCATACAGTTCTCAAAGACTGTTCTCACGTTCGCCGGAGCGATTTCGAGCGAATCGCTTGCGCAGAAACGCCTGGGGAAAACGAGTGCAGTGGAAGAAACTACCCTAATTGGCTGGCTAGTTCGTGGTCAAGACGGAAACGAATGGAAAGTGCAGTACAAAGATACAAACACGGTTGTGCGGGACGAATGCGTCCACCCCTTAGGTGGACCGGATTGCCCCGCTACTCTTCCGCCGCTTCCGCATCGTTCTCTATGTCCACCACGCGATTGCGAACGGAAAAGATCAGCTTCTGATTCTCGTCCGGCTGGAAGGTCACCCGCATCGGACTGCGCTCCCATGCCGGGGCCGGGCACTCGGAATCGGGGTCTTCATCTCCGCCAGGCTCCCCGACATCTTTCTTGAGAACCGGCTTACGCCGCCCGACCTGGGCGACGATGGCATAGAGCTTCTTGCCGTCTTCCGAAACGCCACAGTATGCGATGTAATCGCGATACCAGCTCGCGGTGGAATAGAAAGGATCGAACTCCGGCAGGTTCAACTGTGAAACGCGGCCAGTCAGGCGATCGACCAGCAGCCAGCCTCCGCGTTGCCATTGCCAGTGAGCCGCCGATTCGCTGGGTAGCGCATCGTTCATCCGGAAGGCACGCCGCACCACGAACAGACGGTCGGTGAGTTCGTGCGGATTTCCGATCGTATACTCCTTCAGCCGCGTGTCTATAAACAGCGCACGTACCTTGAGGTCGAACATCTTCCCGCCAGTCGCGTTCGGCCACCTGGCTGAGATCCATTTGCCAAAACCGATCACGTGCGGTTTAGGAACGCCGAGGCACAGCCCGCAACCGATCCAGAACGTAAGGTGGACTACCAAGATCCGCAGCCAGAAGCGCCGCGTATTGATAATGCAAGGCTTTCGAAGCATCAGCAATTTGCGAAGCACAGGTTTGCAAGGCATAGATGAGAGAATGCACCGGCTTGCGCCTCGGCGCTATGATCCACGAACATCGAAAATGTTCGGTTTCGGTGCGTTGCGCTACTTGATATCGGATAGAATCGAGACCAGTAGAATGCTGGCAGAGTGAAGGGGGTGGTTCCCTGCAGGGGACAACCCTTTTTCCGCGCTTCAGTTCTTACCTTCTATGGGTGAGGTCATTTCAGGCCGTCGCAGGCAATCCATTCTGGTTGTGGATGACCATCGGTTGAATGCCGAGTTGCTGCGGGAGATGCTCGCCACACGGGGCTATCACGCCATCGTCGTCTCGAGTGCCGCGGCCGCCGAAGAGCAAATTCAACGGCTCGCTCCCGATCTCATTCTGCTCGACGTCATCATGCCGGGCAAAACCGGATACGAACTCTGCCGCGAGCTCAAAGACGATCCGCAGACGCGCCTGATTCCGGTCGTGATGATTACTGGCCTCAACGCGCACGAGGACAGGCTGAAAGCAATTGAAGCGGGCGCGGATGATTTTCTGAGCAAGCCTGTCAGTCCCGAAGAATTGTTTGCCCGCGTAAAGTCGTCGCTCAAGTTGAAAGAATTTACCGACGAATTGGAGACAGCCGAGTCGGTGCTGTGCACGCTGGGCCGCAGTGTGGAGGCGCGCGATCCATACACCGAGGGCCACTGCGAGCGACTGGCCCGCAACGCCAGCGATCTCGGCCGCTATCTCGATCTCGACGAAGAATCGATCGTGGCGCTGCGTCGCGGTGGGTACTTGCACGACCTCGGCAAGATTGCAGTCCCCGACGAAATCCTGAAGAAGGGCAGCAATTTGACGCCGGCGGAGTGGGACATAATGAAGTTGCATCCCGTTACCGGCGAGACGATCTGCCGTCCGCTGAAGTCGTTGCGGCTGGTGCTGCCCATTATTCGCCATCATCACGAGCATACCGATGGCAGCGGGTATCCCGACGGACTTCGCGCTCGGGAAATTCCCCTTTTGCCCCGCATTTTGCAGGTCGTCGATATTTACGACGCGCTGCGCACCGCGCGCCCTTACAAGCCGGCCCTCCCGCACGAGCAAGCCGCCGTCACCATGCGCCGTGAAGCGCAGTCCGGACTTTGGGATGACGATCTGGTGGGCGAGTTCTTCAGCATGCTCGACAAGCGGCGCCAGGTGGCCTAGCTTCAGAGTTTCAAGGTTGCACTATTTCAAAGAGAGCAAGTAACCTTGGAAGTCTGAACTTTGAAACCTTGACCTATTCTTTCGTCATTCCCGCCTACAACGAGAGCAGTCGCATCCGGCCGACGCTTGATGAGTTACTGCGCTACACGAAAGAGCGCGGCTGGGATGCGGAAATTCTCGTGGTGGACGACGGCTCGCGTGACGACACGCCGCAGATCGTCCGAGATTACGGCAAGGCCCATCCCGAGATATTGCTCGTCGAAAATCCTGGCAATCGCGGAAAGGGCTTCAGCGTGCGCAACGGGATGCTGCACGCACGGGGCGATGTCTGCCTGTTCACCGATGCCGATCTCTCCTCGCCGATCAGCGAGGCTCCCAAACTCTTCGACGCAATCGCGGCAGGCGCTGACGTTGCGATCGGATCGCGCTGGCTGCGCTCCCATCTTCAGACCGAACGCCAGCCGCTTTACCGACAAGCATTCGGCAGAATCTTCAACGTTGTGCTGCGCGTGGTTTTGGGGCTGAAGTTTGCTGACACACAATGCGGTTTCAAGGCGTTTCGGCGTGAGGCGGCGCAACGCATTTTTCCTCTACAGAAAATTGAACGCTGGGGATTCGATCCGGAGATTCTTTTTCTGGCGCGACGCATGGGTCTTACTGTAAGAGAGGTTCCGGTAGTCTGGGCGCACAGCGAGGGAACACGGCTGCATCCTTTTCGCGACGGCCTGCGCATGCTCCTGGAAGCTCTCCGCATCCGGTGGAACTCGATCAGCGGAGCCTACAACGCGGCCGGCGTTCCGCCTGCTGGCAAACCATCTCCCAGCAAACTCTAAGTATTATCGTGAAGCGGGGGCTGTCGCATTGGCGGCAAGGCGCACGAATTCCGCAATCTTCTCACCCATCTCGCTGGTCGTGACGGCGCGCTGCCCGTCGCGGGCGAGGTCGGGCGTGCAGATCCCTCCGTTCAGCGCCGAGATGACACCCGCTTCCACACACTCTGCTTCCTTCTGGAGATCAAAGGTGTGGCGGAACATCATCGCTACCGAAAGTATGGCTCCCAGCGGATTCGCGATTCCCTTCCCCGCTATATCAGGCGCCGATCCATGCACCGGCTCGTAGAGTCCGATGGGGCCTCCAATGCTGGCCGAGGCTAGCAATCCCAGCGCTCCCACCACGCCACCAGCCTCGTCGGAGAGGATGTCGCCGAACATGTTCTCCGTCAGGATGACATCGAACTGCGTCGGCTTCAGCACCAGCGACATGGCAGCCGAGTCTACATACATGTGCGAGAGCTGAACATCCGGAAATTCGGTGCCGATACGCGTGACGACTTCACGCCAAAGGCGCGAGCATTCGAGGACGTTCGCCTTGTCAACCGAAAGCAGCCGCCGGCGGCGAGTACGCGCTAGCACGAAGGCGACGCGTGCGATGCGGTCCACTTCCGCTTCGCTGTAGCGCATCGTGTTGAGAGCCTGCCGGGATCCGCCTGTGCCCTCGATCGAGCGCGGCTGCCCAAAGTACAAGCCGCCCAACAGTTCGCGGACGATCAGAATGTCGGTTCCTCTGGCGACCTCCTCGCGCAGAGGAGAGCACGCTGACAATGCAGGGTAGAAGACGGCCGGACGCAGATTGGCGAAAGCTCCCAGTTCCTGACGGAGACGCAGCAATCCAGCTTCGGGGCGAAGTTCCCGCGGATTGTGGTCGAAGGCCGGAGTGCCCACCGCTCCGAGGAGCACCGCTTTGGAGGCGAGACAGGACTTTATGGTTGCGTCAGGAAGCGGGTTTCCGAACCTGGCGAGAGCGGCGCCGCCAATTTCTTTCTCATCGAGTTTGAGTTCGTGCCCGAATCCGCGCGCCACTTCGGTAAGAACGCGCACAGCCTGCGACGTCACCTCAGGGCCGATCCCATCACCGGGGAGGCAAGTGATAGACAGATGCATGAAAACCTCGCTATTCAGCAGCCAGCATACATGACGAGACGATGGCGCGGAACTGGCATCAGGGAACAGACAAACAGCAGGACGCACTGTTATCGAGTGTTTCGGAGAGCGCGCTTATTCAGCGGATGCGATTAAGCAGACCTGCCCACCCAGAGCGCCTTCTATCAGGCACCTCGGATTAAACGCCCCAAAGGTAATCTTCCTGTTCGCCGTGGTGCTCGCCGAAGGCGTTCGGCTTGGGAAGATGGCCCGGCCCTACGGGAATATGAGCAGGCACCGATTCGTGCGCTCCGCCCACAACGGCAGCACCCCGCGGCAAAGGCACCCCAGCAGCAGCCGGAAACTTCTTCCCCTGCGCGCCCGTGTCGACATTGCTGAAATTACTGGTCACGTCGTGTATCAGCTCAAGCAGGTGGCTATCCTGCACGCGCTTGATGCGATCGGCCAGAATGACGAACTTGCGATAGATTTCGTCCAGCTCGCGACGTTCAAAATTGTGCCCCAGTTGCTGACAGCGCAATGCCAAAGCATGGCGGCCGGAGTGCTTTCCCAGTACCAGCCGGGAATCAGGCACGCCCACCGATTGCGGGGTCATGATCTCGTAGGTCAGGGGATTCTTCAGCATTCCGTCCTGGTGGATGCCGGCCTCGTGGGCGAATGCATTGCGTCCTGTGACGGCTTTGTTCGGCTGCACCGCTACGCGAGTGATCTCGGCCAGCATCTGGCTGGACGGGAAAATTTGTTCGGTGGCCAACGAGGTTTCATAAGGATAACGGTCAACGCGAACCCGCATCGCCATCACGACTTCCTCGAGCGACGCGTTGCCCGCGCGCTCCCCAATGCCGTTGATGGTGCATTCCACCTGCCGAGCGCCGTTTTGCACTCCGGCCAGTGAGTTGGCAACCGCCAGGCCAAGATCGTTGTGGCAATGCGTGGAAATCGTGACGTTGTCGATGCCCGCCACCTTTTCCTTCAAGGTGCGGATAAGCTGGCCATATTCTTCCGGCATGCTGTAGCCGACCGTATCGGGAATGTTCACTGTGGTGGCGCCGGCAGCGATAACAGCTTCGACGACCTCGCAAAGGAATGGAATGTCGGTGCGGGTCGAATCTTCCGGCGAGAATTGAATATCCGCACACAAAGACTTGGCGTGCCGGACGGCCTCGCGCGCCTGCGCGAGGCACTGCTCCCGCGTAATGCGAAGTTTGTACTTGAGGTGAATGTCGGAAGTCGCGAGAAAAACGTGAATCCGGGGATGCGCGGCACCCTTTAACGCCTCCCATGCCCGGTCGATGTCGGGCGTACAGGCGCGCGCGAGTCCCGCAATGATCGGCCGGCGGACCGAAGCGGCAATCGTTTGTACGGCTTCGAAGTCCCCATCGGAGGCGATCGGGAACCCGGCTTCAATGACGTCCACGCCGAGACGGTCCAGTTGCTGGGCAAGGCGCAGTTTTTCCTGCACATTCATGCTGCAACCTGGCGACTGCTCGCCATCCCGAAGCGTGGTGTCAAAAATGGTGATGCGCGGCCGGTCCATGATGGCCCTCCCCGTACAGCAAACTCCTTATACTTTAACGGCAATCGGAACTGAAACAAAGGTTATTATGTTTACAGAAGTATCAGTGGTAATTATAGTATAAGAAATTATTAACCACAGCTTCCCTGCGCTCGTCTGCGTGACTCGTGACGACCTGGGCCTGTCCAGAGGGACCCGGACAATCCCCAAGGCAGCTGGCCAGAAGGTTAAACGATGGAAATATCTCAATTGGAAGTATTTCTGACGGTAGCCCGCGAACGCCGCTTTTCCCGTGCCGCGGAGAAGTTGTTTCGCACCCAATCGGCGGTCAGCCAAACCGTCCGCAAACTGGAGCTTGAGATCGGAGAGCCGCTCTTTGATCGCTCCTCACGAGATGGCGTCCTCACCGATGCCGGGCGTGTTCTTCAGGAATATGCCGAGAGACTGGTCAACCTGCGTCAGGATGCCCAGGAAGCGCTGGTCGAGATGCGCGAATTGCAGAAAGGAAAGCTGGCAATTGCCGCTAATGAGTTCACGGTGCTTTACCTGCTTCCCATCCTCATGGAGTTCAGGCGCCTGTAATCGATCGTGGTCTACCTCGACGAGCTGACGCTGGTCGTTCCTCCCGAACATCCGCTGGCGTCGGCCGGCGAAGTGAGCGTTCACCAGCTCGGAGCCGAGTCGTTCGTCGCGCACATTGTTTCATCTCCCTATAAAGACAAGGTGATTGAAGCGTTCAAGCGCCTCAAGACTCCGCTGCATCAGGATGTGGAACTGCCCACCCTGCAGGCGATCAAGCGCTTCGTAAGCATGGGGAACGGCGTCGCGCTGGTGCCCGAGATCAGCGTTGAGAGCGAAATTGCGCGCGGAGAACTGGTGCGGGTTCCGGTGCGCGATCTGCATTTTCAACGCAAGCTGCGCCTGGTCTACCGGCAGGAATCCGCGCTTTCGCATGCAGGCCAAGCGTTCTTGAAAGTGGCGGAGCAGGTGGCCAAAGACCGCGGCGGGCGTTACCGCTTCCAGCGCGAGAAATAATCCCACTACTTGGAGGAATCTTTCTTTCGCAGCGGTTCCGGCGGCGAGACGAGGGAACGGCGCAGCGGGACAATCGCGCCCTTGGAAGGATCGGCAGCCGCATTCGCGCGCGCCAGAACCTCGTGCTGAATGTATTGGACGAAGTCCTGTATCTGAAACTGCATCTCTTCCATGCGAGCGCGCATTTGCAGGATGATGGCGATGCCGCTGATGTTCACTCCCAGATCGCGCGCCAGCGAAAGGATGAATTCCAGCCGCTGCAGGTCTTCGTCGGTGTAGAGGCGCGTATTCCCCTCGGTGCGGCTGGGCTTGAGCAATCCTTCGCGCTCGTACAGGCGCAAAGTCTGGGGATGAATCTCGTACATTTCGGCGACCGCCGAGATCATGTATGCGCCCTTGGATTTACGCTTGGTCATCAGGTTCCGCTCCTTGCAAATCTACCCTGCAGTTCGGTGAAGTGAGCGCTTTTATAATCAACATCGCAACTTAGAACGCATACAATTCCAGTTTCGTAAAACGCGCGATTCTGGTGAAATCCCGATCAAGGGTAAACACGCTCGCTCTATGGTCGAGCGCTATGGAAGCGATCAGGGTGTCAATCGTACTCAGTGTGATCCCTTCTGCTCGCGCTTCGCGGTAGACCGAGGCAGCTCGTCGATAGGTCTCGAGTCCCCTAGGCTCGATGAGATCCCATTGGGAGAGGAAGTGTCCGATGCGCGCCGCATCGCGAGTCAGTCCTTGCAAAACTTCCGCGATGACAATCCCGGTCAGAACAAGAGGTTCACTTTCTTCGATCATTCTTCGGAGTTCGACTCCGGCGCGACCGGAATGCGACTTGAAGGAATCGATCCAGACCGAGCTATCGACGAGGATCACACGCGGTTTCTCCGCGATGCCTTCAAGTCTCCTTGCCAGATATCGGTTCCAAAGTACGCGAGGATGCCTTTGCGGGTTTCGGTACGAACCAGCAACTCAAGGGCCTTGTCGACAATCTGGCGCTTCGTCTTGAGACGCGTGAGCTTGCGCGCTTTCCGAATCAAGCTATCGTTAATCTCGATGTTGGTCCTGCCCATGCGTATATCATACACCATTTTCTACAAATGTTGTGTATCGAAGCGAGAGAGAACTGCCCTCCGGCCGGCCCGGAAACGCGCAAAAGCGAGACGCGACAAAGCGCGTCTCTCAGGTTTCTGTGTCCCCGTGGTTAACAGGCCTTACGCCACGAGCTCCGGCTTAGGCTCCGGCGGAGCCCAGCCCCCGGGCTTCAAAGCGTGGTTGATCGCATAGACGATCACGCCCGCTCCCATCAAGATCAGCCCGAACCAGAAGGCGCTCATCCCAAGGATCGCTTCGTGTTCGCTGTTTAGTACGGCGAACCCGAGCAGCAGCGTCGGGGGAATTCCGACCGCAATCGCTCCAAACCAGCCACCCGGCACGCGGAACGGACGCTTCAATTCCGGCTCGCGGAAACGAAGAACGATGAGCGCGATGAACTCGAGCGTCAGGCTGGCTCCATAAATCATGATGTCAAGCGTCACCAGGCGTTCGAAACCAATGTTGAGCGCCAAGCCCCAACCGATCGCCAGCGCAATAATCGCCACCCACGGCGCGCGCGATTTCGGATGCAGTTTCGCAAACACCTTCGGCAGCATGCCATCCTGCGCCATGGCCAGCGGCAACCTTGAATAGCTCATCACGAGCGCGTTGAACATGCCGAAGCCGCTCATCATGCCGCCAGCGACTAGCGCAATGCGGAGCACAGGTCCACCCATCAACTGCGCGATGTCAGCCCACGCTCCGGTTTCCCAGGCGCTGGCAGGCAGGCCGGTCATCCACATAGCCGCAAACGGCAGCACGTAAGTGAGGGCGACGATGACCACTGCCCATAGCATGGCGCGTGGATATGTCCGCTGCGGACGCTCGACCTCGGTCGCAATCGTCGACGCGTTGTCCCAGCCCATGTAATTCCACATGCAGATGAGCAGGCCGCCGAGGATGTCGACATTCGAAGTTGTCGGCTTGGTAACGGCATTCGCCAATGCGTGAATCTTGAACGGCGCAAGTAAAAAGATCGCCGCAAACGGAGCCGACAGGGCGAAGAACAGCCACAGCGAGGTCGTCGAAACGACCTTCACGCCCATGATATTGAGCGCGGCGCAAACGATGACGACTCCCAGCGCAACCGCCACGCCGCGATGGTTCTCCTGGAACCAGGGGAATATGCGAGTCAGGTACGCGACAAAAAGCGTGGGATAAATGGCCATGTCGAAAATGGACGCTACCAGCGAGAGCCAGGCCTCCTGAAATCCCCAGAAATTTCCCATCGCGCGGCGCACCCATGCGTAGTAGCCGCCTTCAAAAGGCAGCGCGCTCGAAAGCTCTCCGATCATGAAGGCGGTCGGGAGGCTCCAGAGCAGCGGGGTGAGCAGCAGAATGAGGATCGCTTTCCCGTAGCCGGCGCCGTGCACGATGTCTTCGGTGCCGTAGGTTCCACCGGAGACCATAAAGAAGGTGGCGGCGACCAGCGGCCACAGCGTGAGGCGAATCGACTTTTTGCGGGGGGCGACAGCAGGACCAAAGCTTGTCGGCGAGATGTTAGCAGGAGCGGTAGCAGTTGCCAATTCCGATGGCTTCCTCCTCAAAGCGACTCACTCTCACCACCGCGTCTCCCTTGAAAATGTTGCTCGCGGCTCCCGGGCGTCAGGCGAATTTCCCGGACATTTCGGCGAAGTTAGTTCGCAGTTGTGAGATTACGGGAAATCTCCGGAGATGCAAGAATTTTTTTCGGAAATAACGAAATATTTTTGGCACGAAAGACAGGTACAGGGGTAACGGTAGAAGAACCTTCGAACACCACATTGTGTGATTCTCTCCTCTGCCGCATCCATGGTGAAAAGCTTTCCTCAGAGCCGGCACGACGCCTTTTGACACTTCCACCCTCAATTCAGCGGAGTGTAGCCAATACCCAGCCCCGCAGGTAAAATGTCTGCCGACTCGAACACGCCACCTAACCACGAGGAGGACTTGTGAACTTCAACCTTGCTGCCACCATGCAGACCGTGACCGCCGTTCTGACCGCTGTCGGCCTGAAGATTCTGGGAGCCATCGCTCTCTGGATCGTGGGCCGATGGCTGATCAGTCTCGCGCTTCGCCTGCTCGACAGTGCCTTACGCAAGCAAAAAATCGATCCCACCCTGATCCGCTACATCAACTCGGGTCTGGGCGCGCTCCTGAACATCGTACTGGCCGTTGCCATCCTCGGGTTTTTCGGCGTCGAGACCACCAGCTTTGCAGCCCTGATCGCCGCGGCCGGAGTAGCCATCGGAATGGCCTGGTCGGGCCTCTTGTCGAATTTTGCCGGAGGCGTATTTCTGGTGATCCTGCAGCCGTTCAAGGTGGGAGACTTCGTCACGGCCGCGGGCGTTACTGGCACGATCGAGGAAATCGGCCTTTTCGCTACCACTCTCAGCACGCCCGACAACGTCAAGACCATCGTCGGCAATGGAAAAGTCTTTGGCGACACCATCCAAAATTTCTCCTCCAATCCATATCGGCGCGTCGAACTCACAGCCCAACTCGCGCACGGAGTTGATCCGCAGGCGGCGGTGGTATTGCTCAAACCCGCGCTGGCACAGATTCCAAACGTGCTCGCCGATCCAGCGCCCGATGTCGAAATTCTGACCTTCAGTCTCGCAGGCCCGGTGCTGGCCGTCCGGCCGTACTGCAACAACACACACTACTGGCAGGTCTATTTCGATACCAACCGCTTAATCAATGAGACATTCTCCCGCGCCGGATTCCCCGTTCCGGAGCAACATTATTCTCTGCGCGGAACCGATGAGTTGCAGCTGGCAAAGACCGCGTAATCGTCAGGGCGGCAGAAACACAAACGAACAGAAAGCAACAATGGCCAATCTCCCCAAGGCGTGGTGGCCTTGGGGAGTTGTCATCTCCGAGTCCGCCATGCCTCCCCGTGTATTAGAATTCTCGCGAACTTGGATAGAGTTTTCCCGCACCACGATCGGCCGCGGAGGCCATGATGGAAGGATTCGGATTCCTAGTGGGTATCTCCCTGCTTGGAGTTCTGATATTGGTGCCAATCTGGGTCGTCGCCAGCATCGTCCGGCTCCGTCGTGAGCTTGAAAGCGACCGCCGCGAGAATCTAAAGCATTGGCAGGATCTGACCGCGCGACTGTATGTCCTCGAGTCGCGCCTCAAAGAGCAAAAAGAGACATCGCCCCCAACTCACGAAGCCCCGCAGGAAACGCACGCCGCGCCCCCGGAAGTGCAACCGATCGCGCCCGCGGAAACTGCGCCCTTGCGGTCCCCTTCCCCGCCGCCGGTTGCCCCTCCGCCGCCTCCCGCGGAGCGGCCCAAAACGCCCACACCGGAGCCCGAACCACCACCCAGAACTTCGCCGCCAGCCCCATCTTCATTCCCTGCGCCCGAACCGAGGTTGCCGCGCGTGTCGCCGCCTGTATTCACGAAGTCGGAGCCGCAGGAGCCAGCCTCGCGCGGTTTCGACCTGGAGGAAATGCTTGGCACGAACTGGCTGAACAAAATTGGCGTCGGCATTCTGGTGCTGGGCTTGGCGTTCTTCCTGGCTTATCAACTCCAAAACCTCGGACCGCTTGGCAAGGTTGTTCTCGGCATCGCTCTGAGCGGGGTCATGATTGGCATCGGCGTGCGCTACGAATCCAATGA
>JBEKOW010000244.1:0-6816 GCA_049521375.1 Terriglobales bacterium
ATTCCATCAAGGTCCAGAGCCTCGGCTCACAAAAAGACCGGATACATTTGCGCAGACCAACCCGTCCATCTTCACTTTTCGCTTGCGACACGGCGGCGGACCATACATTCCGAATTGCCGGTAATACGGCCAAAACCGGGTGTTCGGACACCTGAAAGGGTGCGACAAGCCGACTTGCCGGTACAAATCCGGGTTCAATGAGTGATTCGGCGATAATGAACTCGTTGAGAGCGCCCCTCGGAGTTGAACTACTCCGCTTTGGAGGAACGTGGACGCACCTTTCCTAGGTGCTCTATATTGAGGCTGTTGCTCTAACGGAGGTCGGCATGACTCGCAAGCAGGATCTTCCCACGAAGCCGTTGTCGATGCGCCCAGATCACCCGCGGAAGTTCTACGGTGCCAATCTAGCCGAAGTTTTCCGGACACCGGCATATGATTGCTCCCTTAAGAATGAGTGTGGCGTGCCGGACTTCGCCCTCACCAGGCTCAGGGGTGGATCGATGGAGATGCAGCGGGCGCCGGCCTATCCTGAGGACCGCGCGATGCTCATCTGCGTGGCTTTAGCTCCAACTCCGGTTGACCGGTGGCGCGCACGAATCGACGGCCAAGAGGTCGGAGTCTCTCATTCGATCCCATTCGCAACAACGGTAATCGATCTCATGAAGCCGATGGAGATGTGGGCGGCAGGTCCGTTCGACTATCTACACTATTATGTGTCGCGCGATCTGCTGGACAGAGTTGCAGCAGATAACAGGATTGCACCAGTTGATTCGTTTCGGATGGTCTTCTTTGAAAGGGACCTCGTCGTCGCTCAATTGACCAAGACCATCCTCAGTCAGGTGCGCAACCGTGAACCGCTCAACATGCTTGCATTGGAAGATGTCTCACTTCTCGTGAGCACACATCTTCTGCAACACTACGGAAACGGTAAGGGAATCCTCCGAGCACAGCCGAGCCTGGAGATCTGGCAAAAGATCCGCACCGAGGGGATGTTGCGTGCGCATCTTGAAGGCGAGATCAGAATTGCGGACCTTGCAACCGCCTGTCAGCTCTCCCCGAGTCACTTCTCTCGTTGCTTTCGCCAGAGCTTTGGCACTTCAGTTCATCAATGGCTCATCAAGCTTCGAATAGACACGGCGAAGAATCTGCTTCGCGAACCCGAACCGAGTCTGGCAGAGGTGGGATTTCGGTCGGGATTCTGCGATCAGGCCGCCTTCACACGCGCGTTTACCACGCTCGAAGGGACAACGCCGTTTCGCTGGCGCAAACTGAACGGTCGTGGAGCGGTTGCTACTGACCAACCTGTCTATGGTGAGTTGCGCTCTCGCTAGTTTGCTTCTATAGAAGCAACGACCCGCTTCACCGAGAACTGTGCTTTTCTGTCCGCGTCAGGGTCCCGAAGAGAATGGCTGGAGACATGGTGGCTCAGATAAATCCCGAGCAAGTCCCACGCCAGCTGGGCGACGTCGGTATCCTGCAATAAGTGTCGCTTGTCGATCGCATCACGGATCAACATAATGAGAGTTTGCCGCCAGACAGATTCCGCCGCCGCGGCAGCCTCCCGGACAGATCCCGGCAAGAAACTCAACTCAACAATGGCTTGAGCGATCGGGCAACTGCCCGGAAGTCCTGCCCTCCTCGTCCATCCAATCCATACATTCAGGTAGCGAATCAGCGACGGCAACCCGCCTCCAACGCCAGTGTCGACTCCGAGGCAGGTACGGCTCCAAAGGTCCAATGCAACATCAAGAATGGACCGCTTTAGGTCGCCCAAATGTGGAAAATGCGCGACAATGCCACTTTTCGACAGGCTCGCGCGTCCGGCAACCGAACCGAAGGTGATCCTGCACAGCCCCTCTGCGCTTGCCAAATCAAGCCCCACCTGAAGGATGCGGGTTCTAGTTACTTGACCAGACACTGATCGGCCTACTTGTCCACTACAGAAGCTCTTCTCATTCCCGACGAGGTAAGCTACGCCGCCAGACGATTCCGAAAGGTATGGTATGCGGTGCACCATCCTGGCGGATTGCCGATATCCGTCTTATTTGTCGATTCGGACTCAGTTTTCGAGCTGCAATGAAGCGCATTAAACAGTGAAAGGAGCATAAATCCTGCTCAGCACCAGCATTTCAGAGAGCTATCTCATTCAAGCACGGTCATTTTGCACAAGAATGACCGTTCTTTTTGGCGTTACGCTACATTCCGGGGAATTCCACGTCCGCATTGTTCCCTTTTTGAGTCTGAATTGGAGACTCTCAGCTGAAATCGCTTGCCGCAACAGAGCTATCCATGACGACGTCATCGAACTCAGCAAACGCTTACGGTGCGCAGATGGCGAAGTATTTCACCATGAACCAACCGCCCCATGTTGCCATCGATTCAGCGGTTTCCGTTGTGCGGCCGCAACTGGCGATTACCCGGCTAATTGCGCGGAGCGGTATCCCGGAACGAACTGCGTCCATTCCTTCTGAAAAAGCCTACGTTGTCTCGCTTCATCTTAATCATGCGAATTCCGGTGAATGGGAACTCTGGACCGATGAGAAGTACACAAAGACGGGGGCATGGCCGGTGGGCGGAGTCGCAATGTGCGACTTGGAGTCAAATTCGAGTATTCGGAATCCGGGCTCGATCGATTGGATTCACTACCATGTTCCGCGCGCGACGCTGGATTCCCTCTCGGACGATGCCGGAGCGCCTAGAGCTAAGCGTCTCTGCTGCGTTTATGGAACCCCCGACCCGACACTCCATCACCTGACGCAAACGATTTTGCCATGCCTAAACAGGCCGGAGACATTCTCTCAGCTATTCATGGATTCTTTCACCTTGATGATTTGTTCGCACCTTGTCGGACGGTACGCTCAAACTCACGAAGCCTTCCCGCAATTCAAGGGCGGGCTGGCACCGTGGCAAAGACGCCGCGTTGTGGATTTGTTCGATGAGCACTTGGATGGCGAGTTAAAACTGGAAACACTTGCTGATGAATGTGGGCTTTCCGTCAGCCATTTTGCGCGATCGTTCAGAAGATCGTTTGGTACCTCCGCGCATCGCTACCTGATTCTGAAGCGCGTTGAGATCGCCAAGGCCCTTTTGTCGGAAACGAATAACTCATTGGTGGAAGTTGCCGCGCAGACTGGATTTTCCGATCAAGCCGCGTTTACCAGGGCATTTGCAAATGTGGTCGGTGCGACTCCGGCAAAGTGGAGGCGTGAACACTCGCGTTGCGGGATGTTTGTCGAAGTACCCAAACTCCAATTTCCGCAACCACAGGAATAAATCCCATCCTCAAGTTCACCGGTCCGGGGCAGTGTTGCGCGGAATCGTCGTGGACGCAATATTGTCGCGAGTTTGAGATTCGGTTAGAGTTTTCGCCTTGAACTCGAGCCCTGCGTGGTCCTTCGCCCGCCTTCACTCCGCATTTGAGCAGGAATCGACAAAAGTGGTTCATGCGTTCAATAACACCGAACTCCGTCCTGACTATGGTTGGTCGCAAGTCCGGGGCTCGATATGCGACTTCGCAGAAGCCCACACTAGAAAGGAAACATGATCATGAAGAAGACTTACTGGGCTGTAATGCTCATTGCTGTAATCATGGGCGTAACTCTGCTGCTGGTAAAGACTATTACGGTCGCGGCTGCGGCACCAACGGGCATCAAGAACGTGGTCTTGGTCCACGGTGCCTTCGCCGACGGCTCCGGCTGGGATGCCGTTGCAAAGATCCTTGAGAAGGACGGCTACAAGGTATCGGTCGCGCAACCACCCGAGACGTCATACGCTGACGACCAAAAGTACACGAAGGCGGCAATCGACGCCATGGGCGGGCCGGTCGTCTTGGTCGGCCACAGCTATGGAGGGTCGATCATCAGCGAAGCCGGCAACGATCCAAATGTTGCGGCACTCGTATATATCGCCGCATTTGCGCTCGATGAAGGTGAGAGCTGCGCCTCGATCGAAACAGCGGTGCCACAAGCCTCCGAAGCATTCAAGGCGGATAGCAATGGCAACTGGTGGGTCGATCAGGACCATTTTGTAGCCGACTTCGCGGCGGACATTCCCTCGGCCCAAGCTCACTTCATGGCTATATCGCAGGTGCCGATCTCCACCGACTCGTTCACCCACAAAATCACGAATCCTGCCTGGAAGACCAAGCCGACTTGGTACATGGTGGCCAGCTCAGACCGGTCGATCAATCCGATACAGGAGCGCATGATGGCTAAGCGCGCCAATGCGAAGACGGTCGAAGTGGATTCCAGCCACGTGGCCTACATGTCTCACCCGAAAGAAGCAGCCAAGCTCATCGAAGAGGCTGCTTCCTCCGCACACGTCAACTAATAGCGAACAGGTTTTTACGTTGCAAGTGAGACGCCCGCCACACCCGAAAAGAGAACGGTTCGACGCGACGGCGTTCGACATCGACAATCAACCGATCCGAGTTGATCTTTACCGCAAAGGAGAATGATCGTGAAACAGCATGTTAAGAATGTAGTTCTGGTGCATGGAGCTTTCGCCGACGGCTCCGGCTGGAAGAGGGTCGCTGACATCCTAAAGAATGATGGCTACAAGGTATCGGTGGCGCAGCCTCCCGAGACTTCGTACGCCGACGACCAAAAGTACACAAAGGCGGCCATCGATGCGATGGGCGGCCCGGTGGTTCTGGTCGGCCATAGCTATGGCGGGTCCATCATCACCGAAGCCGGTAATCATCCAAACGTCGCAGCGCTTGTCTATATTGCCGCCTTTGCTCTTGATGAAGGTGAGAGCTGTGCGTCGATCGAACAGGGCCTGCCGCAAGCGTCCACCGCGTTCAAATCGGACAGCAACGGGCTCTGGTGGATAGACCAGCCACATTTCGTGGCTGACTTCGCCGCGGACATTCCACGGGATGAGGCGGAGTTCATGGCTATAGCACAGGTGCCGATTTCTACTGACGCGTTCACCCATCAGGTTAAGAATCCCGCCTGGAAGCACAAGCCCACTTGGTACATGGTGGCCTCTGAAGACCGATCAATCAACCCGGACCAGGAGCGCATGATGGCGAAGCGCGCCAAGGCCAAGACGGTTGAAGTGAAATCGAGCCATGTGGCCTACATGTCTCATCCCAAAGAGACAGCCAAGCTCATCGAAGAGGCTGCCACTTCCGTCAATGAGTAACTCCGCGCTTGCAGACAAAATGATCTCCGCCGATCCGATCCCGGTCGGCGGAGAGTCTGGATGGATATAGACGTCCCAGGAGGACGGAATGATGGACCACATCAATGTAAAAGGGCAGGGCGGCGGCACATTCCTCGCCTACATCGCAAGACCGAAGACCTCGCCAGCTCCCGCTGTTGTCGTTCTGCAGGAACTGTTTGGTGTGAACGCCGACATCCGCAGACACTGCGATGAATTGGCGGAACTGGGCTACCTCGCGGTCGCTCCAGACCTGTACTGGCGGCAGGAGCCGGGCGTCGACCTGAACGTTGCCTCCCAAGCCGACTGGGATCAAGGCCTTCGCCTCTATCAGGCTTATGACAGAGATGCCGGCGTAAAGGACATCAAGGACACCATCGACGCAGTACGCAATCTCCCGGAATGCAACGGCAAGGTTGCCTTGCTCGGCTATTGCCTCGGAGCGCTGATGGTCTTCATGACAGTTATCCGCAGCGACGGCATCGACGCCGCAGTCTGGTATCACGGCGCCGACACCGAGAAATATCTGGGAGAGGTCGATGGGCTTCATGCGCCCATTCTCATGCATCTGGCCGAAGAGGATGAGTTCATTTCCAAGGCTGCACAAGCGGAAATTAAAGCGGCACTTGCTACGAGACCAAATGCGACGGTGTACAGCTACCCAGGGCAGAGTCACGCCTTCTCTCGCCATAACGGAAAACACTACAACGCCGCCGCGGCTCACCTTGCCAACGGTCGGACGAGCGAATTCCTGAAGCACGAATTGCGATGACTGCGGAAAGCTCTTAGGAGGCTATCCGGTCGAGCGGAGGTGGCACCGCGATTCTCAGCCAAAACGCCCTCGCTTAGCATTGCAAACAAAGGCTAGGAGCCAGAATGATCAGAAAAGTGGAGATGGAACGGTTTTCAGTGACCTCCTCGAAGCCATTCGAAGCGGTCGTTGCATCCATCAAGGCATCGATCGGTCACCCGAATATGGCGGAGTTCTGGCAAGCAACGCAGCGAGCGACAACTGCCGCCGAACTAGAGGCCGCCATACGACCCGTCCTGGCCGAGAGCGGTCTGATGCAATTTGTCGAGTTCGACCACGGGATGATCGTTCGCAAGGGGACCGAGCATCACACATCCAGAATCATTCGTCTGGTCATTGGAAATCCTCTCATCATGAAAGAAATGGCAAAGCATGTTCCGGATGCCGGCTCGTATGCTCCGGTTACCGTCCTTGTGGATGAGCGGGCTGATGGCGTGCATATTTCGTATGACAGAATGGCGAGCCTCCTGACCCCTTATAGAAATCGCGATGCGCTGCACGTGGCTCGCGACTTGGACGCTAAAGTCGAAGAGGTGTTGAGACATGCCGCAGCGTGAGGCGGCGTCAGCATGACCTCTTGGAGGTTGTCATGGACGGGCATCTTGTTCTCGCCAGTTCCGATTCAAAGATCCGCTGCTCTCTGGAGAACTTCACAATGGATGTGGAACGCTGGCTCGCAGCTTTCTACTCGTGTGTACGGACGAGTTATGGCAACGATGCAGCCCGATCGACGTTTTCGACCAGTCCCGACCCGTATTCGGGACGCCTCAGACCCGGGAGAACAGGCAGATGCCTGGCCCTCTCCGAGATAAACATAGCGCCCCTCGCGGCCCGGATCG
>JBEKOW010000245.1:0-6777 GCA_049521375.1 Terriglobales bacterium
ACGGGAGCCATTGTTGGCATTCAGGACATGGGCGCGGCAGGGCTCACCTGCTCCACCTGTGAAATGGGAGCGCGCGGCGGCACGGGCATCGAGATTGAACTTGACCGGGTTCCCCAGCGCGAGACCGGAATGACGCCCTACGAAATCATGCTAAGCGAGTCACAGGAGCGCATGTTGCTGGTCGCGCAGAAGGGTCGTGAAGACGAAGTATTTCGAGTGTTTCAGAAATGGGGGCTCGACGCGGTGGAAGTGGGCCGCGTTACGCGTGACGCAAAGATGCGTGTGCTGCAGCATGGCGAGGTCGTCGCGGAAATTCCGAATGCCGCGCTCACCGATGACGCGCCCGTGTACAAGCGTCCGCTGGCGCGCTGGGAACCGCCGGTGGAACGCGACATGCCCGAGCACATACACCTGGCAGAAAGCGGCGATTTCACGCCGCAACTCAAGCGCTTGCTCGCCAGTCCCAACATTTGCTCGAAGCGCTGGGTATGGCAGCAATACGATCACATGGTGCAGACCAACACCGTGGATGCGCCAGGCTCGGGCGATGCGGGCGTGCTTCGCATCAAGGGCTCGAAGCGCGGGCTGGCAATGGCTCTCGACGGGAACGGGCGGTGGTGTTATCTCGATCCCCGTCTCGGAGCGATGCATGCGGTTGCCGAAGCGGCGCGCAAAGTGGCATGTTCCGGGGCCACTCCGATCGGGGCCACGAACTGCCTGAACTTTGGCAATCCAGAGAAGCAGCACATCATGTGGCAGTTCTCGCAGGTGATCGACGGAATCACCAAGGCCTGCGAGGAACTCGATACTCCGATCACGGGCGGCAACGTCAGCTTTTATAACGAAACTCTGGGCGAGGGAATTTATCCCACACCCGTGATTGGAATCGTTGGCCTTCTCGAAGATGTACACAAGGCTGTGAAGATGCACTTTGCCAAGGCGGGACGGACGGTGATCCTGCTGCGCGCCAATGATCCGGGCGACGCGGTCGATGCACAGTCGGAATTTGGATCGTCCGAGTATGCGAAAGAGGTTTTGGGCGCGGTCTGGGGGTATCCGCCGCAGCTCGATATCGAAAAGGAAGCGACCTTGCAGCGCGCTCTGGTGGCACTCATTCAGGATGGACTGGTGGAGTCGGCGCACGATTGCGCCGATGGCGGCCTGGCAGTCGCGCTGGTGGAAGCCGCACTGCCAGCGGGCATTGGACTGACTGTCAACTTGCCCGGGCACGAGCTGGCACCCGAGTTTCGCCTTTTTGGCGAGGATGCCAGCCGGGTGGTTATAAGCTGCGACCCCGCACGCCTGGCGCGAATCAAACAAGTAGCGGGAGAGTTCGGCGTCTCCACGGATGTGCTCGGGCAAACCGGCTCCGACCGGGTCGAAATTTCCATCGATAGCCAGCCCGTGATTTCTGCGAACATTACTGAATTGCGCGGCGCTTATGAAGGCGCGCTGGAGAAAGCGCTGCACACGGAGGCTGGCGTTTAAGGTGAATTGCTGATGGCTATATCCGATAAATTTCGGGATGAGTGCGGGGTCGTGGCGATTCATGCGCACCCGGAGGCCGAGAAGCTTGCCTATCTCGGGCTCCACGCTTTGCAGCATCGCGGACAAGAGTCGGCGGGCATTGTGACGTCGAACGGAGAAATGCTACGCCAGCACAAGTCCATGGGACTCGTTGCCGATATTTTCAACGAAGCAGTGCTGGGCTCCCTGCGCGGAATTTTGGCCATTGGACACACGCGCTATTCCACGGCGGGGGATTCCGCGTTGCTGAACGCGCAGCCTATCATGGTGCAATCGAACAAGGGGACGATCGGAATTGCGCACAACGGCAACCTCGTGAATGCGATGCAGATTCGCCGCAAGCTCGAAGGCCAGGGTTCAATTTTCCAGACCAACAGCGACACCGAAGTGCTGGTGCACCTGATTGCTCTCTCCCGGGAACAAACCCTGCCGGATGCCATCGCGGATGCACTGCGGCGCGTGGAAGGCGCGTTTTCACTGGTCATGATCAGCCGCGACCGCATCTTTGCAGCCCGCGACCCGCGCGGCTTTCGGCCGCTCGCCATGGGTCGCATTCCCGCTCTGACCGGCGAGAAGAAAGATACCATCGTCTTTGCTTCGGAAACCTGCGCTTTTGACTTGATCGGCGCGACCTATGAAAGGGACGTTAAGCCAGGTGAGCTCGTCATCGTTGGCCCCGAAGGCATCAGCTCGCGCTTCTACTCGCCGTCTCCCGCGCTTTCGAGCTGCATCTTTGAGCACGTATATTTTGCGCGTCCGGACAGCGTGGTCTTCGGCCGTTCCGTGGATCAGAGCCGCGACAACATGGGCCGCCAGCTTGCCCGTGAGGCTCCTGTCGATGCGGATATTGTGGTTCCCGTGCCCGATTCGGGGAATACGGCCGCCATCGGCTACGCAGCCGAGAGTGGCATTCCGTTTCGTCTTGGACTGATTCGCAACCACTACATTGGACGGACGTTTATCGAGCCGCAGCAATCGGTGCGCGACTTCGGCGTGAAGCTGAAGCTCAATGCCGTTCACAGCCTGCTTGAAGGCAAACGCCTGATTCTGGTCGACGATTCGATCGTGCGCGGCACCACCAGCCGCAAGATCGTTCGCATGATTCGCACCGCGGGCGCGACCGAAGTGCACATGCGGATTTCCTGCCCGCCAACAATTTCTCCCTGTTTCTATGGGGTTGATACTCCCTCGAAGAAGGAGCTTATCGCCGCCAACAAGTCGATCGAGGAAATTCGGCAATTCATCGGCGCGGACTCTCTCGCTTATCTTTCGATTGAAGGCCTGAAGAAGGCTTGTGCTGACGGCGAGAAAACGACCTATTGTTCCGCCTGTTACACCGGAAACTACCCGACCAAGATCGATGTGGAGGAGATCCTTCCCGTCGGCGCCGAGTCTTAACCTGGAATAATTGAGGCCGGGCGGTGACGGTATTTTGCCCGGTTTAAACAGGCCATAGCCCGTCAAAACACGGCCATGGTATCCTCAAGGCTCGGCTGGGCGGCCCGAATGCCCCCTTGCCGTTTTGGATCGGCATTCCGCCATGACCATGAAGTTCTCCATTTTCGGATCAAGTTCCACGCCGCACCTCGGGCCATTCGAGCAGCAACTGCTCCAGGAGCTCTGGGCGCGCGGCAGCGCTACTGTGCGCGACCTGATCGACGACGGGAAGATCCACCAGGCTTATACCACGGTCATGACTACGCTGGATCGGCTCTATAAAAAGGGAGTGTTGGACCGGATCGCGGAAGGACGAGCGTTCCGTTACACACCGCGGCTCAGTCCGGAGGAAATCCAGCGCGGCGCTGCCCTGGATGGGATCCGGCAACTGTTGGGTTCGGGCGATCGTTCTTCGCTGCCACTTTCCTACCTGGTAGAGGCGCTCAGCGCGCACGATGCGCAGTTGCTCGACGAACTCCAGTTGTTGATTGAGCGAAAGCGGCAGCAGATCAAGGCAGGCGCTCAGACCGGGGACCAGCCGACGCGAGAATCGAAGGCGAAGGAGCGGCACTAAATGTTCGCCATACGCGGAGTCGCGGTTTCGCTTACGTTTTTTGTTCTTATCTACTGTTTCCTGTCGGCCCTGGTGGCGGCTTCCTGGCGCTGGATCAAGTGGGGACGCGCCGCCGAACAAACTGTCGCGAACGTGTTTTTTGGTTTGAGAGTCCTGCCCCTGTTTGCTTCCGTTGTCATCACGGCCGCTTTTGTTGTTCCTTCATTTCAAATTCTGGAGCCCCGTTCCATCAACGAAGGGCTGGGGACTTGGCCGCTCGCGCTGGGCTCGGCTGCGCTTGCGCTCATCGCTTATGGCAGCTGTCGCGGAATCATCGCACAGAGGCGGGCTTCTCGTATTGTTGCTCGATGGCTGGAGGGTGCCAGCCCGCTGGAGAACGACGCCGAGGCGATCACCTTTCGCTCGCGACGTGAGACGCCTCCCCTTATGTTAATCGGTACGCGCAGGCCGCGCGTGCTCGTGTCCGATGCGACGGTCGAACTTCTCAGCCGTGACGAGCTGCGTGTCGCGCTGAAACACGAACTTGCTCACATCCATTCGTACGACAATCTTAAGAAACTTGTGTTTCGCTTTTCGCCGTTTCCCGGCTTGGTCAAGCTTGAAGCCGCGTGGTCCGAGGCCGCCGAGCTTGCCGCCGATGATGCCGCTGTCTCCAACGTCAACGACGCGGTTGACCTGGCAGCGGCTCTGGTTAAGCTTTCCCGCCTGATTCCGCTGGAGCCTGCGCCCGCCTGTACCGTGGGATTCGTGACCGGGTCCATCAGTTGCCGCGTGGCCCGGCTGCTGGCGTGGGATGAGAAAGCCGAATCCCGGCAAAGCCGCGTTTCACCATGGTTGGTGATTCTGCCGACAGGAATTGCTTTATTCTGCGCTTTTGCGACGTACGGCCCGGCTCTGGCCCTCACTCACGAAGTTACGGAGTGGCTGGTCCGCTAGGAGTTCCCCCTCCTCTGGGGGTGACGGAATCCCTTCCCGTATTGGTTGGTTCATTCCTGCAACCGCACGACTACTTCTGGTAGTAATCACCCTGGCCCCTCTATCCTGCTTTCAGCAAGAGCGCTCGGTCGCTCCCGAAAAATTCTCTGGCGATTTCAGGCGGCAAATTCCGCGTTCATCGGACGGTTCATTGATGGCGCTGGCATTCAGGAAGGTGGGAAAGTTGCGCTTTTGGACTCTGATTGTCTTATCCGTCGCATTCCTCTTAACGACCTCGAATCTGGCAGCCCAAAATCCATACGGCGCGCTGCGCGGAGAAATTCAGGACAGCAGCGAAGCACGGGTTGCAGACGCCCGCGTCCGATTGCAATCGGCGGGATCATCGATCGTCCGCGAGGCCACCGCGAATGACCACGGAGAATTCCGCATGGAGGGCCTCCTGCCCGGGCGTTACCACATGGTAGCCAGCGCCACAGGCTTTGCCGAAGCCGCCGCGGATGTGGAAGTGGTGGTTAGCATGGTGCGCGATGTCTCGATAACGCTTCAGCCCCGAAGCACCCGGCAAACCGTGAATGTGCAGGGACAAGGCTCCTCCATTACGACTCAGGCTCTCGATACCGCGAGCGCCGTGCGAGGCGGAGCGGTTGGCAGTCAGGATCTGGAAGATATGCCCCTTCCGGCGCGCAGTTTTGCGAACATCGCGTACCTTGTGCCCGGGACCGAGCCGGTCGAGCCTTCCGATCCCACCAAGGCGCGCATTACCGCGGTATCCACGGGCGGAAGCTCGGGTTTGAACAACGAGTTGTCAGTGGATGGAGCCGATAACTCGGACGACTGGATCGGCGGGTTTCTACAGAACTTCTCCCCCGACGACCTGCAGGAGTTTGCCGTGCGCACCTCGAACGAAGATGCCGACACCGGCTGGACGACAGCGGGATCGGTCGTGATCACGACCAAGTCCGGCACCAACGACTGGCACGGCAGTGCATCTTTTTACGACCGTCAGGCCGCGCTCAATGCACGTTTCCCGATCGAGAATCCGGCTGAGACCTGCACGGATGGCGTGTGTGTGAACAACCCGAAGCAGCCGTTCTCCCGCCAGAACTACGTGGCAACGTTGGGCGGTCCGATCGTGAAGAACAAGGTCTGGTTCTTCACGTCCTTCGAGAACGTACATGAAAATGCCAGCATCTCCTACAGCCCAGCCAGCATTGCGCAATTCGATGCTCTTTCTCAATTGGCCTCAGAAGGGTTGATTCCCGGCACTCCTTCGATTCCTGTCCCCGCCACGGTTCCCATCCCTTTCCGCGACTACCTGGGCACGGTGCGTTTCGACTGGGCGCAGTCTCCCAAGTCGCAATGGTTTCTGCGTACATCGGAAGACAGCTACTTGACGCATAACGCGCTGGTGCAGCAGGCAACGCTGCCTTCGACAGGACTGCTCACCCACAACAACTACTGGAACGTGGCGGTGAGCAATACCTACACGTTCAGCCCGGCCTGGGTAGGCACACTGGTGCTCGACGCCAGCCTGCTGCATCTGACGCAAACGCGCAATTCGGACCTCGGGTTCGCCATTCAATTTCCGTTCAGCGTGACGGCCTTGACGGTCTCCGGCTTCGAGACATTCGGCGATAACCAATTTGCGACCCCGATCACGCTCTTCCCTGACATGCGCAATCAGGACAAGTATCAGTTCCGCTACGACCTGAGCCACATTATGGGCAAACATGCCCTCAAGTTCGGAGTCGATTTTATTCACGAACCTGTGCTGGGCGGCGCGTTCGCCGCGACAGCGGAGCAGTTCATCACCTATCCCAGCGATCCCTCCTATTACGTTGCGAATCCCTCGCAGTTTTATTTCGTGCCTCCGTCCGCGCAGTGCAATCCCATGCCGGACCCGGTTCTGAACCCAGGGATCACTTGTACGGACACGCCCGCGGGAGATGGCGCCTTTTCGCAGAACGTGCAGCGGCTTGGGCTGTATGCCGAAGACTCGTGGCGGGTATCGCATAACCTGACCGTTAACTACGGCCTGCGTTACCAGACAACTTTCGGACTCTTCACAGCTTCGGGCTTGAGCCAGGCCGCCAACCCCAGTTTTGACCTTTTGCCGTCGCTGGGGTATCCGGAGGCTGTGCCCCACGATTACCACAAACAGATCGCGCCTCGTCTCGGGATTGCCTACGCTCCCGGCTCCAGCGAGAAGACCGTGATCCGCGCCGGTTTCGGACTCTACTACGACGACCTCGCACAAAATGGCTGGGCCACCGCGTTTCAGGCGGTCAACAAAGGTTCCATCG
>JBEKOW010000246.1:0-6768 GCA_049521375.1 Terriglobales bacterium
TCATTGGCGGAGCGAGAGAAGTCCATGCGGCCGTCTTCTTTCTTCAAAATGGGAGCGAGCGTAGCTTGCGAATGATCCTGCGGAGTGGGATGTATCTGTCCACTTTCGAGTGCGCGTAAAGTTTCTACCATAAGTTCTGCGCCGATGGAGGCCAGTCTGGGGGCAAGTGTCTCTGCCGTGTCGTCTCGCAAGATCGGCAGTTCACGCTGCAGGAGAATGTCGCCCGTGTCGAGTCCCGCGTCGATCCGCATCGTCGTCACGCCCGTGACGGATTCTCCGTTCGCGATGGCCCACTGGATGGGCGCAGCCCCGCGATATTTGGGTAGCAGCGAAGCATGCAAATTCAAGTTTCCGAAGCGCGGGAGATCAATCATCCATTGCGGGACGATGCGGCCATACCCGACGACGATGATCGCGTCGGGCCGCAGTGTTTCAAGTTGTTCCCGAAATTCATGATTCGCCTTGATTGCCGTGGGCTGCGCAATCGGGATGCCGAGCGCGACTGCCGACTCTTTCACGGGGGAGGGGAATGTGTCCATTCCGCGTCCACGCGGGCGGTCGGGCTGCGTTACGACCAGAGACAAGCGATGGCCGGCAGCGACCAGCCTCTCCAGCGTCGGGACAGCGAAACGAGGCGTGCCGCAGAAAATCAGGTTCATAATTCCGTTGTCAGTCCCCAGTTTTTAGTATTGCATGCCTGGGATAGGAGAACTGACTGGCGTGATTGAGCGTAAATCAGATTACTGGAGAGTGCCTCGCCCGCCCCATGAATGATTGCTTAAGGCAGGGAACCAGGAACTTCCCGTCTACCATTCTCCCGCCTTCACCAGTTTTTTGATCTTTCGTTTAATCAAGTCACGTTTCAGCGCGCTGATGTGGGAGATATAGAGCTTTCCATTTAAGTGATCGGTCTCATGGAGGAAGGCGCGGGCCAGCAGATCTTCTCCTCTGTGCTCAAACAACTCTCCGTGAACATCCTGGGCGCGCACGGTTACAATTTTGGCGCGCGAGACGTCCTCGCGAAAATCCGGAAGGCTCAGGCAGCCTTCGCTTCCGCGCTGCCGGCCTTCCTTGTCGATAATTTCCGGATTAATGAGCACAAGCTTCGCGTCGGGATCTTCTTTGAATGTCACATCGACCACGGCGATTCTTCTCGAAATACCGATCTGGGGCGCGGCCAGGCCCACGCCACGCGCGGCATACATGGATTCGAACATGTCTTCGATGAGTCTCTTAAGGTCATTATCGAAGGTGGTCACCGTGGCCGCTGGTTTCTCCAGTACAGGGTCGCCGAATTTAACAATGGGATAAATCATTTCCAGGTACGCTTCGCTTGGATTGTGCTTTCGCTCGTACTCGTTTTAGTAGCTTTTCAGATGATCGAGATAGCCTCGAAAATTTCGCTGAGTTTCCTTCAGTGAATCGCCGCCAAATTTCTCCAGCGCGCAGCGCGCCAAGGTCAGCGCGACCATGGCCTCTCCGGCTACACCGGCCGCCGGAACGACGCATACATCGGAACGTTCATACGCAGCTTTCACCGGCTCGCGCGTCTCGAAGTCAACCGATTGCAAAGGACGCCGCAGAGTGGAGATGGGCTTCAGGTAGCCACGGACGCGAATCTCCTGCCCGTTTGAAACGCCACCTTCCAGCCCGCCGGCGTTATTGCGCGTGCGCGTGAAGCCGGCGAAATCCGCGCCCCGCTGGTAGCCAATTTCGTCATGCACTGCCGACCCCGGGGAATATGCAGCGTGAATTCCGCTTCCAATTTCGACCGCTTTCACGGCCTGTAATGACATGACCGCTGCGGCCAGCATACCGTCGAGTCGCTCATCCCACTGTACGTAGCTTCCGAGGCCCGGGGGAACATTATGCGCAACGACCTCGAACACGCCACCCACCGAATCGCCGGTACGCAAAACTTTATCGACCTCTTCTTTCATACGCTGCTCGGTGTCAGGGTCGGCGCAGGAGAGCAAGATTTCATCCTTGCGCGAAAGCGGCTCGATCTGCTCCCAGGTCATTTCGCGGTCAGAAATCGATACCGCGCCGACGGCAATCACGTGGCTTAGAACTTCCACGCCTAACTCACGCAACAACAGCTTGGCGAGAGCACCGATGGCGACCCGGGCCGCCGATTCCCGCGCCGACGCGCGTTCCAGAACGTAGCGAGCTTCGGTGAAATCGTACTTCAAGGCTCCGGCGAGATCGGCATGTCCGGGACGCGGAGATGCTACGCGTTTGTGCTTTTCCGGGTCGCCCGGCTCAACCGGCAGAGATTCTTTCCAGTTCTGCCAGTCACGGTTGGCCAGCAGCACGGCAATGGGCGAGCCGATTGTTTGGCCATGGTGGACTCCGGAAAGGAAGTGTGCGCGGTCCGTCTCAATCTTCATCCGGCCTCCGCGCCCGTAGCCCTGCTGGCGGCGCCAGAGTTCCCGATCCACAAATGCCTGATCGACGGCCAGCCCGGCCGGCAAGCCGGAGAGAAAGGCAACCAGGGCTTCGCCGTGCGATTCTCCGGATGTGAAGTAGCGCAGCATGTAGAAGAGGCATTGTAAATGAAGCGGAAGAGATCGGGACTTTCTGATTTTGCAGCGGGATACTCAAAGAATACAGGTACAATGGGCGAGGCCCTGGCTGCATGCCAGCGCGGCCAAATGCCAGATCCATCGCGCACTTCGTCTAAAGGACGCGAGGCGTTTTGCGGTGTTGACCACGAAGACCGAACCGTTTTATCCCGAAAACACGCAACGGATCCGTTGCGTGATCTCCGACGATCACGAACTGGTGCGCTATGGCGTGCGCAGGCTGCTGGAGGATACTCCGGATTTTGAGGTGACCGCCGAGGCAGGTGACGCGGCCGAAGCCCTGAAATTGACGTTGGAGCACTGTCCCGACCTGGTCCTGCTCGACATTGGCATGCCCGGAATGTCGTCGTTCGAAGCGGCCCGGCTTATCAAGGAGCATCGCCCTGATTCAGCCGTGGTGTTCCTGACCGTCCATGAGGACCGGGAGTATGTACAGCAGGCGATTCGCTCCGGAGCCAGTGGCTACCTCCTGAAAAACACGCCGACGCTGACTCTGTTGCGGGCGCTGAGGGAAGTTATTCGTGGCGAACGCGCATGGAGTCCGCGGGTGCGTTTGCAATTGAAACAGGAAGCACTCCGTCACCTCGACGTAGCCCGGGTGCCGATGCGCAGAGGCACTTTAACCGTGCGGGAGCGTGAAGTGATGCGACTGCTTGCCGAAGGGCGCACGGTTCGGCAGGCAGCTCTCAAACTGGGAGTCAGCGTGAAGACGGTCGAGGCGCACAAGTTCAACTTGATGCGCAAACTCGACATCCACAACAAAGCGCAGCTTGTGACGGTAGCCATTCAGAAGAAAATTCTCCCTCTGCCCACGGCGATCTAGCTGTTCCTTCGATCATGTCCCCGCGGCCAATGCGGCCAGGGTTGCGACGTCCGGAACCTCGAGATCGGGTTTCCCTGTGGCGGCGCGTACCGCGCCAATTCCGGGGCGGGCCGACTTACGGTTTACCCATACCGCGGAAATTCCCAGCGACTGTGCCGGAACAACGTCGTGATAAATACTCTGGCCTGCGTGCAGCAGTCGTTCAGGAGGCAACGCGAGGGTACGCAAGGCCAATTCGAAGTTGCGGCTGGATGGCTTGTAGCTCTGTGCCTGCTGGGCGGTGATGATGGCATCGAATTCCACGTCCAGATGGTTGCGCGTGGCGGCGAAGAGATCATCGTCGATGTTCGAAATCACGGCGAGTTTGAAGCGTCGCTTAAGCTGATGCAGGGCGGCGACCGTATCCGGGAAAGGCGGCCACGAGGGAACGGACTCGTGCAGCGAGCGGATTTCAGCAGGCGTCGCTTCAAAATTCAGGCGGCGCGCAAACGCCAGCACTACCGATTGCAGGACGTCACGATAATTTTGATACGGGCCACTTTCTGCCTCGGCTTCAAATTCCCCGTAGAGTTCGAGGAGTGCGGCGTCTGCCAGACTCTGATCGTGCAGGGCAAGCAATCTGCGAAGCACGGGCAGAATTCCCGACTCCCAATCAATCAGGGTGCCGTAGCAATCGAAGCTGATGGTGGTAAAACGCCGGAAATCCATGCGGGATTGTTACCCGGTTTTGTGCTGCCCTACGCCTTTTGCTCGAACAGGTCGAGATTGGGAGCAACGTCTGGCGGCTGTTCTGGAGCGACCGCGGCAGTTCCCGGCGCGACCGGTTCATCGGCCGCGGTTTTTTCTGCTTCGGCCTTTTCTCCCTGCACAAATTTTTGCGAATCGAGCAACGGGCGTCCCAGCGACGCGTTATAGCTGGTCCACGGTCCTTCGAGTTCGCTCTCGCGCGCGAAGTGGGCGCGCATCGACTCCATCTTGGAATCCAGATCGTCGAGGTAATGCAGCATGAGTGCCTCGGGAAACATCGGGAGCTTGGGCGATCCGAAATCGTATTGGCCGTGATGACTGATGATCAGGTGTTCGAGAAGGGTCTTGAGCTGCGGCGGGAAATCGGGCAGTTTGGAGATCTTCTCCTGCAACATCTCCAGCTCGATGATCATGTGCCCGAGGAGCTGGCCGCGGGTAGTGTAGGAAAACGAGCGCTTGTAGGTGAGTTCGTGAATTTTTCCGATGTCATGAAGGAAGGCGCCGGTCAGCAAGAGGTCGCGGTTGATCTGCGGATAATTGCGGCACATCAGATCACAGGAACGGAAGAGCGAGACGACGTGATCGAGCAACCCGCCAATATAGGCGTGATGAAGAGTCTTGGCTGCGGGCGCATTGCGGTAGCGCTCGGCGATCTCCGGGTCGGCCATGAACGATTCGACCAGCGTCTTGAGATGCGGATTCTGGAAGGTGCTCACAAAGTCCGCGAGCGTGCGCCACAGTTCGCCAATGTCCTTGGTGGCTTTGGGGAGATAGTCCGTGTAGTCGACCTCAGCCTCGCCCATGCGACGCAGTTTGTGGATCGTCAACTGGAAACGATTCTTGTACTTGTTGATGAGGCCTTTGATCTTGAGAAAATCGTCCTGCTCGAAGCCGTCAATGAATTCCTCGACGTTGTCCCACATCTTGGCTTCGATCTGGCCTGTACGATCGGCCAGAACCAGCGCCAGGTAAGGCTCGCCGTTCTTTTTCGGCTTCACCTGCTTCGACGCCACCACGAAACTGGAGGTGATGACCTTGTTTTCCTGCTGGGAACAGTCGCAGATAAAAAACTCTTTCATGAGCCTCCGCAAATCGATTTCCTGCGTGGAACGGATGCATGGAACCGGTGCTATGAGACAGCCGTCACCGGCAGCGAACGCCTTCGGCTCCCGAAGAACGTCTCGATTGGCCGTACTCGGCGACCGATCCGAGTCTAGAACACGCCGAGCTTTTTCTTCTTCTTCAAGCTTTTTGAAGCGACTTCCTTGGCTGTCGTTTCAACGGGCTTGGTCTGTCTTGCGCTCGCGCCGGTATCCACGTATCCCGCCTTGATGTCGATAAAGGCCTGTTCCCGTAAGGTCGTCAAGTACGCGCGCAGTGCCGGTTGCAACTTCTGCATGTACAGAGCGTCCTGGATACGAGGCTCGACTTCCTTCAAGGTTGGCACGCCGGCCGCCTGGTGCTCGGTCACTTGCAGGATGACGAATCCCTGCTTGGTTCGGATCACATCCGTAACCTCGCCTGCCTTCAGCGCGAAGACCTTGTCTTCAAGTTCCTTGGCGAGCGTGCCGCGATTGAAGTAACTAAGGTCGCCGCCGTCTTTTGCGGATGGTCCATCGGAGTTCTTCTTCGCCAGATCGGCGAACGTGCCACCTTTATGAATCTGATCGAGAACATCCTGCGCTTTGGCCTGCGCGGCCGCTAGAGCCGCTGCGGTTTCTGCCTCCGTCGGCGGTTCGGGTTTGCCACCGAGGCCGGCAGGCTTGGTTGGAGTTTTGGGTGCAATCAAAATCTCGCTCAGGCGCACGGCCTCCTGCCGCTCCAAGTCGGCGCGATGCTCGTTATAGAACGCGAGTTCGTCATCTTTGTTCATGGAGAGTTTAGAGCCCACTTCCTGCCCGATGACGCGCTGCGTGATGATCTGATTGCGCAGGTTCTGTTTGAACTCCTCGAAGGACGCGCCTTGCGCCTGCGCCGCCTTTTCGAGATCCTCCATGGACTCGAGCTTCATCTCTTTGCGCATCTCATCCAGCTTCTTGATCAGCTCGGTATCGCCGGTGATTCCGAGATCCTTGCCTTTTTGCAGCAGCAGTTGCTGGTCGATCAGATCGCGCAGGACGTCAGGCTGCTTTTCGGCAAAGGCGTGGTCGGCATTATTGGGTTCCTGCTGCTGGACTTCCTGTTTAAGCTGGTCGCGGCTGCGCACGTATTCCGAGCGAGTAATAATTTCATTGTTCACGCGCGCGACGATCTCTTCGACGATGGTATCCGCCGCCAAAAACGCTGGGAGAAGAATGGCGCAGGCAATTGCCAACGTAAAAGTCAATCTGGTCATTTTCATTGAGGCTCTCTTGAAACCTGGGTCAAAATGAACTTGGCCGAAACGAACCGGCTCAAGCCCGGAAGTGATTTTCAGGTTATTTTACGCTGGAATCGCGATGGAGACCAATTGCAGAGCGAAAAATCGCCTTGGAAATCGAAATCGTGAACCAGAGCTCTTAGGAGTGGGATGCGCGTCCCTGGCGGCTAGTTGGCCCGCATGAGGGTCAGCGCCGTCACGTCGTTGTGCTTCGGCGCCGTGTGCATGAAGGATTGGACCTCCTCCAGAATCCG
>JBEKOW010000247.1:0-6761 GCA_049521375.1 Terriglobales bacterium
CATCGTCGCCGTCACCATCATGGCGAAGAATCCCGATCAATACGGACTGGCCTCGGTAGTAAAAGAAAAGCCGGTTCCCTACGACACGGTCAAGATCAACTACCCGATCGACCTCCGCCTGGTAGCCGAATGCGTGGACGCCTCCGCCAGTGACCTGCAAGAGCTGAATCCCAGCCTGCTTCGCCTGACCACTCCAAAAGACGCCGAGTTCGAGCTCCACGTACCCGCCGGAACCGCCGCCAAATTCCAGACCGCCGTAGCCTCGATCCCGGTCGACAAACGCGTCTGGTGGCGCTACCACAAGGTTCAGCCTGGAGAAACTCTCGCCTCGATCGCGCGCACCTATCACAGCGAGCCCAAATCCATAGCCCAGGCCAACGATCTCGCCGACGATGCGCTGGCTCCCGACAGCCGCCTGATCATCCCGATAGCTCCCGGCAAGCAGACCGACTCCGCCACCTACTCAAGAGCCACCACGCGCTACAAAATCCGCAAGGGAGACACCGTAGAATCGGTAGCCGAAAATTTCGGAGTCTCTCCCAAAATGCTACGCAGCTGGAACCGCCTCAAAGGCGAAGGCCTGGCGGGAAGAAAAACGTTGTTAGTCCACCTGCCAGTAACCCCCGGAGCAAGGGGACCAAGAGAAACCAAAGCAGCCTCGAAGCGGACATCCAGAACCACCGCCCAAAAGAAATCGTCGTCGCACCGCGAAAGCGCGACAGAAAAGAACGAGAAGAGCGTAAAGAACGAAAAGAACGAGAACAAGACCGCAACCGCCGCCGTAGTCCACCACAAAGTGAGACAGGGAGAAACCCTCTCCTCAATCGCCAGTTCCTACAACACAACCGTCTCCGCGCTAAAGCAAAGCAACCGCAACACAGCAGTGCTTCGCCCCGGAATGGTCCTGATCATCCACGACGCCCGCTAAGACCTCTACTCGCTGCCAAAGATCCTTCCCACAGTAGCTGGGAGCGCGAAAACAAGATCATCGTCGTCGGCACGCCCCTAATGCGTACGTCACCTCTCAATCATTGTCATCCCGAACGAATTTAGGGACCTGCAGTTCCTCGACCGCCGGAAAAACTACAGATCCCTCGCTCCGCTCGGGATGACAAAGCCGAAGAATCTCTCGTCGTCTCGGCGGTAAAGGATTTTGAGGTTTTCCGCCAGCTAGTAAAGGCCGGCCAGCGCTCAACCGAAATCCACGGCCACCACGAGAAGCAGCCGGAATACAAATCGGAGAGTATCCAGATTGGAAACCGACGCATCCCGCTCACACCTCAGCGTGATTCTGGTCACGGTTTCATCGAGCATGTGCTTCTAGCCTTGAGTTATGCGGCTCAAGCAGAACGCCAGTACCGCGGTCGTGGTGAGAAGGTCATGGGCGAACTTGCACGCGATCCGGCTCTTCCTGCGTGATCGCTCGCCCGATATAACGGGATGGCCCGCGCACGAGTCGGTCGAGTGCGACTCGCCCGTAAGTCCGAAGAAAGACTGGTCAGAAACGCACCGTCCCGAAGAGGCTCTCCCCGACGAGAGCCACACCATACTGGCCCGCGTGCTCGATGACACCGACGAACGCGGCTTGTGGATCGAGCTGAAGACGAAAGAGCACGAAAAAAATCCGTCTGTCGAACTGCAGGCGCTCCTGATTCCCTGGCACGAAGTGCTCGCGGTCGTCGTCGGGACGGACTTCACGGCGGCGCTGGAAAAGAGTCGAGGGATTGGAGCCGGATTGACCACTATTGGCGGCAGGAACGGCCACTCAAAAGTGCGTTAGGCTGCGGAACGTGGGTCCCTTGAGGGGAATGAATATCCCCGCCGTTGCCGCGAGGGCTTCGGTCCTGACGCGCTCTTAGCCCATCAGCATGCCGCCGTTGACGTTCAGCACGTGACCGGTAATGTAGGACGCATCTTCAGAGGCTAGAAAACAAACGGCGCTGGCCACGTCTTCGGACTTGCCGACTCGTCCCAACGGAATCATCTTGACCGCGTTTTCCTTGAATTCCGCGCTCAGCGCAGCCGTCATATTGGTTTCGATGAATCCGGGAGCAACTGCATTGCAGGTAATGCCGCGCGACGCGACCTCGCGGGCGATCGCCATCGTCAGCCCGATCAGTCCGGCTTTCGATGCCGAGTAATTCGTCTGTCCTGCCTGTCCCATCTGTCCGAAGATGCTGGCGATGTTGATGATTCGTCCCCAGCGCTGTTTGAGCATCGAGGGAATCACGCTCTGAATGCAGAGATACGCCGATGTCAGGTTGGTGCTGAGAACCGAATCCCAGTCCGCGCGCTTCATGCGCATGACCAGCTGGTCGCGCGTAATGCCCGCGTTGTTGACGAGGATGTCGATCTTGCCAAACTGGCCGAGCACCGCTTTGATGCCGGCCTTCACCTGCTCTTCATCGCCTACATCGATGACGAACGCGGCAGCCTTGCCGCCAGATGCGATGATCTCCGCGGCCAACTCATCCAGCTTTGGCTGATTGCGCGCCGCGACCGCAACGCACGCTCCCTCGCGCGCCAAGGCGAGCGCACACGCATGACCGATGCCCTGCGATGCTCCCGTGACCAGCGCGACCCGACCTTCAAGTTTCATGACTACTCCCCTGGAACCCGAAATTATAAACGTCAGGGAGCGCGAGAATGGAGGTTTCGGTGAGGCGCGGGTCAAGATTGCAAGGCTTGAATGTTGCAAGATGCCAGCGTTTCGCTGTGCCTTAGCTCACTTGCCGGGCAGCGCGGCGTAACGGAATCACTGCGAGGATCGTCTCGATCTTCTCAATCAATCCTCGTCTCGAATACGGTTTCGCCAGAAAGTAAGTATGCGACGCAGGATCCTCGATTGCGTATTCCGCATGGGTGTAGCCGGATGTCACCAGCACATTGACCTCCGGAGAACGGTGCCGCAGCTCCTGCCCGAGTTGCTGGCCGGTTCGGCCGGGAAGCACCATGTCGGTCATCACGAGATCAATGCGGCAGTCGGATTCTTCATACGCCTTCAGAGCGCCATTTGCATCTACGGCGGGCAGAACCTCAAAACCTGCGTTCTCAAGGATGCTGACGGTCGCTTCCCGCACAAAGGGCTCATCTTCGACCAACAGGATCCTGCGGCGATTGGGCCGTTCGCTCGCGCACCTGCGTGGCTGGAGAGTCATAACGTCCTCCAATTTGGGTCTGTAACTCGCGATCACGAAGGGGGGCTTGCATTTGAATTACCTTGCAAGCGGTGCAAAAGCGGTGCGCTCCGAAACGACTACTCCGCGCACGAGGGAGGCTATTTGGGCGCGCTCAGGATCGTCTGGTCTGGATCGATGACAACCTTATGGACACTGCCCGGAGCGTTCAAATGAAACGCTGTATCGGGGCCATCGACAAGCACCTGGCCAAGAAAAACCAGCGACTTAGAAGTCGTTTCGCCGTAGACGGGAACGGCGGTCACCAGATTGTTGGGCACGTCCTTTTGTACGATGAACCCGGAAACTGTGGTTACTCCAGCCTGGTCGGCGATGCGGATCTCGCGCGTCGAGAGCTCCGGCATCGCGGTTCCGTTGATCCAGCCATCCTCAAACCAGTCCAGTTTGTGCCGAGTGTCGTACCAAAGTGGGCGCGGCAGTTCCTCTTCGAAGACCTGCACTAGTTGGTGCGTGCCGATGCTTTTTCCGGCATAGCGCTCGCGCGCTTTGCGCAATGCGCGGAAAAACGGCTCGTCTGGATTGGTCCCAGTGCGCCGGGGGTGAGATGCCGCTTCGGCATCGCGCATCATCGAACGCAGCATGTGAAACAGCCATGTGCCTCGTTCGTAACTGATGGCTTCGTATCCTTCGGGAAAATGCGAAGAAATCAGCCGCGTACCCAGCGTTACGGGTCCGGCGTCGCGCAGCCACTCGCCGTCTTTATTCTTGCTGGCGAGGTCGCTGCGGTATCTTTCCAGCACCTGGCGGAATCCGGCCGGGTCTTTCTTCTCGAGCACGAGAAGCGACGCGTAATTCGCCAGTCCTTCCGACAGCCATTGATCGTGGTAAGTCTTCCAAAGCACCAGATCGCCCCACCATTGGTGCGCGGTTTCGTGCACCAGAACCTGGGTGTCAAGTTGCCGCGTGACGGGATCGAGATGACGATCGATCTGCTCTTGTGGACTGAGAAAGGCGAAGCTCGACAGGAAGACCAGACCCGGCCATCCCTGGCTTAGCGCGCCCGGCATCTGCGTGAGCGCAAGCGAGCCGTAGGGATAGGGCCCAAACCACTGGGAGAAGCTCTCGATCGCTTTCGCGGCGCGGTCGGCCACGGCTTGCAGATCACGCGCTGGAGACGGAGGCGGCGGAGTTATCTCGATGGGCGTCGAAGGGATTCTGGAGATGTGCGGAGAAAGTGGACTTTCAATTATTTCCGCAGGCGCTTTGGGAAACGACTTCTCGACTCCGGTGGTGCTGTAAGCCTCGACCTCAACGTTGCCCGCCTTTGCCGCGGCGCGAACGTATTTGCCCAGATTGAAGCCCGCGACCGGGATGGGACGTTCGGACACCCAATGGGCTACTTTTTCTCCGGCTTCCGTTGTAACCTGCGCCGTCCCGCCCGGACGTGAAATCTGCTTTCCGGTCGCCAGCAGCGTCCAACCGGCTGGATAGCGAAATACCATGTCAAACTGCGCAGGGTTGAAACCAAAACTCGGATACCAGGTACCCCGGGCGCCCACATACAGCAATCCGGGTCCGGCCTCCGAAAGCACGTCGCCTGCATAGCGAAAACTCAATTTGAATTCCTGCCCGCTGCTAAGTTCATCCGGAAATACGATGGCGACCAGATCGTTGCCTTTTCGCTGGAGTTGCGTACCCTCGATTGCCGGATTCTGTATGAAATCCAGCGGCCGGCCTCCTAGTTCCACGGAGTCGATCTTCAGGAAGCGCGACAATTCAAAGAACAGGGTGCGCTGCCCGCCATCCCGAACTCGAACATCGATCTCGGTGGATGCTTCCAACTGAGTGGGAGGGTGGATCGATGCCTGGATCCGGAAGCTGGCGATGGAAAGGTGAATGCCATGATCCGCGTCGTTATGCTCGGCGTTGTCAGAACGTGCGGCAGCGGCGAAGGGCTCGGGCGCAAATGAAGTCCAGATATCAAAAAACTGAGCAGCGTCCTTGATACGAGCCTGCCCCGCCCACAAAGGCTCGGTGTTGGCCGCATCCCAGAACACCTCAAATGCGCCCAGCTTTCTGCCGGCAAGATGAGCGTGCAACAGCGGCGGAAACTTTCTTCCGTGATCGTTGGCGGTCGCGGGCGGAAGAAAATGGCTGAAGTCGAGAAGCAAACGCAAGGCGTCGTAGTCCGCCAGCCGGCGAGCGGAGTCGTCCCAAGTCTTGAGCAGGTCGCCCGCGTCACTCTCCTGAGCGGGAGAAAGGAACGGCTGCAAGATCGCCGCCGTGTCGTCGTTAAAGCGGAGATAGGCCGAGCTGAACTGCTCCTCGAGGATAGCCATCCCCGTGAAAAGAGCCATGGACGCGCGCTCAACGCGACTGGGAGGCTGCAAGAGGATCTCGCCGTCTCCGTCAAAGAACGCTCCGGTGATTCTGCCGCAGATGTCTTCCGTGAAAGCGAGCGTGCCGTTCTCTAGAGTGAGATCGAGGTTCGGCCGATGAATCGAGGCGTCGCGCACGTGGTAAACCCGCTCGGAATCCAGGCCGACGCTACGGATGCGCGAATAAAGATCGGCCGCGGATTGGGGACAATGTGAGGCCGGCGGCGATTGCGCCGAGACGGATGCCGCGAGCAGACCGGATACCAGCCAGATCATCAGCGGCGAGCGAGCCAACACCTTGGTCACCTACGAAGCCTCCGCCCCGGTTGTTAGAATCAACAGGAATGCGAATTCGTTGTCTCATTCTAGTGCTTCTGGCCTCGGTTTCAGCGCCTGCCGACGTGATCCACCTGAAAAATGGACGCACGATCTGGGCCGACCAGGTTCGCGAAGACAAGAATAAGGATCGAGTCGAATATGACGTAGGCGAGGATACCTACGCGATCCCGAAGTCGTCGATCGATCGAATTGACGCGGGCGGCGTATCCCCGACCCATTCAGGCACGGGCGCATCGGCCATTACTCCGGACTTCAACCTCACCCCGCCGGCCCCTACCTTCCGCCAGGAAGGCGATGTAACTGCAAAGATTATTCGCGACGGCAAGGTGGATACCGATGCCCTCGGCACGATCGCCCAGGCGGGAAATGCCGAACTCGCGGCGACGGGATATTTCCTGGCGGGCAAGTTCGAGTCGGATCACGGGAACTTTCCGCAGGCCCGGCAATATTACGAGTCGGCTTTACGATTTCAACCTGACAACTCAACTCTGCTGATCTACTACGCCGCCACTCTTCTGCAGACGGGCTTGGCGCCGCAGGCCTTGCCATATGCGGAGCGTGCTGTCCGCGCCGCACCCGATTCGCCCGACGCGCTCGCCATGCTGGGTTTTGCTCAATTCGCCAGCGATCACACGCCCGACGCAATACGTTCCTGGAAAAAGTCGCTCGTTCTACGTCCCGACGCCACCGTAAGCAAGTATCTGGAGCGCGCGGAACGGGAGTCGAAGGCCGAGTCCGATTTTTCGCAGCGCGAGAGCAGCCACTTCAACCTGCACTTCGAAGGTAAAGAGACGTCCGAGAACTTCCGGCGGGATTTGCTGGCCACGCTCGACGCCGATTACGACGACCTGGCACGCGATTTCAGTTACTGGCCGAGGAATAACATCGCGGTCACTCTTTACACGCA
>JBEKOW010000248.1:0-6727 GCA_049521375.1 Terriglobales bacterium
TGAGCGGGTGCACTGTTCCGAAAATGAAGACTACCGCCTCCTTCTGCTCCGGGATGGATTGCCGCCCAAAAACTTGCGTCTGCAACAGCACCAGCGAACAGGCCAGCATCAAGAACGGCAGTGTTCGGCTTTTTGGGGTTATCGATTCCTCTCTGCCGGGCGGATGCGAGGGCCCAGTTTGCGTCTGGTGCTCAGTGGGCCGAGTTTCGCCGAAACCTGTTTCACCGAGTCGTGGTCCGCCGCTGACGGAACACCCTTGGTACTTTTCGAGCACTTCCCAGATGTCGAGAACGAGTCTGAGAAAAATTCTGGTTTGCGCCGCTTCAGCCTCCTGGCCCAGTTCCAACCGATCCTTCTGTGCGCTACCGTTCATACCCCTCCTTGGTCCAGAGGACGTTATAAACGTAAGACGCGTCCCGATGTGGGCCTTTTTCCTGAAATGTTGCGGAAACGACCTCAGGCGATTCCGTTATTGGCACCGGTTTCAAATCGGGAATCCGAAGCAGGTGTGGTAACGAGAACCTGCGAAAGCCCCCTCATCCCAAGGCTCAAAGCACTGGGCCTAAAGACCCACCGCTTACGTGAGGAGATACTTACCTCACAGGGCGGCTTCGATCGCTTGGAGCAGATGGTCGTCATCATTCCTGAGCGGGCGGCACCGGACCAGATCGTAATCGCTTCCCGCCAGCAGCGGTGCGATCCTGATCGCGCGTTCGAAGCAGGCCCGGGCCTTGTCGAAGCGGCCAAACTCAGAGCGCAGATTGCCTAGCAACTCACACGCCATGGCGCATCTCGGATCGGCCAACAGCGTCTCGCGCGATACTTGCTCGGCTTCCTGATTGCGATCTTCGATCAGCAGCGCGCCTCGCCTTGCCAAGGCGGCCGAAGTTGGTCCTATAGGCCATTGCCCAGGTTCACGGAAAATCAGCGGCAAACAAAAAAGCCCTCTCCGATTGCGGAGAGGGCCGTTGCGACCGGAGCGTGTTTTAGTCGTCGTCGTCGACTTTGTTAGGTGCCGGCCGGTTGAACTCGCTCGCAGAGCGAACCTTGCTCTCGCCAGGGTAGGGGCGAGTAAACCCGGTGGCTTCGTACCAGTCCAGGTGGTTGACGGTGTCGGAGTCTTCGACGTCCGGCCTGTGATAATTGCCAGCGAAGATTTCCGCCTTCTTGGCCATCCAGCCAGCCCTGAGAGCCTTAACCGCAGGGCTCTCTTTCTTCTTGCTGGACTGGGCCTTGTTGGTGGCCTGTGCGTTCTTGACCGCCTCAGAACACGAGGGAGGCAAGGTCTGGGTTGGAGTCTGGCTCACACCGTAAGTCAGCGGGACCCCCGTCGCCACGTGGGTCCACGGCAGGAAGTTGTCCGCCGGGGGGTTATCGATGAAGACCGTCGACATCGGCGAAGCCACGAGGTCGTTCTGGTTCATGGGCTTGATGCCGAGAATCTGCTCGATGGTGCGGGTCATGTTGACCTGCGTGTAGAAGGTGCTGTCAACGTAGGGTGCGTCCCCGCTGCTCTGGATGACGTAGGGGCTGATGATATAGCCAGGGCTGCGGTGACCGTCGACGTGGTCGACGCCGGTTTGCGCGTCGTCTTCGGTGACGAAGATCGCCGAAGAGGACCAAATCGAGCTGTGGCTGATGGCGTCGACAAAGCGGCCAAGCGCCAGATCGTTGTCGGCCTGCATGGCTACCGGGTTCGGCGGCCCGCCGGTGTGGTCGGAGCTGATCCACATGAACTCCAACTGGGGCACCGTACCGGATGTAACGTCGGCTTGGAAGTCCTCATTCCAGATATCGAAGCGGAACTGGTCGGGGATGCCTAAGTCGAATTGCGGGTAGGTCTGGTACGTGTTGTGAATCAAGTTCGGGAGCGGCGAGTGCGAGGCGACGGTGTTGTAGTTGTAGAGTTGGGGCTCTTTGCCAGCCTCGTAACAGGTTATATCGTTGAAGAAGTCGATCCACAGCGGCTCGGCGGTCGACCCGCCCGGCTGCAGGAACGTGTTGTATTCGATGTATTCGCCATAGTTCTTAAACGAGACGTGGTACTTTGCAGCCTGATCCCACAGGTGGCCGGCCTTCTGGTAAGCAAGCGCCTCGCCTCCGTTCGAGGGGTAGTCGCGGAGCCAGTCCGGCGACTGGATGTCGTCGGAGTAAGGAGCCATGGCCTGCGTGATCCAGTTGTGACCGTCAGCCGACTGGCGGCTCGGGTTGTAGTAGTTGTCCAGCAGCGGGAAGCGCTCGACCAGCGAGTGCGCGTTGGGTGTTACGACGGGGTAGGTTGTGTAGGTCGAGCTGTCGCCAAAGACGGCCAGGGAGGCGTCGCCATTGCCGGCGGCCACGTCGCCCAGGATCTGATCGTAGGTGCGGTTTTCACGGATGATCAGGAAGACGTGCTTGATCAGCGAAGGAGCGCCGATCTTGGCTGGGATCGCGACCGGCGGGGTGCTGGGGCGGCCACCGGAGGCAGAGGCGATATTGGCCGTGAGATCCCAGTGGTTGTTGTATATAACCTGCGTCGTCATCGCCGGCAGGTTCAAGCTCGCAATGGGAATGATGCTCACGGTGCCCAAGTCCTGGTGGGTCTCAAAGTCGACCACGCCGAATTCTTTGGCGTACGAATTTTCGAAGGTGTTCGTTGGAGGCGGTGACACGCCGTAGCCTGTGGTGCCGAGGCCTTTGTCGTTGGCCACGAGCAACTCACCGTCGGTCGCGTCGAACACGACCGAGCTGGGCGCGTAGCCGACGGGAATCAGACCCTGAACAACCGAGGTGTTCAGGTCTATTACGGCAACGGCGTTGGCATTGTAGAGCGCCACGTATCCGTTGTTTGAATTATCGACGGCGATCGAGTTTGGCCCCACAGCAGCGACGAGGTTGCCGGGCACTGTGACTCCCAGCGCACTCAGGAAGGGATCGAGCTTAATCGTCGACGTCACCGTGTTTGAGCTCGTGTTGATCACCGAGATCGTGTCGTCATAGGTATTGACCACCAACAGGTTCGTGCCCCAGAACGCCATCCCCGTCGGGTGCAAGCCGACCGTGATGGTCTTCGTGACTTTGAACGTGGACAGGTCCACGACGGAAATGGTGCCATCGCTCGTGGAGCCCGTCGGATAAACGGCGACCACCGGGGTGCCGTTCGAGTATCCCTGGAAGCTGCTCGCGGTGGGAACCTTTCCCGCCTCGTTGGCAACGTAGGCGTAGGTGCCGGCGCTGTTGATTACGATGTTGTTCGGGACCTGGCCGACGCGGAGCTCCGGACCCTCCACTGGGGTTCCGGTCAGGTTGATGCTGGTGATGGTGTCGTTGTTGTCCAGTACCACGTAAGCAGTACCGCTATTCGGCGCGACCGCGATGCCCATCGGATAGGAAGTGGGCGCACCATCGGATACCAGTGAGACGGTCTGGCCGCAAGGGATTTCAATGCTGCCGGTGGTCCCCGGAGGGCTGCCGGAGGGCGGGTTGTTCGCCGCATTGTAGGGATAGCAGGTAACGTTGGTCAGTACTTGGTTGGGTCCGGCGACATCCAGGGGAACGCTGACTTGAGTGTAGTTCGAGAGCAAACCAGTCGACGGATTGACACTCGCGATGCCAACGTAGGCGGGCCCGTAGTTCCCGTCTTCGCTAAAGAGCAGGTACGCGCCGTTCGGCGAATAGGCGACGCCCATGGAGCTGCCGCTGTGGTTGCCGAGGGTCGTCGAAAAGTTCTGCATGACTTCGCCTTGGGTGTAGGCCCCGCTGTCGCAACCCCCGGCGGCGACGCAGAAGATCGAGACCGATTGTGGAGCGCCCATCTGAAGGACGGCGGCGGTTCCGTTGCCCGAGGGATTGAGGGCGACGGCCTTGGCCCGGGTCGTAATGCCGAGGTAGACCTGGGTGCCGACGGGGGTGATGATCGTGCCATCGCTCACGACCCATGGGTCGGGCAAGGGCGCCGAGTACGTCGGGCCTGTCAACGCGTTCTGGTTTTCGCCCGGCACGTAGGTCGGGAACTCTTGGGACTGCGCGAACGCCGAAACGCTCAGAGCTGCTAGCAGGCTGGTGAGGCCGACGAGCAGAGGCAGACGCCTCATGCAAGACTTATTGCTAGATTTTCGCGACATTACTCTCCTCTTCCTGGTGCTATGCCAGGGAACACCATCGTTGCAGCGGAGGGCTGACGCCAGCATGACGCGGAGATTACAGTCTTGTCATGCAGCCTTCGAGGAGCACGCCGGCATGTGAAGCGTGACCCGGGTGCCGTGTCCCGGCTGGCTCGAGATTTCCACAGTACCGCCGTGAAGCTGAGCGATGCTCTGCACGATCGCCAGCCCCAGACCTGTTCCCCCGGAAGCCTGGGAACGCGAGGAATCGACGCGGAAGAAGCGATCGAAGACCCGGGGCAGGGCTTCCTCCGGAATGCCGATGCCGGTGTCGGAGACTTCGATGCGAACCTTGAAAGCGTGCGCGACCGAGGAATTGGGCTTCGAAAAATCAGCATGGGCTCTCAGCGCGATGGTTCCACCAGGCGGCGTGTGGGCCAAGGCATTCGACACCAGGTTGCCCACTGCCCTCTGCAAGAGCGCGCGGTCCAGTTCGGCGACGACAGGTTCGCCCACGACGGAAGTGGTGAGCGAGATACCGCAATCCGCCGCCGAGGCTTCGTAATATTCCCGCACTGCTCCCAGTAGTTCGCCCACATCCACTAGCTCGCGGCGCAAGTTCGTCAAGGGGCTCTCCGCGCGCGCCAGGAATAAGAGGTCGCCGATGAGATCCGACAGTCGCACGGCTTCTTCCAGGCAGGATTCGATTACATCGCCATACTCGTCGGCGCTGCGTGCGCGGGCCAAGGCAACTTCGGCTTCGCCGCGAATGTTATTCACCGGAGTGCGCAGGTCGTGGGCAATGTCTGCCGAGAATCTCGAAATGCGCTCGAAGGATTCTTCCAGCCGGTCCAGCATTTGGTTGAACGTACCGGCAAGGGATGCCAGTTCGAAAGGATATCCCTCCGGAAGAATGCGTTCCCGCAGGTTTTTCGAACTGATGTGGCGCGCGGTCGCGGCCATTTCCTCCACGGGACGGATGCCGTGCCGCGCAATCCGATACCCGACCAGTGGAAAGATGGCGAAGGTCGCCAGCAGAATGGCCCAGAACCAAAATCGATAGCGAGCCAGCAGTTCCTCCTTTTGCGAGACATCGATCGCTATCTGAAGGGTATCGGTCTGAGTTGCCGGGGAGCCCACCGCCGCCGCCGCGCTGGTCACGCGAAAGGCTCGCCCGTCTCTGCCTTTCATCGCAACGGTGCCTTCCGGGCGGCTTTGGGTTTGACTGGCGAACTGCGCCAGGTCCAATTGATCGGCCATGCCCGGCGTCATCAACAACGGTGTTTTTCGTTGGTCGAGCAGGCGTATATAAAATTGTTCGTAGCGCCGCGCGGCCGATTCCAGCTCAATCTCTTCCCGCAGTGCATCCCCGTCGTCGGGTCGCTCCCGCAACATGGTGCGCAATACGTGCACCTTGTCCGCGAGGAACAGATCGGTGCTTTTCTCCAGTTCGCTCACCAGCACTAAGTAAAGACTGGCTGTGGCGAGGAACACCAGAAACAAACCAGCAAGGGCGTAGCCAGCCGTTAACCGGAAGGCCAAGGTTCGCCACAGGCGCGAGACCGAAGCCAAGCTAAGGGGCGGATTCCAGGACATACCCTGCGCCCCGAACGGTATGGATCAATTTGAGTGGAAACGGATCGTCGACTTTGCTGCGCAGCCTTCGCACATTGACGTCCACGACATTTGTGTCGCTGTCGAAGTTCATGTCCCAAACCGCTTCGGCGATCAAAGTTCGCGAAAGTACTTCGCCCGCCCTCCGTGCCAGCAGGGATAGAAGAAGAAACTCTTTGGAAGTCAACTCCAGCCGATGACCGGCCCGCGTGACCCGCTGGCGCAGTACGTCGATTTCGAGGTCGGCATGGCGAAGCGTTTCTTGCGCCCGCGGAGGCCCACGGCGGAGCAGCGATCGCACTCGTGCCAACAACTCGGAAAAGGCGAAAGGCTTTACCAGATAGTCGTCCGCGCCCAGTTCGAAGCCCCGTACGCGCTCGTGCACGGCATCGCGAGCCGTCAAGAAAAGCACAAGGGAGCGCTGACCTTGTTGGCGCAAGCGAGTGAGAACCTCCCAACCATCCAGACTCGGGAGCATCACATCGAGAATGACGAGATCGAACGGCAACTCCTGAGCGAGGTGCAACCCATCCCATCCGTCGCCGGCGACGTCGACAACAAAACCCGCTTCTCCTAGTCCCTTCTGCAGGAACTTGGCGGTCTTAGCTTCGTCTTCGATGACAAGAATTCTCATTTCCGGCCGCTTAGAATCTGAATCTCGCAGAGAACTGGAACACGCGTGGAAGCCCGTCGGGACTAATTTCCTGCAACGTGCCAAAATTTCCCGGGCCGGAATTCGGCACCAGATAGCAGGTTTGATTCTTTGTCATGCCATCCCCGCAGGTGGTCCCGATGGGGTTATATAGAATTTGGTTGATCCCATCGCCGTTTTGCACGTAATAATTCGCGTGGTTAAACAAATTGAAGGCCTGCGCTTGAAACTCCAGTTCTTTGCCTTCTCTGATTTCGAAACTGCGGCCCAGCCCAAGATCGATCCTCTCCAGCCACGGGCCGTAGAAAGAATTCAGCCCGATGCCGGGCGTGGGCCCGGCGCCATTGATGCCTCCCGCGGTGGCCGCAGTGTCCTGGTT
>JBEKOW010000249.1:0-6681 GCA_049521375.1 Terriglobales bacterium
ACTCTTGAGCCGATCAATCTGGGACGAACTGCCATCGATCACGAGTCCTCGCCAATTCCGGTTCTGAAGGAGGAATCGCGTGTTCGCCTCGGCGTACGACTCAACTCCGAACTCGATAAAACTGCTGAGATGCGCCGGTATTCCGGCCCGCTCAACCAGCCAGTCGATGATTCCGTCTTCGCCCCACTGGGAGGTTACCTTGAACTCAACTTGCTCCAGAGACGAGATGGCGGTCATGGAGCGGACTTGCCAACTCGCCAGGCGCCCGAGTAGCAAAAGGGATCTGTCAGCCGTCGTCTGAGCGGGTCTAGTGATGAAAGATCGTGCGCGATGTATCAATTGCGAATTCACAAGGACAATTCTCCGTGTTCCAACGGCGTTTCGAATCTCAACTATTCGAGCTGAAGCGCGCGCTCGACCTGAAGCGACTGCGGCACCACCACACAGATCAGAAAAGCTGCAACGGTCCCCATAATTACCCCCGTCAGTCCGAACTTTTGCACCCAAATAATCGAGAGAACGAGATTGACACCTGCGGCGAGCATCGAGTAGATCATTTGAACTTTCACCCTGCCGGCGCTTGCAAGCAGGCAGGATTGAGCGTTCATCGCGCTGTATATGAGGCTCCATACACCCATCCAGAGGAGAAGGCTGCCGGTTGGAACTGCGGCGTTTCCCGCCCATTTCCCGATGATCCATCGGCCAAATAGCACGAGCGGCGCGGCCAGTGCCAGAGTCGATGCGAGAGTAATCGCGAGATTCCTCCGAAAACTGCGATAGACCCATGATTGATCGCCGCGCGCGAACGCTTCCGCATAGGCAGGCCAATACGAGGGGCTTGCCAGAATTTGAAACAGGGCAGTGTAGGTGAATAATCTCCACGTCACGCTGTAGGGAGTCACCGCCGACGCACCGAGATAATGGGCAATAATCAGGTTGTCGGTCTGGAAGAGCACGAAGCCAGCGATTTGGATGACAAACAACATACCTCCGAGACGGCTCAACCTATGAAATGCACGCCAGGTCAGTAAGCCGGGACGCGGGGACAACCATGGCCTTGACCATGTGAATAGCCATATGGCACTGATCACATTCACAATCAAAAGCGCGCCTGAGACGGCAATCACGAGAGACACGAGACCTCCCTTAAGTCGTGTCACAGTAATAAGTGCGAAGAGCCCGAGGACATTACCGGCGGCGGTCCAGGCATTGCCCGTGGCTACGTCCTGGTAGGCGCCATAGACTTTCCCAACTATGGAGAAGGGAAGATTCAGCACAAAGATAACGAATGCAACGGCGACCGCGGGAGCCAATTCCCGACGAGCCAGAAGCGATTGGACGTTGAACACTCGGTCCCAGGGAATCACCCACCACACGCAGGAAAAAACCAAGGTTAATACCAGCGCAATCCCAGCCAACGACCAAAAGGCGGCAGCGACATAGCTTTGCGCCAAGAAACGGTCGTCCTTCGCGTACCCTTCTGACACCGCATTCGTCAGACTATTACTCAGGCCGAAGTCGGCGAGGGCGATCCACGCCATTGCGGTACTAATTGTCACCCACGCTCCGTACCGTTCGGCACCCAGATATCGCACGGTTAAGGGAACGGAAATAAAGCTGACAACAGCTGCCACTCCTCTGCCCGCGAAACCCGCCATGATGCCTTGCACGATGCGCGCGTCGCGCCGGCGGGCATGGCTCGCAGTCTCGCAATCCGCGAGGGACAGGCGCATCTGACGTAATGTCGATAAGAATGCGCTCATATTGACTCAGCAGACTCTCGTCATCACAACTGAACCCGAGGAAACTCTCCCATTCGCCGAACCAACCGAGTTAGGCGAGTGACTTACACATGAAGCCGAGCCGGAGCTCGAACAGGTTTTCGCCAGGTACCGATCGCTCCGGCGATCACCCCCAAGCTCTGCGCACATGCCCGCGCGGCAAGCAGGACGGGAGCGAGAAATCCCAATAACGGGTCCTTCGCAACCACCCGCAGCGCGAAAGGCAACGTGCTGAGCGCGAACGCGGCCAGCACCCACGGTGACGCCGGCATAGATGGATGCGCCATCAAGTCATACGCGACGGCCGGCACAAGTATCGGGGCAAGGAGAAGCTGAAGCTTCATGAGTTGGGGCGTGTGGCTGTCATTCACAGCCTTGCTCGGATTTTTCCACACCGCGAGCACACGCCAGTAAGCGAACTTGTACTTCTTCCTGAGATATTGCCGGAGCGAATCCGGATGAGTGTGGTAAACGACGGCGGAGGGGACAAATTCCATCTTCCATCCGCGAGCAGACATGCGATAGGAGAGTTCAATGTCCTCGGCACAGGCTACGGGAAAGTCGGTGTCGTAACCGTTCATCTCCAGAAAGCGGTCGCGGCGAAACGCTGCCGAGTAAGTGTCGATAAAATCGATGGTTCGCAGACCCGCCATACGGCGGTAGCGATCCTCATATTCAACCTGGACAAAACGCGCAGCCAGACGGGTCTGGTGGGTGCTGTAAGAGCCCTTTACCCCGACCACCTCGGGATCATCGAAGGGTTCGAGCATTCTGGCTACCCAGTCGGGGCAGGGGACACAGTCGTCATCGGTGAAAAGAATGATGCTTGCAACAGCCTCGCGCGCACCACGATTGCGTGCCGCGGCGGGGCCAGCGTTGGCCTGATTAATCAGACGGACGCCGGGATAGCGCCCCACCACCTCCGCAGTATTGTCGGTCGATCCATCGTTGACGACCACAATGTCTCTAGCAACAGGTGCTGTCTGTTTCTGAAGCGCAATCAGGCAGTCGCCAATACGAGTCGCGCCGTTGAACGTGGGAATGATGATCGAGACAGATTTAGATGCCATCCTGAACCCCTGCTCGCGTCATACGATTGCCGGCTTGGGTTCTACGCCAGGCTTAGCTTCCGCCATTGCCTTCTCATGCCGACTACCGTGCAAGAGATATTTCGAAAGAGTGAGGAAGCCCTTAAGATTACGCTGCAATTCGCGGCGATCTCTCAGCGACTGCATCAGCTTGTAGAACAGATAAGAAGGGCTAAGATAGAAGCTGCGCCGAGCCCGGTCGCAGAATGTTACTAACTGCTGGTGAGTGATGTCAGGCAGAGTGACAACGCTGTTATGGAGGCCATCCTCCGTCAACCAGCCATTCCAATTGTCGATTTGAATGTAATTTCTCTTCCGAGCTTCCTCATAGGCAGTTGTCCCCGGGTAGACCATGATAGGAAAGAACTGAGCTGTATCGGGGCGAAGCGCTTTGGCGAACTGCAGGGTCTTTTCCATGCTGGCAGGCGTTTCATTCAGGTTTCCAACCATGAAACAGCCGTGCACCATGATGCCCGCTTCCTGACAGCGCCGGACGAAGCGGTGAGCCTCTTCGTGATACTTTGCATCGCGACGGTCATCGTTGTTCTTTTTCATGCCGTTGATGACTTCGACGTCGCCACTTTCGAATCCGACACAGAAGAGGCGGGCACCGGCCTGATGCAAGGTCGAGAGCAATTCGCCTTCTGCGCCGATGTCGGCGCGGCAGTTGGCGTCAAAGGGCAATTTATTGCCCCGCCGGATCAATTCCCGGGCCAACTCCATAGTGCGGAGCTTACTTATGATGAAGGTGTCGTCCTCCAACATGACGGTCTTGATGTTGGGCATCTCGCGCGCCACAAAGTCGAATTCATCGGCTACGTTCGCAGCCGAACGATAGCGCATTTTGTGTCCGCTGAAGGTCTGGGGATAAACACAGAACGAGCAGTGATAAGGGCAACCTCGGCTGGTATCGAAGACCACCAAGGGCCACAGCGAGTGGCCATAGAAGTAATCGGGCGTGTGCAGAAATCGCTTGTACACTTCGGAGACGAAAGGAAGCTCGTCGAGATTCTGTATCGCTTCCCGTGGGGCATTGATGACGGTCTCGCCGGATTTTGCATGGCGCCAGACCAGGCCGTCGACGGCGGAGAGATCCGCGGCGCAGGCTTTCGCCGCCAGCCAATCGCGCACGGTGTACTCATACTCACGTATGGCGACAGCTTCCAATGAAGGCGACATGGCGAGCGTCTCTTTGGGCAAAGCAGACACGTGACGGCCCACCAGCAAGACGTGGAGAGAGGGCATAGCGGCGAGCAGTGCCTCGATGACGTTAACATCGTTGTGAATGCTCGGCGTGGAGGTATCACAAACTACGGCTTCAATGTTCCTGGCCGCGACACGGTCAATAACCGCCTGCACAGAACAGCCGGCAGCTGGAGAATCAACTAAATCGACGTCGTGTCCATTCCTGATAGCAACTCCGGCCGCCGTCGCCAGCCACTTGGGGTAATAGAGGGTGCCACTTTTAGTGACGGCGGGACTTCGTTGCTCACGCGAGAAGCGGGGGTGAAAGGGTGGATTTAAGAATAAAACGCGCATTTCGCTCTCTGATCGATCAAGTCCATCAGCTCAACAGCCGAGGCCAGTACGGCACGGAGACGAAGCTCCAAACGTCAGTCCCACTTCGAGTCCTGTCCACGCTTACCCAACCCCAATCGTTGGAAGATAGATACGATTTGACGCGGATGGGTTGCTAAGGGAAATGTGCAAAGATGCACCGATGCCTAGGATTTCAAGCGGGGCTCTGCTTTAGGCTGAATTCTGTTTGATCTTCAACTGCTCCCTGATGGATTCCAGCCGCCGGCGGTTTTCCGGGAGTTGCGAACTCCGCACCCAGGATTCCCGGAACTTGACCCAAAACACGGCTACCAGGAAAGCGGCCAGTACTGCCCCAATGACGATCAGCGTTCGATGCGGCGACGACCTCTTGTCGGGAGGGACGGCGGCATCGACGACCTGCACAATTTCCCCCTCCCGAGCTACGTCGAGTTTGGCGATCTCCAACTCTTTAGCGAGCAATTCAAAGACGGTCTCGTGGTATTTGAGATCGCGATACCGGCGCAGGTATTCCAATCCGGATTCGGTTACGCGACCTTTGGAGAGGACGATATCCGAACCCGAGTCGTGGTTGGATCCGGCCATCTGTTCAAGCTGCGATTGGAGCGCGGCGAGTTGTTGCTTGGCGAGGACGAGATTGGGATTATCCTCGGCAGCAAAGGACCGCATACTTTGAACTTGCACTTCCTTGGCGACGACCTGCGCCCGCAGGAGGGCCGCAGCTTCGATGAGAGACCGCGCCTGACTGTCAATCTGCAGAACACCAGTGGATTGCTGGGTTTTTCGCATCGACTCTTCGGAGGCGGTCAGATCGCTTTTAGCCTGCTCCAACTGCTGTTCAAAAAACATGCGGCGGCGGGCGGCCTCGGTAATTGCCAGGGAGGCGGCGAGTTTGCGGAATTCATCGACATAACCATTCGCTAACTCGGCGGCACGACGGGGTTCGCGATCCTCGATGGCGATGCGGATAAGCCCATCTTTGGTGCCGGCAACCACGGTCGTACGATGCTCAAATTCCTTGCGGGCGTCCGACATTCGCTTCTTGTGATATTCCGCCATCAGGCCGAAACGCCGGATCATTGCGTCCTCGACGGTACGACTGGTCAGAAATGCGACGTACATGTCGTTGGGAGTCTTCATGGCGAGACCGCCGAGTGAGGCGAGCGATCCCAGCGATCCCAAGTTCCCAAGTTGGCCTAAAAGTGCTGAAGCCATTGAAGTGTTCTGAGTGGGCGGGAGGAGAATGACTTTTGCCTCATAGCGGATCGGCAGGAGGAACGCCACCAACGTTGCAAATATCGCCGCGGCCAGCACGAATCGGCCGATGAATCGCTTGTTGGCGACGAGAAGAACCGTCAAGTCGAGGAGAGAAAATTCCGTCTCGGGCTGAGGAGATTGCGTTCCTTCTTCCGATGCAACCTCATCGGTACCAACCAGGCGATCGGAATGGTTCGCCGTCTTCCGATCGGGCCAATCTGTTGAGAGCGATTTCATCCCAGCCGATTTTAGATGCAGCAATCGGTCGGGAAGGCTACGGTCTGTCGAGATTCATCGCTGTGTTTGCGAGCCCCAACAGAAATTACGGGGGCATACTAATTTGCCGGCTCTTGCAAGTTTTGGATACAGCCAATGGGGAAGTAACACGCATCTTCATGGAACCCAGAGATTAGGGCGATTCTGGTAGGTTTTGGGGACGGGATGAACACATCTAGAAGGGTTACCGGCTTGATGGAAATCCCTTTCTGCAGCAAACTGCCGGTGGCCGTGGCGGGCGCACTGGTTGTGGCGCTTAGTTGGGTGGGGTGCGGACAAGCATCGGCGCAAACGAGCGACACCCCGGCCGGTCCGGTGAAATCGGGTGTGCCCGATTTCTCTCCCGCTCCGGTTCGCCTGCAATCGCTGCCCAAGAATCTGCTTAGGGATCAGGAACGGTTTTGGACTGCCCCCATCCATATGAGCGAAAAAGAGTGGCAGTGGGCAGTTCCGCTGGTGTTGGCGGGCACGGCGCTGGTCGCGGAGGACACAAACATAGAGAAGCACGCGCCCAAAAGTCCGACGACAATATCACACGCTACTACCGCGGCCAACGCCGGCGTGGCCGCTCTTGCTGGAACGGGGGCAGGATTGTTCCTGTTGGGACGGCACGACGACCAGCAACACGAAACCGGAATTCTTAGTGGAGAAGCCGCGATTGACGCGTTCGTGGATACGGAGGTTTTCAAGTATGCGGCTGGGCGCGATCGTCCTTATATGGG
>JBEKOW010000250.1:0-6650 GCA_049521375.1 Terriglobales bacterium
CGTGGGACCAAACTTCGAAAATTTGAGGAGACGATTGCGGACGGTTGTATACTTCCCGATTGTCTGTGCTGCCCTCTTCGACTTGTAGAGGACATAAGCAGCGGCGGCCTCGTCTATTGTCACTTCCGGAAGCGCGGTATCGGCCAACTGCTCATTGGCTCTTGCTCGCGTCGGATTCCACGATGCCAGTTTATCGTTGCGCTTGCTCTCCGCAACCGCCCAATCCCGAGTGCCCGCGCTTTCGCGCCAGCGCTTCCCACCATGGTTGCAATAGAGCTGCTTGCGGCAGCGTTTGCGTTTGGTCTTTCGGTCACCACAGTCCTTCCTTGCGGCGCCTTCCGGCAGGCAGGGGCAACTGCGATTGTGTTGCACTTCGCAGGTACCGAATTTCTCGTCTGGTTCGAGATTGGGGATGCTGGAAGGGATATTCACGGGAGAGATCTCCGGCTCGTTTTCGCCGGAGAACATCCTATCACCGTGTGCAATCTGTGTGCAATTGCTCTTTTTGTCTTTCTAAATTATTGATTCTAAATGGTTGCGGGGGGTGGATTTGAACCACCGACCTTTGGGTTATGAGCCCAACGAGCTACCAGACTGCTCCACCCCGCACGAAAATCATAACAGCGTGGTGCGGTGGGGTCAAACTAGTCCGCCGCGCAAACTCTTCGGCTTTGGCGCAATCGAGATTATCCTCCGGGACATGTGCTTCCATCCGCTGAACTCTCTTAACCCGGCACGCGACTTTCCGATGGTACTAGTTCCGGCGGTTCGTCTCCATCTGCCGATATCGCTAGTGAAACCACAATACGGAACAGCTCATCTTCCTGCGCTCAATCTTCCCCAGAATCCGCGCTCTCCCGCTGGGAACCTGCCGCTCAGCGATTTAGTTTCTTGCGCTCGCAGGCGTCGACGATCTTTGCCGGATCAATCGCCTCCCGATCGATTTGCTCTTCCAGAATTTTGCCGTCTTTGCCGATCAGAAAATTCACGCGCCGCGCCGCTTTGTATTTGTCCACGTAGATTCCATACTCGCGCGTGACCTCTCCTCCCCAGTCGCTCAGCAGCGGGAAGGTTACGCCGATCTGGTCGGCAAAGGCTTTGTTGGCGTAGGGGCTGTCCATGCTCACACCCAGAACCTGGGTGTCGGCCGCTTCCAGCTTTTTAAGATTCTGCTGGAAGGCCTTCATTTGCGCGGTTCAGCCACCCGTGAACGCAAATATGTAGAACGCCAGAACTACATTGCTTTTCCCGCGATACTGGCTCAGGGTAACGTCTTTTTCTTCCTTGCCATCGATGTACTGCATCTTGAAGTCGGGAGCAACGTCCCCAACTTTCAACTTCATCGGCTCCGACTTGTTGCTCTGCGCTCTGCTCGGCGGGCAAAGCGTCGCGCCTATTACCACGCAGATCGCAAACATCGTGAGGAGATTTCTTCGCTTCATGGACACCCCCGTCTGGATTGCTTAAGCCTACCCTGCCGCGGCGGCGCGGTCAAAGCCTTCTCACTTCGACGTGCCCTTGGCCACTCGTGGGGCTACAATGTGGGCGGGACCTGATCGGATCAGATGAGCATCAAGACTCTGAACGATATTCTACTGGCGGTTTGCCAGAGCCATCGCGACCGCGTCATGTTGCAACGAGAGGCCTTGGGCTGGATACCCATTTCCTCCACCGAACTCTATCGTAACGTTGTCGGCGTCGCACGCGCTCTCGAATCATGGGGCATTCGACAAGGCGATCGCGTCGCCATCCTCAGCGAAAACCGCCCCGAATGGACGATTGCCGATTTCGCCGCGCTCTCTTTGGGCGCCGTGACCGTGCCCGTTTACTCCACCCAGACAGCAGAACAGACCGCTTTCATCCTCAACGATTCCGGCGCCCGCATCGTTGCTGTATCCACAAAAAGCCAGTTGGATAAAGTGCTGACCATTCAGAGGCACACGCCCGTGGAACGGATCATCGTGATGGATGCGGTGGAAACTGCGCACGCCATTCACATGCAGAGTCTAATGCTGCAGGGGCCTAAGACTGGCGATCACGCATTCGACGCGCGATCCTGGACCATCGGTGCCGACGATCTGGCGACGATTATCTATACATCCGGCACGACGGGCACCGCCAAGGGCGCGATGCTGACGCACGGCAACATGGCATCGAACATCTCCTGCTCCCTGGAGGGATTCACACTCAAGAACAACGAAGTGAGCGTGTCGTTCCTTCCGCTCTCGCATGTCACGGCCCGGCACGTGGACTTCGCTTTACTCTATCGGGGAGTGACTTTAGCGTACTGTCCCGACATTGCGCGATTGCCACAAGTGCTCACGGAAGTCCACCCTTCAATCTTCGTCGCCGTGCCTCGCGTTTACGAGAAGATCCGGCAGCAGGTAATTCTGAAAACTGCGGCCTTTCCGAAAAATGCCATCTATCGCTGGGCGCTCAAGGTTGGACGCGCTCATCGGGACGAAATTCTCGCCCAGGCTCAGCCTTCCGCGCTCTCCTGGAAGATCGCGAATCAACTTGTGTTTTCCAAGGTGCGGTCGGGTATGGGCAATCATGCGGAGGAATTCATTTCCGGAGGTGCGCCGCTGGGACGCGAATTGGCGGAATGGTACGCCGACATTGGCATCCGTATCCATGAAGGATATGGGCTCACGGAAACCTCTCCCGTGGTCGCAGTGAATAATCCCCTGGCGCACAGACTCGGAACCGTCGGCAAACCGCTCTCGAACGTTGAGGTACGCATCGCCGACGACGGCGAAGTGCTGGTGCGCGGCCCGTCCATCTTCAAGGGCTACTGGAATCGTCCGGAAGAAACGCGCGATGCGTTCATCGATGGCTGGTTTAAGACTGGCGACATCGGCGGCATGGATAGCGACGGCTATCTCTCCATCACCGATCGCAAGAAAGACCTCATCAAGACCTCGGGCGGAAAGTTTATCGCGCCCCAGCCCATTGAGAATTCCCTGAAGCTGAATCCGCTGGTTGGGACGGCCGTGGTGCTCGGCGACCGGCGCAAGTTTCCAGCCGCGCTCATCTCGCCTCACTTTCCTGTTCTCGAGGACTGGGCGCGCGCCAACAAGGTCGACTTCGGTTCGCGGGAGGAACTGGTCGACCACGCAAAGGTGCAGGCGCTTTACCACGGGATTGTGGATGAATTGAATCAGAATCTGGCGCGCTTTGAACAGCTAAAGCGGGTGCTCCTGGTGGCGGAAGAGTTTTCGGCAGCCGATGGCACTTTGACTCACACCTTCAAAGTGCGACGTCGGGGAATCGAGTCTCGCTACCGCGAATTGATTGACGACATGTACGCCAAGGCAGAGGCCGAGGCTAAACCCGTCCGGTGACATGCGCTCTACCCCCTAGATGATCTGTGGATGCCCGAGGTTGGCGACCTCCCTTTCCGCGCACCTCGCGACCGCCATCAATCCCCTCACACGGAACTTTTGACCACCCCTGCGCCACGGACTCCTCGCGCCTCGGAATTCTTCGCCGTACAATACTTCCATGACGGACTCATTCCTTATTGCAGGCAAACAGTTTCAGTCCCGCCTGATCGTTGGGACTGGCAAGTACAGATCGTTCCAGGAAACCGCCCGCGCTCTCGAAGCCAGCGGCACAGCCATGGTCACAGTGGCAGTGCGCCGGGTGAATCTTGACCGGAGCAAGGAATCACTCCTCGATTACATTGATCCAAATAAATACTTTCTCCTGCCTAACACCGCTGGATGTTATACAGCGGAGGAGACCGTCCGCACCGCGCGACTGGCGCGTGAAGCGGGGCTTTCCGACTGGATCAAGCTCGAGGTAATCGGAGATCAGGCGACACTCTTTCCCGACGTGCAGGCCACCCTCGAAGCGACCCGCGTACTCGCCAAAGAAGGCTTCACCGTGCTCGCCTACACCTCGGATGACATCGTATTCGCCAAACGTTTAGTGGATGCCGGCGCGGCGGCGGTGATGCCGCTGGGCGCTCCGATCGGGAGCGGGCTCGGCATTCAGAACATTGCCAACTTGCGCATCCTGCGAGAGATGATCACCGGCGTTCCGTTGATTGTGGATGCAGGTGTAGGAACAGCTTCGGACGCGGCCATTGCCATGGAATTGGGCTATGACGCGGTCCTTATGAATACCGGTATCGCCGGCGCTCAGGAGCCGGTGCTCATGGCTGAGGCCATGAAACATGCGGTCCTGGCCGGACGCCAGGCTCATCTCGCCGGGAGAATGCCGCGTAAGCTCTATGCAACCGCCAGTTCGCCCCTCGAAGGCGTCGTGCGCTAGCCTGCCGCTAAGAAGTTACTCGGAAAAATAAAACGGGCGACCATAAACGGTCGCCCGATTTTCATCCAAGAGGGATCGGCCCTACAACATCTTCACACTGTCCACATGAATCTTATCCCCGTCGATGTGCCCGGTGACGGCTACGTGGTGCCCGTAGTGATCCTTGAGCGAATCGGGATTTTCTACATTCAGGACTTTCTGATCGCCGTCGGTAACAACCACCGGACTCGCTCCCGCTCCAATGCACTTCTTCGTGCATGCCTCGGCCCCTGCATTGGCTCCCTTGACGCCGCATTTGGAGTCGCTGACCCAACCGTTCACGGTTTGCGAGCTTCCAGCAAACGCGACCGATGCAACCAGCAAGACCAATACAAAAGCCAGCATTAACAAAACAAATTTTCTCATCGGATCCTCCTCAGACTGATCCCCAATCGATGCTCCTCTCAGACTTTATCACAACGGAGAAATCGCTGCCCGTCCCTCGCGCCCTCAATCGGAGGCTTGCCCGGCGAGCCTCCCGTTTTGACACAAATCCCTTTCAGGCCTTCTTCAGCAAGCGGCTTATCCATACCAGAATTACCGCACCCACGAACGCCACGATAATCGCGCCGATCACTCCGCCTCCCGGCCAGATCCCCAGAAGCCCGAAGATCCATCCTCCCAGAACCCCGCCGAGGATTCCGAGGATGATGTCCACCAGCACTCCGTAGCCGCCGCCCTTCATAACCTGTCCCGCAAGCCAGCCTGCAATCAGCCCCACCAAGATCCAGGTGATAAATCCCATGACCATTCTCCATCGTCGTTCTAGTTGGTTTCCCGGTGCGACCCTCCGGGTCAAGCGACTATACACTCGGTCGCCATAGTCTGCAACGATCAAAGGATGGAGGATTGCCGGGTCGCGCCACCGTTCGACATGCAGGTAGGCTCACCTGCATGGAAAGCTCTAACCGGTCGGGAGTAGCCTACTTGCTGTTTTGGACTCTACCGGTGGGCACCTTTGGTGCGGGCTCTGGTACGACGAAAATTACCTCTCCCTTGCGCGTGTAGTGCAATTGTTCGCGCGCTTCCTTTTCAATCGCAGCTGGATCGGACTTGAGCAGTTTGATCTGCTCCGCATAGCGCTCGTTGGCTTTCTGCAACTCGTTCACTTCGCTCTGCAGAGCTTGCATCTCGGCGCGCTTCTGCTGGTAGACCACCATGCCATTCGCGCCAAAGGTCGCGTGCAAAAGCAATCCGGCAATGAACAGCACAGCTACCGCAGTTCCCACTCGGCGCCAGTCGCGCGCCAACCACGACCAAGCCGGACGCGTCCGCTCAACCCATCGCGCCGCCATCGCTTCCGCCCGCGGTCCCTGCTCCATGACCGCGCGCAACCCTTCCTCGGACCGGGGAAAGATGCGTGCTCTCGAGACTGGGCCTGTTCGAGGATCCATGGTTTGGCTGCCGTGCTTAACTTTGCGAGCTCTTCCCTGCTCGTGCCTCGCTGTAGACGCGCGCCACCCGCTCCGTTCCGGGAACCGAGAGCACCGACGATCCGTCGGCGGGTACGAGTGTGAGACCATCGATCCGGACAACCCGGGCAACTCTGCTGCCAGAAAAGTCGTCCGGATCGGTACGTAACTTATCAGTAAACGTCTGTTCCACTTCCGCCGTCAAGCGGAAGTTCTCCCGCCCCGGCTGCAAGGTACCAACTTCGGCAAATACAGCCGGTAGTTGTTTGCCCGTGGACGCACTATGCCTAGCGATCATTTCGCCACACAGCGGGCGGCCGAGCGCCCGTCATTTCTGTTGGATGTGTTGACCAATCGATAAAGCGGTGCTCTCTTCTCCAGTAATCAAAGAGTCTTGTCTCGCTCGACGAGTTCCCCAAAACTTACCCTATATTCTGGAGTACTCTCTGAATCGACACGCTGGAAGTCCAAACGCTCATCCTTATGACCGACAAGATTGTGGTTCTCACGACTGCTGGTTCGCTGGAGGAAGCCCGGGCCATCGCCCGCACCCTGGTGGAGCGGCAACTGGCCGCTTGCGTCAACGTAATTCCACAGGTGGAATCCATCTATCGCTGGAAAGGCGAAGTGGAAACCGCTACCGAGCACGTGCTCATCATCAAGACCACGGCGGACGCTTTCTCTCGCCTGCGTGATGCCTTGGCTGAAGTACATTCATACGAGGTTCCGGAATGTATCGCGCTTGCCGTGGAAGAAGGCGGTGCGTCTTATCTGAACTGGATTGGAGAGTCGGTGAAGTGTAAGCGTACGGTTATGGCCGTCTAGACATCCTGGTGATTAAAGAGCCATTCTCCCGAAGTGGACACTTTAGGTTATGTGTCCACTTGGAGCGGAGATGGACACTTCCGAACAAGTGACACT
>JBEKOW010000251.1:0-11957 GCA_049521375.1 Terriglobales bacterium
GGGCGTGACCGACACTCAAAGGCCAGACGCCGATCCGGCAACGATTCATCGGCCCACCATTCGCAGGCCAACCATCGGCGTCTTCGATTCCGGCGTCGGCGGTCTTACCGTGCTGCGGGCGCTCCTGCACCGCATTCCGGAAGCCGACTATCTCTACTTCGGCGACACCGCGCGCCTCCCCTATGGATCGAAATCCGCCGCCACCGTCGCGCATTATGCCCTGGGCGCCATTCAACACCTGCAAGCGCAGGGAGCCGAACTATTGGTTATCGCCTGCAACACTGCCACCGCCCTCGCGTTTGACGAGATCAAAGCCGCCTCTCAAGTGCCCACCGTCGGAGTCGTCGAACCCGGCGCCGAAGCGGCCGCCAAGGCGAGCCGCAATCACCGGGTCGTCGTCATCGGCACCGAGGCGACCGTCGCCAGCCATGCCTACCGGCGCGCGCTTGAGGCTCGCGATGTAACTGTCGCGGAAAAAGCCTGCCCGCTCTTTGTGCCGCTTGTCGAAGAGGGATGGGTCGATCACCCGGTCACCGAACAGGTCGCGCGCATTTATCTGGATGAGGCTTTCGCGGGCGATGCCCAACAGTCCGATGTCCTGGTGCTTGGCTGCACGCATTACCCGCTCCTCCGCCCGATGCTGAGTCGCATCGCTCCCGCTCACGTCGCGATTGTAGATTCGGCGGAGTCGACCGCTCACGATGTCGCTCGCCGGCTGCAGGGCGAGCCGCTCGCCGCGCCCACTGAACCCGAACGGCGGTCGGCGCCGCGCCTAAAGTTTTTCGCCACCGACTCGGCGGAGAAATTCAGGAAGATGGGCAGCCGTTTTCTGGGGCTTCCGGTGGAAGATGTAGTGCATGTTGATTTGAAAGAATAGGCTCTCGGCTCTCGCCTTTGGCCTTCGGTCTTCGGCAGTCGATTTTTCATCGCCTTTGCAACTAAAACAAAGACAACGTCTCCCGGGCGTCACTTTGCGGAGAAAGTCCAGGATGCCCGCATGACCGTGGAAGAGCGGCCCTGGGGCCGCCCAGGTCGTGGTTGAGTCGGGCGTTTAAGCCCGGTAGTTCACCGGCGAACCCGGTACGGCGGCGTGGTTTGCGCTTTCTAGTTCCACCCATCAGCACCCCTAGCTCTCCGAGCGAGCCGCGCGCGTCATCAGATCTTCAATCGCCTGCTGTGGCGATTTGCCTTTTTCAAGGATGTCAAACATCTGCTCCGTGATCGGCATTTCCACGTTCTTGGCGCGTGCCAGGCCCACGGCGGCTTTCGTGGTAAATACGCCCTCCGCGACCGCTCCATGCATGCCGGCAATAATATCGGAGAGATTTCTCCCTTTGCCGAGTTCGACGCCCACGCTGCGGTTGCGGGAAAGATCGCCAGTGCAGGTAAGAACGAGATCGCCAAGCCCTGCCAGGCCGGCCATCGTATCGAGCCGTCCCCCGCAAGCGACCACCAGCCTCGCAATCTCGGCAAGCCCACGGGTAATCAGTGCCGCCACCGAATTGTGGCCAAGTTCGAGTCCGTCGCAAACTCCCGCGGCGATCGCGATAATGTTCTTGAGCGCCCCGCCCAGTTCGACGCCCGTAACGTCGTCATTGGTATAAACCCGAAAGCGCGAACTGTTAAACGCCTGCTGCACCGCGCGTGCCAGTTCACCGTCGGCGGAGGCCACGGTGACGGCGGTCGGATCGCCCCTCGCCACTTCTTTGGCAAACGACGGCCCGCTCAACGCTCCTACCCGAGGAGTGAACTTGCGCGTCTTCAAAACATCCGCGATCACCTGCGTGATGCGCAGAAGCGTCGCGTTCTCCAGGCCCTTGGTGCAACTCACGATCAGAGTCTCTGGATGCAGCGACGAGGCCATCTGTTCAAACAGCGCGCGACAGTGCTGCGAGGGCATGACGCTGACCACAATCTCCGCGCCGTCGAGCGCGGTCGCCAGGTCATTCGTCGCCTCGATCGCAGACGGCAGTTCGAAGCCCGGCAAAAAACGTTCGTTGATCCGCCGCCTGGCAACGCTCTCCATGACTTCGGCTTCGTTGGCCCACAGCCGGATCGTATGCGTTCTTTTACGTGCGAGCGCGATCGCTAACGCCGTGCCCCATGCGCCCGCGCCGATGACGGCCATCCGGCTCATCTGCCTTGCCCTCCATGAGGTTGTTCCGGGGTTAGCGGCTTTCCTGATTTCTGCCCGAGTTTGGATTCCGTGCCCGCAGCCAGCCGTCCAATGTTTTGCCGGTGCTTCCAGATCACCAGCACCGACACGGTTGCAATGATAAGGAGCTCCAGTGGATCGCGGTATTCACCGAAAGCCCACGCGAGCAGCGGGAATGCGGCAGCCACCGCAATCGAGCCCAGCGAGACGTAGCGGAAGGCGAGTGCGAGCACGACGAACAATCCCACCAGACACAAAATCGTTTTTGGGGTGAGCAGAACGAACGCTCCCAGGCTGGTGGCCACGCCCTTGCCGCCATGAAATCTGAGCCAGATCGGGAACAGGTGGCCGCAAACGGCGAACAGCGCAGCCGTGGCCATGAGGAGATGGCGATGGGACCCGCCCAACGCCATGCGCGCAAAGAGCACCGCCGCAAGCCCCTTGGCCGCGTCGAGAACGAGGGTAGCGATCCCAAGCACCGGCGACTTCCGCGCCACATTCGTCGCCCCAATATTGCCGCTCCCCGTCGCGCGCACATCGTCTCCGGTAAAGATGCGCACGAGAAGGTACCCAAAGGGGATCGATCCCAGCAGGTAACTCACCACCGCGACGACGAAATAAGGAGCTGCGTTCATTGTCGGAAGCTCTTGGTTGTTACCTGAGCACCTCCGTCTCCCGCCGAGAAACAAAGGCTGAGAACTTTACCGGCACATCGGAAACCGTTCCAGCTTCGTGTACTTCGATCCGCTCGGCGAAAGCTGGCTCTGGTAGAGAATAAACTCTGGGGCCGTCATGCTGCCGAAGCTTAGTGTACCGGACTCGGGGTTGCCCATCGCCGCAAGCCGCCTCTGCAGCGCGGAGAACGTCGAGTCAGGTCCATCGTCCTTGCGTCGCTTCGGGTCTCCGGAACGGCCCCCGGCGCGAGCGAGCGTCAGATGTGGACTGAAGGCCCGCTCTTCACGCGGAACACCAAGTTCGGCGAGGGCAGCGTCGATCCGCGCGGCGAGTTCGGCAAGCGCGGGCCCAGCGTAAATGCCAATCCAGAACACGCGAGCAGCTTTGGCGGTAGGAAAGAATCCATACCCCGTCAATTGGATCTCGAAGCCGCTGCTCTCCGCCTGCCGCAACCGCTGAATGATCGCGGCAACACGTTCCTCTGTTTGCTCACCGATAAACTTCAGCGTGATGTGTAAAGATTCGGGGCGGACCCAGCGTGCCTCCGGCGCAAATCCGCTTACGCCCTCGAGAAAGCGCGTGATCTTGCCGCGGATGTCATCGTTAAGATCGATGCCGACAAAGACTCGCATAAGAGGGTAGCTCCGGCGCCCCGCCAGCAGTCGCGAGGACGTTTCGCCCCCGCCGTCCCGAATCTACAATGGCGCCCGTCTACAGGAGTGCCCGCCTGATCATCTCCAAGGCCTGCTGCGTGGCAAACTGCCGGATGCGCGCGCGATCGCCGGGAAAATTACGCTCGACCACCTGCGTACCTTCGTCTCCCGCCAGCGCAATGTAGACAAGTCCCACGGGCTTCTGCTCGGTCCCGCCAGCCGGGCCGGCGACGCCCGTAATGCCAACTCCGTAACTCGACAGGCAGCGCTTTCGAATGCCCTCGGCCAGCGCCTTGGCGACCTCGGGACTCACTGCTCCATGCTTGTCAATCAACTCCTTAGGGACATTGGCAAACCGCGTCTTTAATTCGTTCGAATAAACGACGGCTCCCCCCAGAAAATGCCGTGAACTGCCGGCCAGCGATGTGATGCGCTCGGCGAGCAGGCCGCCGGTGCACGATTCCGCCGTGGCCAGAGTCATGCCGCGCATCTGCAGGAGGTAACTCACAATCTGCTCGATCGTCTCGCCTTTGCGCGAGAAGATTGCGTCGCCCATTTCGTCTTCGATTTTCTCCGCGAGTTCTTCGACGCGCGCCTCCGCCTCCTCCGCCGAATCCTTCCGGCAGCGGAGGTGGAGCTGAATCTCCCCGCCGCCGGCCAGGATGGTAGTCTCGATGTCCTTGTAGGTCTTATAGATGGGGGCGACGCGCGCATCGACCTGCGATTCGGGAATCATCGCCATCTTGAGCGTGCGCATGGCGATATGCTGCGCCGGCACCCGGGCGCGCAGCCGCGGGATACATTCGGCCTCGAATAGAGGTTTCAGTTCGTAGGGCGGGCCCGGCAGCAGGATGAGGAGGCGGTCCTGCCCATCGTACTTTCCGCTGATCCACTGGCCGGGCGCGGTCCCCATTTTGTTCGGGAGCACAGTCGCATTCGCGAGCACGTCGGCCTGTTTGGCATTGTTAGGAAAGAACTTATAGCCGCGCTGGGCGAACCTCTCTTCCAGTCTGGCGATGATCTGGGGATCGCGTTTTAGCGTGAGTCCCAGCGCTTCGGCGACGGATTCGCGGGTCAGGTCGTCTTCGGTCGGGCCGAGGCCCCCGGAGAAAATGATGATGTCGGAGCGGCGCATGGCTAGTTTGGCCGCGGCGACCAGATCCTCATGGTCATCCCCTACGATGCACTTGAAGCGGACCTCGACGCCGATGTCGTTTAGTTTCTGGGTGATAAAGAGCGAGTTCGTATCCTGGCGGTGGGGGGTGAGCAGTTCCGAACCGACGGCGATGATCTCGGCGTTCACGGCTAGAAGTGTAAATGAAACGTTCAACGGTGTTCCACGTGGAACCCCGCATCCGTGCCGACCTGAGAAAGACGGGCACCATGATTGGAGCGAACGACCTGTTCATCGCGGCTCACGCCCCCAGCCTCGGGTTAACACTGGTGACCGACAACACGCGGGAGTTTGGGCGGGTCTCCAGGTTGGTCACCGAGAACTGGACGCTTGGAGATTGAAGTTGGCCGGGTCCCCACTCAAGCCAAGAATGGCTTGAATGGGGCACCCACAGGTGGAAGTTTTATTCTTCGTTTTGAAAGTTAAGTCTGGGAGTGTGGGCCACCCGCCTAGCCGCCGGCATTACATTCGGAGCAGGGGGAACAGGCTCCTTGATCGGACCCGGCATCGCCTCCCTTGCGGCCAAGGGGTGAAGCATTTTTTGCTGTGTGTAGCGCATCATGCCCGGGTGCCGCGCCCACGCGATTCCTCTTTCCTCGGGCGCACCATAGAGTGCCGGATGTAAATAGTAACCTTGGTCCGCTGCGGGTTTTTCTTCTTCCACCGGAATCCGGTGTGCGTTGGCCCACGCATCTTTTCGGATGCCGGTTACCTGCCAGGATACTTTCACTCCAGGCTTGTCCGTCTGGATGGTGAAGCTGCGCTGCTCGAATCCGGCATTACCACCACAGCGATGCCGCCTCCGTCGGTTGTGACGTTCCCGTTGTAGATGTTCATCATGTCCGGCGATTCGACGAAGGAGTGGTAGAGATACTTGTTGGCGGGGTCGAGCGGATGGTCGATCTTGAAAGAACCTCCCCCCTTGGACAGATTGCCCGAGATGTTGACGTCTCCGACAAAATATCCCGCTATCCCACTGCCACCGGTTGCAGCTACACCCTGAACTCCGGTGTCCCCCGCCCCATAGAGACCCGCTCCACCGGGTCCACTCTCAAAGCCGGCCACGCCATAATCCGCATCCGAGGTATTGATCGCGTTGCCCTCCACGCCCTCGCCGGCAGGACCAGCCGCGAATCCGACGAAGCCGAAGTTCTTCTGTGTGGTATCGATAGCGACGCCTACGACCCCTTCACCCGCTGGACCGTCGGCTTGCCCCTTTACGCCGTAATTGGCTGCCGTGGTGCCTGTGGCTTCGCCGCGGACACCCTCGCCGCCAGGACCAGCGGCATAGCCATCTACGCCGATGTTGTATTTGGTAGTGTCGGTAGCCGTACCGTAAACGCCCACCCCGTTTACACCGGAGGCAAAACCGACGACCCCGAAATTGGTTTGCGTCGTACCTGTGGCCTGGCCTGTGACCCCTTGGCCACCGGGGCCACCGGCTGCGCCCGATACCCCGAAATTGGCTTTCGAGGTGTCCGAAGCGTTGCCAAACACACCCGTGCCGCCGGGACCATTGGAGCCACCGGCTACGCCAGTATTTGCTTTGGTTTTGTCACCCGCCGTCCCGACAACGCCGGTCCCCCCGGGCCCCATCGCATCGCCGGTTACGCCGAAATTATAAGCGCTCGTGTTGGTTGCCGTCCCAGAAACGCCGGTGCCGTTTGCACCAGACGCACTGCCGGAAACGCCGAAGCCTATGGGACCATCGGCATTACCTGTGACCCCGAAATTAGCCGTGGTGGTGCCGCTCGCCGTCCCGCTAACGCCGCTGCCCCCAGGACCATCGGCAAAACCCTGTACGCCAGTATTAGCCTTCGTAGTGTCAACGGCGCCGGCGTACACGCCATAGCCACCCGCGCCGGTGCTGGTCGCCTGGACGCCAAACCCCCCCGGCCCCATGGCTGTGCCAACCACCCCGACGTTAATCTTGGTGGTGTCTGTGGCATCGCCACTTACACCGTATCCGCCGGCCTTACCGTTGTAAGCAACGATGCTGTAATTGTCTGTCGAAGTCTCTACTTCCAGGGGCACCTCGGGCGTAGTCGTGCCAATGCCGACCAGTCCGCTATTTTCAACAATCGCGGAATCCGCAATCGTGCTGGCGCCCGTGAATTTGGCTATGTAGTTCTTCTTGCCGCCGCCGGTAATTGCCGTTTGCGGCTGCTGCGTCTTTGCATTGCCGCTGACTGCGTTTCCAGGCGCGCCTTGAGCTCCGGGCTGCCCTGTGGTCCCGGACATCACGAAGGCGGAAACCGGCTTTCCGCCAAGCGTTTCGGCATCGGCTGCCTTCAAGGCGTAGGGCACCGCCACCAAGAGAACGCGCGACTGCTCGGGCTCACTCCCCGCTTGCACTCCCAGCCAGCGCGCTTCGCCGGAGCTGAACAACTGCGTCGGCAGACCGTCAGGCTGGGTTGCGCCCAGCAGCACACGGTAATGGCCGCTCGCATCCAGTTGCACGTTCTGGGTCTCCATCCAGAGAGCGGTTCCGCCCTGCTCTTCCGCGTAAAAAGAGAAAGTGATTCCCGCGACGCCGGTCTGCGGTTTGCCGCCGGCATCCTTGATACTGCCGGCGAACCTGACCAAACGAGGCACGATCCCAGCGGCCGAGCCCGCGTTTTGCGGTTGCTGGCCGGAAACGGACGAGATACACAACAGCACGATCATGCACACGCCGATATTTGCACGCTTCATTACTCTCCTCCTGTAGCTTTGCCGATGAGCGTTGGAAACCGGGAATACCAGGGAGACTGCCGTTATGAAAGGAACGAGCTAATAAAGCAGGCCGAGACGGTCTGAGGCAGATTAAACGGCACGAGCTATGCCGCGAGTTCTCGGCTGGAGAAATATCGCGGATTTTGTACCTGGAGTCCCTGATTGTCAAGGAAAAAACGGAAGACGTCGCTAACAGTCTACGCCGGTTGCTGTTGGGTCATGCAGTGGAGGGCTCCGAAGCCCCAGATTAAATCTCCGGAATAGATGGGGACGATTTCGCGGTTGGGGAAGGCTTCGGCTAGCTTGTTTAGCGCTATGCGGTCATTGGGATCGTTGAAGACTGGGGCTAGCACGGCTCCGTTGGCGATATAGAAATTTGCGTAGCTGGCGGGCAGGCGGCGGCCTTCGAATACTACCGGGCTCGGGATGGGGATCTCTACTATGTCGAGGCGCTGGCCGTCCTGATCGCGGGCGGCTCGCAGGCGTCCCAGGTTGTGGTGGAGGGCGGAATAGTTTTCATCCTGCGCGTTGGGCTCGGTCATCGTTATGACCGTGTCTGGTGAAACGAAGCGGGTGAGGTCGTCTACGTGGCCGTGGGTGTCGTCTCCCTCGATGCCTTCGCCCAGCCAGATGACGGACTGGATTCCTAAATAGTCGGCGAACATCTGCTCGTAGGCGGTGCGGTCCATGCGCGGATTGCGCTGCTGGGTGGTGGAGAGCAGACACTCTTCGGTGGTGATCAGGGTGCCGCGGCCGTTGACGTCGATGGATCCGCCTTCGAGGACTACGGGAAATTCGCTGGCCGTTTTGTCGGCGAATACTGGATGCACGACGCGCGCGCCCACGGACTTCGCCATGCGGGCGCCTAGTTTGGCGTCGTGCTGGTAGTTTTCGTACTTGGCCCAGGCGTTGAACTGGAAGTGGAGGGCTAGCAGTTGCGAGTCGCGAGCCGCGAGTTGCGAGGGATTTTCAGGGTTAAGCTCGGAGTTCGTCGCTCGCGGCTCCTGCGCCTCAGGTGACTGGTCGGTCAGGAAGATGCAGCCGGAGTCGCGGGTCCACACGCGGTCGGTGCGCCAGCGATGGAAGACTACGTTGTCGGAAAGGGCGTCTGCTTTCTCCAGAATTGCCTTCGCGCTGCGCTCGGCTCGTTCGCTGTTGACTACCAGATCGACGCGCTCGTGGCGGGTGAGATTGCGGATGATCTCGACGTAGACCCAGGGGATGGGCTCGAATTTTCCGGGCCAGTCGCTTTGCAGGTGCGGCCAGGCTAGCCAGGTGGAAGCGTGCGGCTCCCACTCGGCGGGCATGCGGTAGCCTTGCGCGGCGGGGAGTTTGGGGCGGCGTGGGGTCATGGGCGATCCGGGGAACGTTGGTCTGTTGAGGGAGTAGGGGTCCTTCGACTACGCGGGACGACTCGCTTCGCTCCTCGTTCCGCTTCGCTCAGGATGACATTGCGCGAGGGTGCTGGTCGCTCTGAGATTTTCATTTTCCGTCCAACAGGCGGCTGGTGATGGGGGCGTAGCTGTCGATGCGGCGGTCGCGCAGGAAGGGCCAGTTGCGGCGCGTGTCTTCTAGGTGCTTCAAGTCGACTTCGCCGATCAGGATTTCTTCTTTGTCGTGGGACGCTTCGGCTAGCACGCGGCCGAAGGGATCACAGAAAAACGATCCGCCCCAGAATTCGAGGCCTTTGCCGGGAGTGGAATTGCCGCGGATGTCTCCGGTTTCAAAGCCGACACGGTTGACCACGCCTACGTAAACTCCGTTGGCGATGGCGTGGGCGCGCTGGATGGTGCGCCAGGCGTCATGTTGCGCGATGCCGAACTCGGCTTTCTCGGCGGGATGCCATCCGATCGCGGTGGGATAAAACAGAATGCTTGCGCCCTGCAACGCGGTCAGGCGCGCACCTTCGGGATACCACTGGTCCCAGCAGACGAGCGTTCCGATTTTTCCGGCATCGGTATCGAAAGCCTTGAAGCCGAGGTCTCCGGGAGTGAAGTAGAACTTTTCGTAGTAGAGCGGATCGTCGGGGATATGCATCTTGCGGTAAATGCCGCGCAAGGCTCCGTCCGAGTCAAAGATGGCCGCCGTGTTGTGGTAGACGCCGGGGGCGCGCTTCTCGAAGAGCGAGGCCACGAGTACAACTTTATTCTGGCGCGCGGCGACGGCTAGTTTTTCGGTGGAGGGTCCGGGGATCGGCTCGGCCAGGTCGAACAGATTTGCGTCTTCGCGCTGGCAGAAGTACTGCGTCTGAAAAAGCTCGGGCAGGCAGACTACGTGCGCGCCCTGGCGGGCGGCCTGGGCGATGCGGTCGATCGCATTCGCCATGTTGTCCGCTGGCTCGGGACCGCATGACATCTGCACTAAGGCGACGTTGAAGTTGTCGGACACTGGTTCTTCAGGATATCAAAGTGCTCTGTGCAGACGAAAATGTTGCGGGAGTGTGAATGCGATTCGCCGCTTCCCTCGCAGTTCTAGTAAATTGTTTCTTCACACAAAAGCGGTTTCATTCCGGAGGTTGTTTCCTTGAAGGAAAAAAATGTTACGAAGCATGGCAATCATCAGGAAGGCGCGGGCATCGACCGCAAGCTGCATGACCCGGTGGCGGACAAGCTGATCCCGCTGGCTCCGCTGGACCTGGGGAAGATCGGATCGATTGACGAACTGGTGCGGGCGATGGCCAAGACGGCATTTACCGGGCGGCAACTCGGTGAGGCGGCCGATGTGCTCGAAGCAATGGCGCGCGACAAGGATGCGTTCATTGTAATGACGCTGGCGGGCGCGATGACCGTGGCCAAGCAGGGGTTGATTATTGCCGAGTTGATCGAGCGCGGGATCGTCAATGCGATTGTTTCCACGGGCGCGCTGATGGCGCACGGGCTGGTGGAGGCTACGGGGCGCGCGCACTTCCGGCACAATCCCGATTTCAGCGACGAGGAGCTTTATGAAGCGGGGTACAACCGCGTTTATGACACGCTGGAACCAGAGCAGAATCTGGATGACGTGGAGCGGGTGATGCACGCCGTGTTTTCGGCGTGGGACTCGGATGAAGTCATGTGCTCGTACAAGTTGAACCGGGCCATTGGAAAACATCTTTCGAAGACTGCCAAGGGACAGCGCGGCATTCTGAAGTCGGCGTATGAAAATAATGTGCCGGTATTTGTGCCGGCGTTCTCCGATTCTGAGCTGGGGCTTGACTACGCGTTGACGAACCGGGAGCGCGACAAGCAGGGGAAGGCGCGTTTCCGGTTTGATCCGTTTCTTGATCTGGAGCATTTCGCGGCTACGCTTTTGGCGCAAAAACGGTTGGGGATTTTTACGATTGGCGGAGGCGTGCCGCGCAACTGGTCGCAGCAGTTTGGACCGTTCATCGAGTTGCGCCATCGCAGGGGCGGCGAAGACCTGCCACTGAAGCGCTATCACTACGGGTTGAGGATTTGTCCCGAGCCAGTATATTGGGGCGGGTTGTCGGGTTCGCCGTATAGCGAGGCGGTGTCGTGGGGGAAGTTTGTGCCTCCGGCGGAAGGCGGGAAGTTTGGCGAAGTGTTTGTGGACGCGACGGTCGGATTGCCGCTGATCGTGGCGGCGGTGCTGGAGCGGCTGAAGAAGAAACCGGCGGCGAAGAAGGTGGTGGCGAAGGCGGACTAAGTCGGAGGGGCGATGAGATGCAACTTTGCGTTCGTGACGTCCATTTGCCTGTCGCTATTGTGCGCGACAAGCGTGGGCCAGCAAAAAGGCAGCGTGCATGGGAACGTTTTTCGCGAAGCGGCTATGGGACTAACCTACGAGTTTCCCCAACAATTCAGCGCAAAAGTGGAAAGAGAAATACCCTCGCGATCGGACAGGGCGCGAACATATGATCCTGGCTTTGTGGGATACGCGCGAGCGGAGCGGTCAGCCGAGAATGTCATTTCTTTACGACACAAAGCAACGGAGCAGCGATAAGACGCACGACACGATTGCTCTGGCCTACCTGGGAGAGGTTAAAGGGATGTGGCTGGGCATCAAAGGCCTCAAGATGGCGGGCCCGACGAAGGTTTCCGAACCAAGCTACGACTATTGGCGGCTGGATTTGTCCGCCCCAGATCAGCAGCCCCGCTACAACTCAGTCATTTTGATCACACTGTCGGATCGGCGAGTTCTGGTGATTCAAGTCAATGCGCCGTCGCAAAGCGAACTCGATGGTGAGGTCGACTCGCTGGCACGGATGCGGTTCGACAAAAGCCAGAAATAGCTCGCTGCCCTGTCAGAGTGTGTGATTTTTTTAGAATTGCGAAAAATCAAGAGGGGATAGGGGTCCTTCGACTGCGCGGGGCGCGCTTCGCTTACCCCGCTCCGCTCAGCATGACTTCGGTTCTAAATGAGATGGTGAAAATGGGAAAAAAATCACACACTCTCAGCGGAGTAGTTTCATGCCGGCGCTGGGCGCATTCCGATCGAAGGTGACGGTGTGCTGACATTCGGCGGCGTGGCCGCAGCGCTCAATCAGGCAATCGGCAAAATCGGCGCGGCTGGCGCTGAAATTTCGTAAGGCCTGCCAGACGATTTCCGCCCGCTCGATCACCAGTTCTTTACTGCGCAGCAAAGT